>JAHEJB010000067.1 GCA_024639085.1 Rubricoccaceae bacterium | reverse complement strand
GCAGGATTTGAGGAAGGCGTTTTTCAGCATCTGCCCGTCGAGACAAGTGCAGTGGATGGCATCATCCGCGATGAGCGCGTTCGCGCCGTGACGCTCACAGGAAGCGAAGGTGCGGGCCGAGCCGTTGCGCAAGCAGCCGGAGAGGCCATCAAACCTTCCGTTTTGGAGCTAGGTGGCTCTGATGCGTTCATCATTCTCGCGGACGCTGATCTGGATAAAGCTGTATCGACCGGCGTGAATTCTCGGACGCAAAACAATGGCGAAAGCTGCATCGCAGCGAAGCGATTTATCCTCGAAAAACCGATTATAGAAGCGTTCACGAATCGATTTGTTGCAGCGATGGAAGGGCTGAAAGTCGGCGATCCGATGAACGAAACAACCGATATTGGGCCACTTGCTAGAAAGGACTTGCGGGATGAGATCCACGATCAGGTCGTGCGCGCGAAAAAGGATGGCGCGGAAATCCTTTGTGGTGGAGTTATTCCCGAAGGAGCCGGTTTCTACTATCCCCCAACGGTTCTGACAAACGTAAAGGAAAGCAGCGTGGCGTTTGAGGAAGAAATTTTTGGACCAGTGGCCTCGTTGATTGTTGCCGAGGATGCAGACGATGCAGTCCGGCTAGCCAATGCTTCCCGGTTCGGTCTCGGGGGAGCCGTTTTTACAGCGGATCGCAACAAAGGTGAATCCATTGCTCGTAGGCTAGATTGCGGATGCGCCTTCGTCAATGAAATGACGAAGAGCCATCCGAACCTGCCGTTTGGCGGAGTGAAAGACAGTGGTTACGGCCGCGAGCTTTCACGAAACGGCATGCTCGAATTCGTCAACGCAAAGACCATCTGGATCGACTAGGTCGGTCAGTAACTTTCTCTCGCTATGATCTGGGTTCTAGTTCCTCTCGTCGCCATCATCGCGTGGGCATTCACAGAAGCGGCCAAACACCGCGCCGCTGGCTCGGGTGACGGGTTGTTGATTGAAGCTCTCGCCGAACAATTGGACGAAGCGGCGGATGAGCGCGACAGGCTCCGTAAGCGCGTAGAAAACCTGGAAGCCATAGTGACCAGCGAGCACTATGAATTGGAGCAGCAAACGCAGGCGGCTGGTGTTTCCAGAATTGACCCGGCGCTGTTGGACAATGATCTGTTAACCGATGAGAAGGAAGTGGAGCAACTGGCTAAGCGGATTCGTGAGCGGCAGTAAACTGACGCGTTTCTGCGACAGATTGGGCGTGAGAATGAATCTGTGCTTGAAGTGCGACTACGTTCCCGTGGAATCGCGACAACTCTGTAACATCCTGAAGGCCTGAATGGCGATTACTTGGGGGTAAACGCTAATAAGTCCAATCACAATCCCCCCAGAATCATGAAAGCACTAAGATTCTCGCTTTTCGCAACGTTCCTCGTTGCACTCGCGCTTGCAGGTTGCGATAACGCTTCTCCGGTCGTCCAAGGTGGCGACGCCAACATCTCATCGACGGAGGATGCTGCCGTCTCAATCGCAAATGCCCTTTCATTGGAAGGCGGCGGTGCGCTTGATGTGGTCGCATCGGCTGCCGATGTTGCCTCCGACGTTCAGAATTCTCAAGGTGGCGATAGCAGTGGCTGTATACGTGAACGCTCGTACGACGAGAGCACGTTCACATGGACAGGCTTTATTGAATGCGAACGTGGCCGTCCGGATGGCCTCTTTTATGCGCTCTTCAGCCGAACTGGCACGTTTCAGTTCTTGAATGGTGACGCGCCCGTTCAGTATCCCGCTGATGCTGATGCGGTCAATTTCGACATCATCGACGGCGAAGGACTTCGCCGTGCGCCGGGCTTCAGCCACGAATTACTCGACATCGGTGCAGATCTGAACGTTGCCGACATCCACACGGAGCTGTTGACGATCAACGGTACGTATAACCGTGCTGCAACAGATACGCTCTACACCCGCAACGCCGAGCGCACGCTGGCCTATGAGCTTTCTATGACGCTCACAGACCTCCAGGCTCCTCCAGGCGACCGTCATTTGTGGCGGACAGCCGTAAGCGGAACGATCGAGGGTGTCTACCATGCAGTAATCACGTTCACACGTGGCGATTCGTACGTAGAACGTGAGATCACGAAGACGTTTACGATTGTCTTCGGCGATGGCGACGGCGACATTCGCGACGCAATTATTACGATTGATGGCCGGGACTTCCGCGCCGACGTCGAAACAGGACAGGTCCAGGGGGTCGATTAACCGACCACAACGCCAAGACTTGGATCAGGGCCGCTTCCGCTTTCGGGGGTGGCCCTTCTTTTTGCTTGAAACTCTCCCCCCGGTCAGTGGAGATTGAAAGGAGGTCGACTTGAGAATGACAAGAGAAAAAGGGAGCAGTTCGAATTACTAGTTTGCAGGAGACCGAACCAAGCCTACATGAAACTCACCTTCTGGGGAGCCGCCCAAACCGTTACAGGATCGCAGCACTTTCTCGAACTTGACAACGGCCATAAAATGCTGCTGGATTGCGGGCTTTATCAGGGCCGAAGGGAAGATGCGAAGAAGCTGAACACAGAGTTCGCTGCCGATCCACAGGAGATCGACTTTGTGCTACTCTCGCATGCGCACATCGACCACTCGGGGTTGTTACCACGATTGTATAAGGATGGCTTTCGCGGAACGGTGTATTGCACGCACGCCACGTATGACCTCTGCGCGCTCATGCTGCGGGATAGCGCATACATCCAGGAAAAGGACGCGGACTTCTACAACCGAAAGATTCGCAAGAAGAAGCAAACGGAAATTGAGCCCCTATACAGCATGGAAGACGCCGAAGCTGTTCTGGACCTCTTCGTGTCGATGCCCTACGATTATCCGTTCAAGCCGTGTGATGATCTGGAAGTCCGCTACCGAGACGCTGGGCACATCCTTGGCTCTGCTACGATGACGCTCACGGTTAGCGAGGGCGGAAAAGAAAAACGCCTGGGTTTTACAGGAGACATTGGGAACCCGGACCGCCCGATCCTCAACGACCCGGCGAAAATGCTGGATGTGGATTGGCTGATCTGCGAATCCACGTACGGTGGCCGAACCCACGAGCCTCATGGAAGAGCCAAAGACGCCCTGGTCGACGTGCTCACCAGGACGTCAGCACGCGGCGGTAAAGTCATTATTCCTGCCTTTGCGGTCGGACGTACGCAGGAACTTGTATATGCCCTCGATCAACTATGGAACGAGGACCGCATCCCGCAAATCCCTGTATTTGTAGACAGTCCGCTGGCCGTGAACGTGACGGGCGTGTTTCAAGCTCATCCTGAATGCTACGATCGCGAACTACTCGACTACATGCTTACCGACCCCAATCCGTTCGGGTTTGAACGACTGGAGTATGTCCGCGATGTCGAACGATCAAAAGAGCTAAACACCATGAAAGTCCCGATGGTAATTCTCTCGGCGAGCGGGATGGCCGAGGCCGGGCGCATCCTCCACCACCTGCGCAACAACGTAGAAGACACGCGAAACACAGTAATGATTGTCGGCTTTCAAGCTGAGCACACGCTCGGTCGGCGGATAGTTGAAAAGCGGCCTGAAATCAAGATTTTCGGCGAATCGCACAAGCTGAAGGCAGAAGTCGTGGTGATGAACTACTTCTCCGCCCACGCCGACGAACCTGGCATCCTCGATTTCGCCTCCAAACTTGACCGCGAACGCCTGCAATCCATCTTCCTGGTCCACGGCGATCTGGAGCGGCAGGAACTCCTCCGCGGTACGATGAACGACGAAGGCTATCAGGACGTGCAGATTCCAGCGCGGGGGACGGTCGTCGTTCTCTAGTCTTGCACCGACGTGCTTGTGGAAACGAAGCTTGGCGTATCCCGGAGGCCAGATTAGCCCAAATTGGGCGCGCGTGCCTACATTCTGCCATCCAGAACAGTTGAACCCAACGCTAACCCGTGTCTGACGCCTCGTCCTCCTCTCTGCCCGTCGACGAAGGCGCGATGCCTGATCCGTACGTTCCGGCTGGAGAGTCTCCAGCAGAGGCAACGCTCAAGGCGCTGATCGCAGGGATCGTGTTCGGCATCCTTTTCGGTGCCGCCAACGCGTACCTCGGGCTTCGGGCAGGATTGACGATTTCCACGTCGATCCCGGTCGCCGTGATGACGGTGGCGCTGTTCCGCGCCCTCAAGGCCGCGGGAGTGGGGAGCAGCATTCTCGAAGCAAATATGTCCCAGACGGTGGGATCAGCGTCTAGTTCGGTGGCGAGCGGCGTCATCTTCACGTTGCCGGCGCTGTTTCTCTGGGGCTTCGACACCAACGTCGTCCAAATTACGCTGCTGGCGATGTGCGGCGGGCTGCTCGGCGTGCTGTTCATGATTCCCTTGCGGCGTTACCTCATCGTAAAGGAACATCCCAATCTACCGTATCCGGAAGGAACGGCCTGTGCCGAAGTCCTCAAGGCCAGCGAAACGGGTGGCGCGGGAGCAAAGAATGTCTTTCTTGGATTAGGCGTTGGCGCGCTGCTGAAAGGCCTCACCGGATGGCTTCGCGTTATCCCGGACGAGTTGGAAGTCCACATTCCGTTCCTGAAGAAAGGTCAACTTGGCAGCGATGTGAGCGCAGCACTCTTCGGTGTGGGCTACATCCTTGGTCCGCGCATTGCCACGATAATGGTTGGCGGTGGACTGCTTTCATGGCTCGTAATAATTCCGATCATCGCGACGTGGGGCGAGGGGCGTGTCGACCCACTGTTCCCTGAGACAGTCAAGACGATTTCGGAGATGTCAGCGCCGGAGATCTGGACGCGCTACGTCCGCTACATCGGCGCGGGCGCCGTGGCAGCAGGCGGACTGATTACGCTGATAAAGAGCATCCCGACGATGATCGAGAGCTTCCGCATCGGCGCAAAGCAGATCCGTGAGCGCATGGGCGTCAGCGCCGAAGATGCGGGCATTCCACGCACGCAGCAGGACCTTTCACTGAAGGTTGTCGGCATCGGTGTCGTCGTGATTTTTGTGGTTCTCACGCTAATCCCACAGGCGTTCAGCACAATCGACATGCCGCTGGGTCGGGCGTTAGCCGCATTGCTCGTGATCATCTTCGCGTTTTTCTTTGTCACGGTCAGTTCAAGAATCGTCGGCCTCGTCGGCGTAACGTCGAACCCTACGAGCGGGATGACAATTGCCACGCTGCTGGGAACGGCGTCCGTCTTCCTCCTGCTCGGTTGGACCGATGACGCGGGTAAGGTGGCCGCGCTGACAGTCGGTGCGGTAGTTGCCATCGCGGCTTCAATCGCCGGCGACACTTCGCAGGACCTGAAAACGGGCTTTTTGCTTGGAGCTACGCCCCGAAGGCAGCAGGCTGGCGAGTTGGCCGGAGTCCTTACTTCGGCTGCGTTTGTCGCGCTCACCGTACTACTTTTAGGCAACGCGTATGGCTTCGGCGGCGAGGAGCTTCCCGCGCCACAGGCCACCCTGATGCAACTCGTCATCGACGGCGTCCTTGCACAATCGCTGCCGTGGGTGCTTGTAGGGATTGGCGCAGGCATCGCAATCGTCGCGGAGATCTTCCGCATTCCGTCGCTGCCGTTTGCAGTTGGAGTCTATCTCCCCGTTTCTACCATGTTCCCCGTCTTCCTCGGCGGATTACTGCGCCTCACGCTCAAGCGCCGCGCTTCCTCAGAGGAAGAGAAAACCGCCCGTCGCGACAGGGGCATCCTCTTTGGTTCCGGCCTCGTTGGTGGTGAAGGCCTCATAGGCGTGGTCATCGCTGGAGCGGCGGGTTACGCTGTATCTCGCGGCCAGACGCCGTGGACCATCGGATACGAATGGGCTGGAGCGCTCGCGCCTTGGATCGCCTTTGCGTTGTTTGTGGGATTGATTGCGTACTTCGCGCGGCTGGTTGTGAAGCAGGAGACGAACTGACCTGCGCCCCATCTTCGCTTGTAGGAAAGATCGTTGTAGCTACATTCGGTCTCGTTCTCTCTCATACGCCTCTGGTCCCGAGCGGCCTGTGCTAAGCGCAGCCTAAGCATCGGGATAAAAGGGAATCCGGTCTGAGAATGATAGATGTGGAATGGAGAATGGAAGATGGTCGTCCATCAACCATTTGACATTTCCCATCATCCATTAGCAATTCCGGAGCTGTACCCGCAACTGTAGGCGGCCTGTTGGATGCCCGCGAAGCACCGTGCCACTTCCTACGATTGGGAGGGAAGGCACGTGCTGAGGCCTCCGACGCTTAGCCGCGAGCCAGGAGACCTGCCAGACGCGTTTTCGCCACGTCCTCCGGGAAAAGGGGACCGAGGCGCTGCGCGCTCTTCCAGATCGCATCGGCTGCCCGGTTCTCGCTTTGAGGATCGGGTTCTTTTGTTGCGCTCTCTTTTCATTCTGCTCCTCGCCACGCCCGTCGCGGCCCAGACCACCAACACGCCGGTGGCCGCGGATACCACGTTGCCGGCGGTGACGGTTACTGCCGCGCGGGTTCCGGTTCCGTCGCGCGATGCCCCGGCAAGGGTGACGCTACTGGACGGCGACGCCATCAACGCAGCCAGTGCAACGAGTGTAGCGGATTTGCTGGAGTCCCGAGGCCCTTTGTTCATCCGCCGCTATGGCTCCAGTGGACTCGCGTCGATGTCGCTTCGCGGTTCCACGGCATCGCAGACCCTGGTTTTGCTGGATGGAAGGCGCTTGGCGGATCCGCAACTTGGCCAATTGGACGTGTCGCTATTGCCGACCGTAATGCTGGAGTCGGTTGAGATTCTGAGTGGCGGTAGTTCAGCGCTGTACGGTACCGATGCGCTCGGAGGTGTAGTTCATTTGCGGTCGGTGAGGCCAACAGAAGGCTTTTCGACTCGCCTTGCGTCCGAGGTTGGGGCGTGGGGCCAACAGCGAATCGGAGGCGTAATATCCGGCCAAGCTAGAAGTTGGAGTGCGATCATCGCGGCAGAAGGCGAGAACGCCGATGAGGACTTTTCCTACTCCGACCGCTCGCTGATCGGCGAACCGCTCATTCGCAACTCCGGATGGGACCGCAACCGATTGGCTGGCTACGGAGCTGTGACGTATTCGGCTGGCGCGACCTCGGTTCGCGGTGCATTGATGATGACCAACGCTGAGCGTGGGTTAGGCGGGACAGACTCCGTTGGCGCGAGGCAATGGGATCGGATCGCACGTTTCTGGCTGGATGGTGCTCAGAACACCTCGTGGGGTCGCATCGAGGCGGGTGGCTACCTCCAGCGATCCAGTTTGCGTTACGCAAGCCCATTCCCATCGAATCGCCCAGATGCCATCGACGATACAGGACGCACGACCATTGCGTCATTCGATCTCCGCGCCCATCTAACCCGGATTTCGGGCTGGCACCTGACAGGCGATGCGATGATTGGCGCGGGGAAGGCGGAGCATCCGAGCCTTGCCAGCAATGCTTCGGCCGCCAACGCCGCGCTTGCTCTGACGGCTGCACGAACCCAAGGAAGGATGCGGATTTACCCGGCCCTTCGGATGGACGTCTACGCGCCCTCTGGCGGCGAAAGTAAGCTGGCACTGAGTCCACAACTAGGAGTGAATTGGCAACCGCTTGACTCGGCAGCGTTCAGAATGAAAGCCAGCATTGGTCGGTCGTTTCGAATGCCCACTTTCAACGACCGCTTCTGGCAGCCGGGAGGCAACCTGGATTTGCTACCCGAAACAGCTTGGACTGGCGATCTGGGGGTTCTGTGGTCTTCAAATCAGATCAACGCTGAACTCACTGCATTCGGCGCCACGGCTCGCAACCAAATCGTCTGGTCTCCGACCGTGGATGGCTATTACGCGCCCGAGAACGTTGCCCGAACGCGTGTGGTGGGTCTGGAGGCATCGTTGGACCGTACGTGGCTTCTAAGCAGAAACCTGTTGGTTGAAACCGGTGGCGTCGCCACAATCACGGACGCGCGTGATCGATCGGATCGATTGAGTTCCAGCTACAATCAGCAATTGCGTTATGTCCCGAAATGGGCGGCCAAGGCATGGGCATCAGCCACAATGGGCGCGTTCCGTCTGGATCTAGAAATTCAATCTGTCGGAAGCCGAAATACTACTTCGGATGCTAGTCAAAGCCTCGATTCCTACATCATCTTCGAAGGCCAGGCCCGTTATAGGCGCTCACTCGGGCCGGTTCGTGCCACGCTCGCAATTGCTGCCGAAAATCTTACGGATCTCCACTACGAGGTTATTCAATCCTACGTGATGCCGCCGCGCCACTTCAGCGTGCGGCTAACCATTCAAACGAACTAGCATCCATGCAACGCCTGTCACTATTCTCTCTGCTCTTCCTTTTCGCATTCGCGGCCTGCGATTCAAGTGATCCGGCGGTCCGAATCGTTTCGGGCATTTACGTCGGCAATCAGGGCAACTTCTCCGACAACAACGGCTCCGTATCTGTCTACGATCCGACGACTGGCCAGACAGACGCTGACGCCGTCCCGAACCTCGGCGGCCTCGTTCAGAACATGCTGATAGACGATGAGCGTGCATTCGTACTCCTGAATTTCGACGACTCATTCTCGACGGGTCGTGGGCGCATCGACATTGTGGATCTCACCACGAATCAGCGCACGGCTCAGATCGACATCAACACACCACGAAGTGCAGTTCTTGACGGCAACACGTTTTGGGTAACAAACCTCTACGCAATGACAGTGACGCCAGTCGATCTCTCGAACAACACGCTCGGAACGCCGATTGAGGTTGGTTTTAACCCCGAAGGCCTTGCCTTATCGAACGGAAATCTGTTTGTGGCAAACAGTGGCTTTGGCTCCGGTACAACGGTATCGATGATCGACCTGGCTTCGGGAAGTGTCTCAAACACCCTCGACGTGGGTTGTGACGGACCACGGGGACTGATGGCCGATGATGACGACGAAATCTGGATCTTTTGTACAGGCCAGACTCTCTACGATCCAGTAACATTTGAAGTCATCGGCCAGACGAACGGAGCGGCTGTTGTTCTTGACGGTGCGACGGGTTCTGAGATAGCTCGTATGGAAATGGACGCACAACATGGTGGCGGCGCTATCGGGCAGGACGCCATTCTTGTTTCCGGGCGTAACGAGGTGTGGGCTGTCAAGGGTGCGGAACTGCTCCGCTATGACACAAGAACGAATGGCCTCGTCGAATCAATCACGCCGAGAATTCCGGCAGGTCATTTCATTGGCGCAGTTGGGTACAACGATGTGAACGATCAATTGTTGATCGGCTCGCTTGCCGACTACGCCTCGGCAGGAACTGTGACAATCGCGGATCGGACGGGCGAGGAAATTGAGTCTTTCACAGCAGGTATTGCGCCGTCAACACTTGTTGTACGTGAAGGACTGGAATAATGCAAGACATCCGCATCGACCGTTGCTACTGCTTCCTCTGCACCTTCGCCGAATTGAAGGAGGTTGCGGAGGCGACGAACTCAACCACAGTCCCTGAATTACAACAGCACGTGCATTTTGGGACGCAGTGCGAGCTCTGCCATCCGTACACCCGTCGGATGTTGCGCACAGGGGAGGTAGTGTTTACAGAGATTGTGACGGGCGAGGACTGACCAATTCCCCGCATTCTTCGCCCCCGAGGGCAAGAGCATTCAATAGGTTACCACATCCCCCTGGGCGCGCTTTGACGTGCCCTTTTTGTATTAGGTAGAGTCATCATGCAGCAGCAATCTATTCGCAACATCGCCATTATTGCCCACGTGGACCACGGCAAAACCACGCTCGTGGACGCGTTGCTGTGGCAAAGCGGCACATTCCGCGACAACCAGGACGTGGCAGAGCGTGTCATGGATTCGATGGATCTAGAGCGCGAAAAGGGCATTACCATCATGGCCAAGAACACGGCTGTGCGCGTTGGAGATCACAAAATCAACATTGTAGATACGCCAGGCCACGCCGACTTTGGTGGCGAAGTAGAGCGCACACTCCGAATGGTGGACGGCGTGATGCTGCTAGTGGATGCAGCCGAAGGCCCGCTGCCGCAGACTCGCTTCGTGCTCTCCAAAGCGCTGGATTTGCGTCTTCCCGCCATCGTTGTCATCAACAAAATCGACCGGCAGGATGCCCGTGCAGAAGATGTCCTGAATGAGGTGTATGACCTGTTTATCGACCTCGATGCCGACGAGCGACAGATAGAGTTTCCGGTGATCTACGCTGTTGCGAAGGACGGGCAGTGCACAACAGATCTAAGCCAACCGTTGAGTGACCTCAAGCCGATCTACGACGCCATCCTGGATACTATTCCCGCGCCGGCAGGCGACCCGGATGCATCACTTCAGGTGCTCATCACGGATGTCAAGCCGGATGCGTACCTCGGACCGATGGCTATTGGCCGTGTTGTAAACGGAACGCTCAGCGAGAAACAACGCGTGGTGCTCTGCGGTCGAGATGGGGCAAAAAAGCCCTCGCAGGTGACCGCCCTGTTCGTCAACGAAGGATTGGATCGCGTGGCCGTTACGGAGGCGTCTGCAGGCGAAGTTGTGCATATTGGCGGGATGGTGGGAATTGGACTGGGCGAATCCATAGCTGATGCCGACGACCCACAACCATTGCCCGCGCTTCACGTCGATGAGCCTACGCTGTCGATGGAGTTTCGTATCAACGACTCGCCGTTTGCAGGTCGTGAAGGGAAGTTTGTGACCTCGCGTAACATCAAAGATCGCCTGGAGCGCGAAGGCGAATCCAACCTTGCGCTTCGAATCGAGGAGACCGAAACGCCCGATCGTCACCTCGTCTTCGGGCGTGGCGAGTTACAGCTCGCCATTCTCATCGAGCAGATGCGCCGTGAAGGCTTTGAGTTTGCCGTGGGCATGCCGCAAGTGATCACCAAGGAAATCAATGGCAAGACGCACGAGCCTTTCGAGCGCGCCACCATTGACGTAGCCGAAGAATTCATGGGCGTCGTCATCGAAAAGCTGGGCACGCGAAAAGGACAGCTGGCGCAGATGGTCAACCACGGCTCGGGACGCGTTCGCATGGAGTTCGAGATACCGGCGCGTGGGCTTATCGGCTATCGCACCGAATTCCTTACGGACACCAAGGGCACGGGATTGCTCACTCACATATTCGACGGCTACCGGCCATGGGCGGGGCAGATCACGCACCGCGCGTCCGGAGCTCTCGTGGCCGACCGAAACGGCAAGGTGACGGGATATTCAGTCGTGAACCTGCAGGAGCGCGGACAACTGTTCGTTTCGCCTGGCGATGACGTATATGGCGGCATGATCATCGGCGAGAATGCCCGCGACGAAGACCTCGAAGCGAACATCACCAAAGAGAAAAAGCTGACGAACCACCGTGCTGCCAGCGCCGATCTGTTCGTAAAGATGGACCCGCCACGCGTACTATCGCTTGAGGAAGCCATCGAATTCATTCGCGACGACGAACTGATTGAGGCCACGCCGAAGTCACTGCGCCTTCGGAAGCGCCACACGGATCCTCACGAACGAAAGCGGGCGATGATGGCGCGAAAGACCGAAGCTGTGGCCTAAAACCGCGAATCGTGCTGCCTTTCGACCTCCTCGACTACGAAAAGCCACAGCGACTCGACCGGGTTCTGGGTGTTGAGCCGAAGTGGAATGCTTGGGTCGAAATCCACAACCTGCTGTCGTCTGCTGAGTCGATCCATGATTGTGGTCCGTCTGAAACGCTGCGCATCTGCCGAAAACATGGCGTAAAGCTAAAGGCTGCATTTCTTGACGAGCGCCGACACTATTACACTGCCTATCTCGATCACTGCCTGGACAAAGGAGATCTCAACGAGGGCAATCGGCAGCTTCTGGCTCATCTCGCTCGAACTCTCTTTCTGTCGTCGCTCGACCTTCAGCCTGTCCATGAGCGCGCATTTGGTCGAACGGTTTCGAATGTCCTGTCGGATGACTGCGTCACGTTCGAAGAGCGTCTGCTCCTGTACAAGCTCCAACACACGCTCGGGCTGGACCCTCAGCGTGCCGAGGGGACATACGAACAGATGGCGCGCGAAAAGCTCCTCAGCGCCGTAGCCCGTGCATTATGTGACGGGATGCTTTCGCCGGAAGAAGAGGGGAGTATTCGGAGTTTGCAAAAGGAATTTGAAGTCGTGATTCCCGGAGACGTCGGTGATCTGTTGAAAAGCGCAAAAGAGGCATGGAATGTCTTGAATGGTCCACTACCAAAAGTCGATGTGGGGGTTGAACTACTTCCCGGAGAGATTGGCCATTTTGTCGCGTCGGGAAAGTGGAAGCGACTCAATTATGCCCGTCTACGCGTGCTCTTGGGATCCCAACGAGCTCGGTTCAACATGGGGGAAACAGAACGCCTTCGCATTCCCGTCAAAGCTCTTTTCGGAAGACAGAAGGAAGGCCAGATAGCCGTCGTCAGCAAAAGATTGCTTCTGATCACGCGAAAGCTTGATTTAATCGCGTACGAGATTGGTTCATTGCGTGCCGTTGAGCGGTATGTAAATGGCTTGCGTGTCGGACTTCCGGATGACCAATCTCTTTTCGTTGACGTAGGAAGGTCCAATGTTGCGCTTCATTCCATTTTGGATAGACTGATTTCAGGAAGCGGACCGTCGAACGGTTAGATTCCTTCCCGCTGATTGCCGATTCGACAATGCCAAAACCCATCCGCAAACTGCTCATTGCCAACCGGGGCGAGATCGCCGTGCGCGTCATGCGGACGTGCAAGGAGCGCGGAATTCGAACTGTAGCGGTTTTTTCGGAGGCGGACAAGGCAGCATTGCATGTAAGGATGGCCGACGAAGCCTACCTCGTCGGACCTGCGGCGTCAAATCAATCATATCTCGTAGCCGAGAAGATTCTGGATGTGGCAAAATCGGCGAAGGTCGATGCCATTCATCCCGGATACGGCTTTCTTTCAGAGAACGCTGTGTTTGCTGAAGCTTGCGCGGAGGCTGGAATCACATTCGTTGGTCCGCCGACAAATGCGATCCGAACGATGGGCGACAAGACGGAGGCACGCCTGCTGATGCAGCAGGCTAACGTCCCTATGGCGCCGGGCTCACCGGATGCGATTGATGATGTTGATGAAGCCTCGAAAGCGGCTGAAGAGATTGGCTATCCGGTTCTGGTAAAAGCGGCGGCAGGTGGAGGCGGAAAAGGGATGCGCGTAGTAGAGAAGCCGGAAGATTTCGAATCGGCCTTTCGCGGTGCACAGAGCGAGGCCCGCAATGCCTTCGGCGACGCTCGCGTGTACATCGAGAAGTTCTTGACCGGGCCACGGCACATTGAGTTTCAGGTTCTGGCCGATACTCATAGCAACGTGGTTCATCTCTTTGAACGTGAGTGCTCAATTCAGCGCAGGCATCAGAAGGTGATTGAAGAGGCGCCAAGCTCTGTTCTCACTCCGCGTTTGCGCGAAGCAATGGGCGAGGCCGCAGTCAAAGCCGCGCAGGCCTGCGGTTACGTTGGAGCTGGAACGATAGAATTCCTATTTGATGACGGCGAGTACTACTTTCTCGAAATGAACACGCGGTTACAGGTGGAGCACCCTGTGACGGAGATGATCACTGGCTTGGACCTGGTCGCTGAGCAGATTCGCATCGCCGAAGGCGAGGAATTGGGGTACTCGCAGGATGATCTCTCAATCCACGGCCACGCTGTTGAGAGCCGTGTGTACGCAGAAGATGTGGTGGCTGGCTTCCTTCCCGACCCGGGCCTACTGCTCCGGCATCGGCAGCCCTCTGGGTTTGGTATCCGTGTGGATGCAGGCGTTGAGGAGGGCGATGAGGTGCCTGTGTTTTACGACCCTATGATCTCGAAGCTCAGTGCATGGGCTCCGACACGCGAGAAAGCCATCGCCCGCATGGACCGCGCGCTGGCTGAGTATGACATCGCCGGCGTCCAGACAACGATTCCATTCTGCCGCTTCGTGATGCAAAATGAAGCGTTTCAGTCCGGCGACTTTGATACGGGATTCGTCTCGAAGCACTTCAAGCCTGACGACCTCGCGCCTTCCGCTGAGATGGAACGAATTGCCGCCGTGGCAGCTGGGTTGATTGCGATGGAAAGTGAACCGGCCTCAGTTTCGACCAACGGGACAGCTGAAAGCGACGGACTCAGCCGCTGGGCGATGCGGCGGTATCAGGA
>JAHEJB010000194.1 GCA_024639085.1 Rubricoccaceae bacterium | reverse complement strand
CGTACTCTTCTGTACGAGCGTTGAAACCGAAAGCGCCCTTGCCATCCTTGACCTTCTGAACAACGACAGAGCCTTCGAGGCCTGCGTTGTTCACGATCTGACGGAGTGGCTCTTCGAGCGCACGACGGACGATACTAACGCCAATTTTCTGGTCGTCATTCTCCGTCGACACCTTGTCGAGCGCTGCGAGTGCGCGAACGAAAGCGACTCCACCACCGGGGATGATGCCTTCTTCCACGGCTGCGCGCGTAGCGTGCAGCGCGTCTTCAACGCGTGCCTTCTTCTCCTTCATTTCAGGCTCCGTAGAGGCGCCGATCTTAAGAACAGCAACACCACCGGCAAGCTTGGCGAGGCGCTCCTGGAGCTTCTCGCGGTCGTAGTCGGAGGTTGTGTTGTCGATCTGGCCACGAATCTGGCCAATACGCGACTGGATCATGTCCTGCGTTCCTGCGCCATCTACGAGGGTCGTGTTGTCCTTCGTGATGACGATACGCTTGGCCTTGCCAAGTGAGTCAAGCGTCGCATTTTCGAGCTTGAAACCCTGCTCCTCAGAGACAACCGAGCCGCCCGTGAGGACAGCGATGTCTTCGAGCATAGCCTTGCGGCGGTCGCCGAAGCCTGGAGCCTTGACAGCAGCCACGCGGAGCGTTCCGCGGAGACGGTTTACCACTAGGGTTGCAAGTGCTTCGCCTTCGATGTCTTCAGCGACGATCAGCAGGGGAGCGCCGGTCTGCGCAATCTTCTCTAGAATCGGGAGCAAGTCCTTCATCGTAGAGATCTTCTTGTCGTGGATGAGGATCATCGCGTCTTCGAGAACCACTTCCATGTTGTCTGGATCGGTCACGAAGTATGGCGAGAGATAGCCGCGGTCGAACTGCATACCCTCAACAGTGTCGAGCGATGTGTCCGTACCCTTGGCTTCCTCCACGGTGATGACGCCGTCCTTGCCAACTTTTTCCATGGCTTCGGCAATTAGATCGCCGATTTCCGTGTCGTTGTTGGCCGAGATGGAGCCCACCTGAGCAATCTCGTTCTTTCCGCCCACGTCGCGAGACTGGCCAGCGAGGTTTTCTATGACAGCCGTTACAGCGGCATCAATACCACGCTTGATGTCCATCGGGTTAGCACCCGACGTCACAGAGCGGAGGCCCTGATTCATGATGGCCTGTGCAAGCACAGTGGCCGTCGTTGTACCGTCGCCAGCAACATCAGACGTCTTGGAAGCAACTTCCTTGACCATCTGAGCGCCTACGTTGGCAATTCTGTCTTCCAGTTCGATTTCCTTGGCAACGGTAACACCGTCTTTGGTAACCGTAGGGGCACCGAATTTCTTCTCGATGATGACGTTGCGGCCTTTTGGACCGAGCGTCACTTTCACCGCATTGGCGAGAGCGTCGACGCCGCGTTTGAGCGCATCGCGCGCTTCAACGTCAAAAATGATCTGCTTTGGCATGGTTTGGGTTGATTTTGAGAATCAAAAGGGAAAGGGGTGGGGACGATTACCGAATTGATGCGTGACGCAAACGCTGTTCGCCCACGTCGCAACAAAGATTCAGTAATCAGCCAGCGACCACTCCAAGGATGTCGGATTCGCGCATGATGAGCACGTCGTCGTTATCGAGCGTGATTTCAGTGCCCGCGTACTTTCCGTAGAGCACGGTGTCGCCCGCCTTAACGGTCATGTCCACCTTTGTGCCATTTTCGACCTTACCTGGGCCGACGGCGACAACGGTGCCGCGCTGCGGCTTCTCCTTGGCTGTGTCGGGAATGATGAGGCCACCAGCGGTGGTTTCCTCGGCGTCCTGCGGCTTTACGACCACGCGGTCGGCAAGCGGCGTAATGGATGCTGCCATGTTTTACAGAGAGATTGCGTGAGAAAAGTAGTTTTAGCACTCAGACCTTGAGAGTGCCAGCCTAGAACAGGGCAATGTGAAACAGGGTTCCTCCCGTCCGTAAAGACTGTGTTAAAGGATGGAAGTAAATTGCACGACGCAAGTAGCTCAGCGAGCCATGACCGAACAGTTTCGACCAACCATGTGGGGAGTTGCTGTGCTGCTCTGCACGCTAGTTTTGGTGCTAGCCGTGCTACCTCCTTTTGTGGGATATGGATTCAGACACGCGCTGATGCAGGGTTTCGATCTGGCGTGCCATCAAATCCCCGAGCGGTCGTTTCAAGTTGGCGGCGTTCCTCTCGCCCTCTGCCACCGCTGCACGGGCGTGGTCGTTGGCCTAATTGTGGGCTCGTTGGCCTTGGCCGTATTTCGAAACGTGGACACGAAAATCTCCCCACGTCTCAAAACCATTTTGTTTCTTTCCCTCGTCCCCATGGTCTTTGATTGGGGCATTGATGCGCTCGGTATCTGGGCAAACACGCCGTTTTCGCGCACTGCTACGGGGATCATTTTTGGGGTGGCCGCTGGGTATACATTCGCACGTGCGATGGCAGTCCCGCCATCAGCGGCTTCCTCAATACAGCCCAAGCCTGCAATCTCACCTTTGTCTCACCCACCACCCTCCGCTCATGCCTAGCAAGACGCAATCCATTCTCATCGGCGCCATTGTGTATATCGTTCTTGGCTTGCTGATCAACTTTCTATTTCAAGGAGGAGGGATGGTGGCGGGCCTTTTAGGTTGCCTTGTCCCGTTTAGCAGCGGTCTAGTTGCGGTTTGGCACTACACGTCGACGCACAACCTCACCGTACCAGCTGGGCAGGGTGCTGGCATGGGCGCACTGGCAGGCCTTGCCGGTGCCCTGGTAGCCGGAGCAATTGCCTACCTGCTTATTTCAGTGGGAATCCTTCCCGATCCTATTGAAGCCGCCCGCACACAGATGGAAGGTCAAGGAATGAGCGAGGAGCAGCTTGATAGTGCTCTCGCCATGATGGAGCGTTTCAGCAACCCGGTTATTGGTCTGGCTATTGGCGGAGTCGTTGGTACGCTTTTAGGCGCGATCAGCGGCGCCATCGGTGCCGTCGTATTCAAGAAGGGCGGCGACGACGAGTTGGCTACAGAGATGTAGCTACCCATTCTACCAAATAGTTCAGGGCTGGTCGGATTTCCCGATCAGCCCTTTTATTATCAAGAGAACAAGGCCGAACCTACTTTCGACGTGACGGTCGATCAAAAATCTCTTTCATAATGAGGGCTTCCTTGAGTCCACCTTTCTGCCTTAGGCGTCGGACGGCTGAGTGAGGCCCTCTACGTCGTTTGATCTGAGTTAACGTGCGTGTTCCACTTCCAGCGTGTGGATCGTAGTCAAGATGCCCTGGTTTGTGAGGCGGCGGAGCTGGGGATGGCGGAGCCTGCTCAAAGGACTCTTCCGAAAACGGATTAGCAGTTCCAAATCCGTGCTGATCGTGTTCAAATCCTCCCACGGCGTGAAAATCTGATGTTGCTGTTTCCAATGTCGCCGAGGGCAGAAGTGGCGCAGGTGCGGTATCGACGAATGCGGTGGGCGGCTCTGGCTGTGCGGGTTGACGTTCATTTTGAGCTTGCTCCGCAGCATCCTGAATCTGTTGGATGATCTGTTCGAACGGCGTGGGTTGTTTCTTCGGAGGCTGGCCTTCGGCTACAGGTTGAGCTTGCGCAGCCCGCTTCTCTCGCCGCCTCTTCGCACCGGCGAGGTAGTAAATCAGCAGAAATACTAGAGGAAGGAGGGATTCAAGCCACTCCACAGCGTCGGAGGTTTAGTTGCTCTTGAATGTACGGCGAGTGTGAGCACGTCGCGCAAACGGAGGCGTTGTTCAGCCATAGTCGTACCCTC
>JAHEJB010000066.1 GCA_024639085.1 Rubricoccaceae bacterium | reverse complement strand
CCAATTCCGTACGACTATCTAATTATTGGGACGGGCCTGACGACGGCCTACTACGGCGTCGAAGGGGCGGAGGAGCACGGATTTCCGCTCAAAAGCACAGCAGACGCCATCCGGCTCCGCAGCCACATTTTGCGCTGCTTCGAGGAATCCAACGAAGACACGGACAGAATAGAAGATGGCTTGCTGAACTTCGTGATTGTAGGCGGCGGGGCTACGGGCGTGGAGATGGCTGGCGCGCTCCACGAGCTGTTCAAGAAGGTGCTGAGCAAAGACTTTCCTGGCCTTGACGTGGCTCGCGCCCGACTCATTCTGATTGAGATGGGAAGTAACCTGATGCGTGGCTACAAAGCCAAACTCAGAGACTACACATTGAACCAGCTCCGCAAGCGCGGAGTTGAAGTGATGCTTGAGGAGGCAGTGGTTAACGTGCGGTCAGACGACGTACAATTGAAGTCAGGAAAAGTGATTCCAGCGAAAACGCTTATCTGGGCCGCTGGCGTCCAGGCTACTTCGTTGGCCGACAAATTGGGTGTTGAGCAGAGGCGTGGAGGTCGCATAGTGGTGAACGATTCGCTTCAGCTTCCAAACCATCCGGAAGTATTCGTCACGGGCGATCTCTCCGGCGCAATGGATGAGCAGGGCCAAGCATTTCCACAGGTCGCACAGGTTGCAATTCAGCAGGGTAAGCATGCTGCGAAGACCATCATCCGATCACGTAGCGGCCTCAAACCAGAAGCCTTCCGCTATAAAGACCTCGGAATGATGGCCACGATCGGTCGGCACGCGGCGATTCTTGAACGACCGAGCGGGTTCTCTCTGACGGGCTGGATCGCATGGTTGGGCTGGTTGTTCATCCACATAATCGCTTTGATCGGTTTCCGGAATCGCCTTTCTGTGCTGCTCAACTGGGCTTACAACTACGTCACGTGGGATCGTGGACCGAGACTAATTTTGGAAGTGGATTCAGGAGACCGCAGAACCCGAGCAGATAGACGTCCTCTGTCTGCCGATGCAGAAGAACCGGGGTGATTAGCGGTCTGTCGTCGTAGCCATTGCCACGGCTATCTGCGCAGCTACACGAGCGTTCTTCTCCAGCAAGGATATGTTAGTTGCAAGGCTTCGTCCACCCGTGATCTTGCCGAGGCGCTTTAACAGGAATGGAGTTACTTCAGCAGAGCGAAGGCTGTTCGATTTCGCCTCAGTAATAGCTACTTCAATCGCTGGCTCTATTTCCGACGCAGGAATCGCAACTTGGGCTGGCGGAGGAACCGTTACAAGCAAAGCTTGCGACAGGCCAAGTTCATCCTTAGAACGTGCTAGCATTGCCACTTCCTCTGGCGTGTCGCATCGAACATCAACGGACAGTCCAGATGTGATTGAATAAAAGGCGGGCATTTCGTCAGTCTGGTAGCCCACAACTGTTACTCCTCTTGTTTCGAGCACTTCACGCGTGGCCACCAGGTCGAGAATAGCCTTCGCTCCAGCGCAAACAACGACCATAGGGTACCGAGCAAGCGCCTCAAGGTCTGTGCTCACATCCCATGTTTGATTCGTTCCAACCGACCGATGAACGCCCCCAATCCCGCCCGTAGCAAACACACGAATGCCGGCGCGATGCGCCAAATGCATCGTTGCAGCCACGGTCGTGGCGCCATCCATTCCGTTTGCCGCAACAACTGGGAGATCCCTCAGGCTAACCTTTTTGACTTCCTTCGCTGTTGCTAGCCGATGAATCTGACCTTCATTTAATCCGACGATCACGCTTCCAGCAATCAGGCCGATGGTCCTTGGTTCCGCCCCTTCGGTGCGAACCAAATCTTCCAATCGTAACGCAGCCTGCTCGTTATCAGGAAACGGGAGTCCGTGCGATATGACGGTGGACTCAAGCGCTACAATGGGCATTCGTCAGGCAGGGCAAAGGAGTGCCTGCAACCTACGGCTCTATTGGTTTTTCTGGATCGATGAAGATGACGCCCGGATCAAGGTAATCCGTGCTTACGATGGAGTTGCCATCAAAAACCATAACCACGCGCATCTCCAGTTCCGTGTCCTCAGCGGTCAATACCGCGTGGCCGGGCCGGAGGAGGGGTTCCACGCTGTAGCGCGCGGAACCTTCCTCAAGCCATTCACCTGTACCATTCTGTCCGGTCGCTTCCCAGATGTCGATTTCTGAGTAAGAACCGTTGCCCCCGCCAAATACTTCCGGCGTTGCGAACCATTCCTGGGAATAGGCCGCCAGCTGCACACTCCGAGCAAACACCATTTCCTGGCGGTTCTTTGCTGCTCCTTCCGCAAACGTGGAGATCCCTGCCATTGCCGCGAGTGCAACAATTACGACAGCAAGGACGAGGAGTAAGAGAGTGCGGTGTGCCATTGGACTGAAATTGTGCGGTGACAGTTTAGTCCTTTGCCTACGCTGTTCCCATTCGGCACGGCAACGTTCGAATTACAACAAAGGAACGAACGTGCTCCACCTGACCCCGTTGTCTCACTTTAGTACGAAAGTGAGACAATGTGAGATGGCGGCTGTCTCGGCTAAATCCCGTATACTTAACCGAAACCGTATTCCCACACACCAAATATGACAATCAAACCGATGAACCGATTTCTAGCAACCCTATTTCTCGGGGCGCTTCTCATTCCCGCAATGAGTGGCTGCGGACCGAGTCCTGAAGAACGGGCAGCCCAAGACTTGCAGGATGCCGCGGAGGAACTAGAGGAGGCGGCTAGCGAAAACGCTGAAGGCTTCGCAGAGGCGATGGGCGCCTTTGGAGAAGCTCTTGGAGGCGCAATGAATGAAGGAGCGGACGGGGAGGACTATGAGCCTGTTGAACGCGAAGCACTTCGCGATGCTATGCCAGAGTCTATTGCGGGGATGGACCGAACTAGCATTGAGTCAGCGCGGGAAGGCGCTATGGGATTCACGACCACGACCGCTACCGCAGAGTTTCAGGGAGAGGAGGGAATATTTGAATTGACCGTCACGGACCTTGCTGGTATCCCGTTTGCAGGATTGGCCGCTTTCGGATTTGGCGTTGAAGTTGACCGCGAAACTGAAACGCGCATCGAACGGACGTTCGAGTTCGAAGGAAACCCTGCGAAAGAGGAGTACGACTCTTCTTCGAACTCCGGCGAAATCTCAGTTATGGCCAACGGCTTCGTGTTTGAGGGTCGGGGCCAGAACATGAGCCGCGATCAAATCCACGAAGCGATGGGCGACGTACCGATCAATCAGATTGGCGGTCTCCGCTAGTTGCCTGTCCTGAAGAACACGAGAAAGGAGGGATGCTGCGTGCAGCGTCCCTCTTTTTTTGCGAACATCCGGGAGGCTCGCCTGTACTGACGCACCTTTTCTTTTCAAGACAGCATGCCCGCATCCTCGTCAGCTTCAATCGATGACATCCACAACGCCCTCCTGGGTGCGGAGAGGGTTGTTCTGACGAGCCACATTCGTCCGGACGGCGATGCGATCGGCTCGGAGTTAGGCGTCGCTCATTTTCTCAAAGCTCTTGGAAAGGAAGTGGTCGTCATCAATTCTGATTCTGAACCGCGGCGTCTCGGCTGGCTGTTAGATGAACACGGTGGCGAGCTTGTAGAGAAGTACGAAGAGGGCAAACTTTCGCAGATAGAAGCCTTCGCTACAGCAGACGTCGTGATGGTCGTGGATACCGGCGCAGCCCATCGCCTTGGAAAGGTTGCCGAGCGCGTTCAGGATGCTCCTGGCAAGAAGCTGCTATTGGATCATCACCCTGATCCGGAGACGTGGTTCGACCTAGCCTGCGTTCGAACGGAGGCGGCGTCAACGGGAGAACTGGTTTACGAGCTTATTGCGGGGCATGACCCAAATCTCATCGACGAAAACATTGCGACGGCGTTGTACGCCGCGATCATGACGGACACAGGATCATTCCGATACGGAGCCACTCGCCCAAGCACTCACCGCGTCGTCGCGGATCTTCTGGAGCGCGGCGGGATTTCTCCAGAGCCCATCCACATCAATATTTTTGATCAACGCACACGCGAGAGCCTGAGACTCCTTTCCCGGGCTCTGGAGACTATCACGACGCACTACAGTGGGCGCCTGGCTTCCATGGTCATTACGCAGGAGATCTTGCGAGAGAGTGGGGCATATTTCGACGAAACTGAAGGCCTCATCAATTATGCACTAGGGCTTGCGGGTGCAGTTGCTGCACTGATTTTCCTTGAAACGCCTCACGGAATAAAGGTGTCGTTTCGTTCAAAAGGGGATTGCAAGGTAAATGGTTGGGCTGCGCAATTTGGCGGCGGCGGGCATATGAATGCGTCTGGTGCTTACCTCCGGGGCAAGCCTCTCAACTCCGTAGTGAAGGAAGTCATCGACAAGGCGCCGCTTCATGTTATGTCAAGCGACCCCATCACTGCTCAAGACGAAGACATTTCTCAAGACGACCTCGCACTCCTTTCCGCCTTTAAAGGCAAACTCGACTAATCAACGTGCATGGAAATCCAACGTATCAACGGCCTGGAATCAGCCAAGTCTGCCGATCTCACGATACTCTTGATTGCGGCCGAGCAGACGCCAGAGAGTTGGCGATCAAAATTCGGTTCCGCGACGGACAAAGCCGCAGAGGATTCCCGAACGAGCAAAGCGGCGGTTTCATTCTATGCGGAAGACGGATCGCGCGTTTGCGTCGTGGCCGTTGCTGAATCGGATAACGACTCGTGGCGCATAGCCGCCGCGAAAGGTGCGGCGCAGGCGGGTTTGCTGAAATCGGAAAGCGTTGTGCTGGCAGTTGAGAGTTCTGAGACCGTTGGAGCAGCGGTGGAAGGATTCGTACTTGGTTCCTATCGCTATCTCCGTTATAAGACTGCCGAAGATGCTCAGTGGCCGGGCCCGTCAACATTGATGGTCGTTGGAGACGCAAACTCCGACGCAGCCATTACCACCGCCCAGATCTGCGCGGAAGCAACGAATTTGGCGCGCGACCTTGTCAATCGATCGCCGGATGAAACGACGCCTCAGGGGCTAGGTGCTTTAACAAAGGAAGCTGCTGAGGCTGTCGGATTATCCGTAGACGTTTGGGATAAAGCAACAATCGAAACCGAGTGCATGGGCGGGCTACTGGCCGTCAACCGCGGCAGCATCCAACCGCCTGCGTTCATCACACTTGAGCACCAACCGGATAGCGCCGTGAACGCGAAGCCGATCGTGCTGGTCGGCAAGGCAGTCACGTTCGATACGGGAGGCCTGTCGCTGAAGCCAACGAAGGACTCGATGGACCATATGAAGATGGACATGTCGGGCGGGGCAGTCGTTATCGGGGCGATGGTGGCAATAGCCCGGCTTGCGCTGCCGCTTCACGTAATTGCGCTGGTTCCATCCACCGACAATCGGCCGGGGCAGGACGCCTACGTTCCCGGCGATGTCATCCATATGCACTCGGGCGCTACGGTTGAAGTCCTTAACACGGACGCCGAAGGACGCATGCTGCTTGCCGATGCCCTTTCCTACGCTCGTCGCTTCGACCCACAACTGGTGATAGATGTCGCTACGCTCACCGGGGCGCAGGTTGTTGCACTCGGCTCACGCGTGGCCGCCGTGCTTACAAAGGAAGACGATCAAGCGAGCGAGCGCATCGCACTTTTCGAGAAGGCAGGAAAGGCAACGGGAGATCTCGTCGCACCACTTCCGCTATTCGATTTCTACAAGGAGCAGCTCGAAAGCGATGTCGCCGACTTGAAGAACGTCGGTGGTCGGGAAGCCGGGACCATTACCGCCGCTAAGTTTCTAGAACACTTTACCAGCGATCAAAACGACCCCGAAGATCATGGCTATCCGTGGGTTCACCTCGACATCGCGGGTCCGGCATTTGGTCATACCGAGCGCGGCTACCATCCAAAGGGCTCAACTGGGTTTGGTGTTCGGCTCCTTACAGCCGTCCTGACGGATCTTGCGGATCTAATTGCCTGAAAGGCGTTGCAAGGGTACACTATGGGTATCCCCACCAGCAGGCACATGAAATCCTTTTGTTTCCTACTCTTGGCATCAATCATGTTCACCGCCTGTGGCGACGGCGATTCAACGGCAACCGATAGCGACGAGAGCACATCTTCGGACACTGCAACGACGGGATCACGTTCAGATTCGTTACAAGCGGTTCGTCAGCAACAGGGTGAACCGGGCATTCCGGGCTCAGACATCCCCGAACACTTCTGGGTGATGGACGATGGGACGTGCTATGCCTACGGGCAACGCGTCGTTCGTGTCACGAGAAGCGGGGTTGGCGAGTCGATTGCCGTTTTCTCGGGTAGCGACCGAGCACAATGTAATGGGTCTTCTTCGCAGGCTACGTTCTCAACGGGAACCGATGGCGATCCTCAAACCTTTTTTGGCGTGGTCGGAGATCTGTTGCTGCTCGAACGTACAACCGAGCAGGAACACCTCATCCGCGTAGTCGATCTCGGATCCGGTCAGGCGGTACTCGAAACTCTGTACGAGGAACCTGTCGAGATTAAAGAGGGCGGCTTGTTTTACGGTGAGCCGGCAGAAGAATTTGAGACCCAAGAAGGCCTGAACGCGGTAGGTGTGGATTGTCCGGAATCGGGCGCATGGTTCAACGACAGCCTCGCGGTTGGCGTTAGCGTGCGTTCTCGGTTCGACCTTACCTCGCGGCAAGTTGAGCTAACAGACAACGTGACCTGCATCCCGCTTTTGTAATGGCGGGGTACGAACGTCCTGTCGTTGCAATCACATTGGGCGATCCGAATGGCATCGGGCCGGAGGTGGTGCTCAAAGCGCTTCAGGATCCCAAAGTTTGTGGGCGAGCCCGATACATCGTTGTCGGCTCACGTTCCGTGTTGGGCGAATGGGGCGATGTCCTCGATTTGGAGTTACCCGAGGACGTTAATGTTGTCAACATTGATCTGGCTGGAGCCCGCGTCCACTCAGGCAAGATCACCGCAGCGGCAGGTAACGTGGCCATGGGATGCGTGGAGAGAGCTTGCGATCTTTGTCTCGCAGGCGACGCCGACGCGATGGTGACAGCGCCAATATCGAAAGAGGCCATCAAACTTGCGGGATTCGATTTTCCCGGACATACGGAATTTCTGGCAGAGCGCACCAAAGCCGATCACGTTGTGATGATGCTGGTCTCCGGCTCGCTACGCGTTGCGTTGCTAACCATCCACGAGCCGCTGAGAAATGTTGCTGGGTTGGTAACCCATGAACGCATTCTGAAAACTCTCCAGACGCTTTCAAGCTCGGTAGCGAAAGACTTCGGCATCACGAAGCCAAGAATGGCTGTGTTGGGACTTAACCCACACGCGGGCGATGGCGGCGTGATCGGCCGGGAGGAAATCGAGATCATCCAGCCCGCCATAGAGAAGGCGAAAACGACGGGGCTCAACGTTTCGGGCCCGTTTCCAGCGGATGGCTTTTTCGGGCGACGAGGCGACAGGGAATTCGATGCCGTTCTGGCGATGTACCACGATCAGGGCCTCGCACCGTTCAAGGCTCTGGCAATGGGAGCGGGCGTCAATGTGACGTGCGGAGTGCCCATCGTCCGCACGTCGCCCGACCACGGAACGGCATTCGGAATCGCCGGGCAAGGCGTCGCCTCAGCTGACTCAATGAAGCAAGCCATCCTACTTGCCGCCGACATTGCCAACCGAAGAAAAGCTTCTGTGCTGTGAGCAAGGACGACAAGCGCTCTGCGCCGCCATACACGCTGCTTGCCGACGGCTACGATGTCGTAATGGCGCACGTTAACTACGTGATGTGGGCGGATTACATCCTGGATGTTCTGAAGCAGCATCACCCAACTGCGGATGAAATTCTGGAACTCGGATGTGGAACGGGTTCGCTGGCACTCGTGCTTCAGTCAGCGGGAAGATTCAGTTATACAGCATCCGACTTTTCAGAAGAGATGCTGGCAGTTGCTCGTCGGAAAGCAAGGCAGGAACGACTTCCCATTGCGTTTGAGCAGATCGATTTTCGGGATGTGCCTTCGCACAGGCAATTCGATGTCATACTGCTGTTGTATGACGGAATTAATTACGTCGTCGATTCGCTAGAAGTCGCAAGAGTCTTGGCGAGCGCACACGACGCCCTGAATCCAGGAGGTGTGTTCATATTCGACCAGAGCACACCAGCCAACTCGCTCAACCACTCCGACGGCTTTGACGACACTGGCCGCGATGGAGACTTCCGCTACCTCCGCACAAGTCGCTACGATGCGGAGACGCGCCTCCACACAACGCTCTTTCGTCTTGATATTAACGGAAAGACACACACAGAGCGACACGTCCAACGCGCATATTCGCTCGAAGAGATGACTTGGCTGATTCACGCGTCACCGTTCGAGTCGGAGGCCAGTTACGATGGCTTCTCGTTCGACCCAGCAACCGAGCAAAGCGAACGTATCCACCACGTGCTGAGGAGGCCGCTACGTGGTTAGTTTCCCACGCCCTCTCAAACCGCCAACGCCTCCCTCGTGGAATCAACGCTCGTCGAGCTTCGCAACGTAGCCGTTTCCTATGCTGGCCACTCTGGCGAGCGCTTGAAAGTTGCCGGGGACCTCAGCCTGACGCTCGAAAAGGGCGAGATGGTGTACCTCATCGGGCCGACCGGGAGTGGCAAGAGTACGCTGCTAAAGCTGCTCTACATGGACCTCAAGCCCGATTTTGGTATCGTTCGGGTAGGGCACTACCAGTCGGATCGCATCGCAGACAAGGAAATTCCGTATCTGCGACGCTCGCTCGGCGTGGTCTTTCAGGACTTTCAGTTGCTGTCTGATCGGAGTGCCTTTGAGAACATCGCTTTTGCCATGTACGCAACGGGCAAGCGCGGCCGCGCAGTAAAGGAACGCGTCATGCAGGCACTGGCTCGTGTGGGACTGAGCCACCGCGCGCACGCCAAGCCTCATGAGATGTCGGGCGGAGAACAACAGCGTGCGTGCATTGCCCGGGCCATTGTAAACGAGCCGGTTCTGCTCCTCGCCGACGAACCAACGGGAAACCTCGACCCTCGTGTAGCCGACGAAATCCAGAAGGTTCTTATCAAACTTCACAAAGAAGGAATGGCCGTGCTGATGGCCACACACGATTACCGGCTGGTCAAGGAGTTCCCCGCCCGAACGATGGCGCTGGTCAAGGGAAGGCTAGTAGAGGTGGACCCGGAGACGTTGTGAGCGGGGATGTTCTTCAGACCGACCGCCTCATACTCCGACCATTTACGCTCGCAGACGCCGAGGACTACCATCGCAATATCATGGCGGACGCGGAGGTCATGCGCTTCCTTCTTGGCGTGAAGTCGTTGGACGAAACGCGTGCCCTTCTAAAGAATCGCTTCCGGATGCCATCAACAGGCAAACCCGGCGTGTGGGCCGGCATCCTGAAAGACGACCCAGACGAAGAAGTCGTCGGTCACGTTGGATTTCTGGAGCAGGAGCTCGAGGGCCAACCCGTCGAAGAAATGAGCTACCGTCTCGCCAGTCGGTTATGGGGGACAGGAATTGCAACCGAGGCCGCTTCTGCCGCCCGCGATTGGTTCTTCGCCAACACGGAACTGGAGGTCTTCGTCGGATTCATTCTGCCGGAGAACACGCCATCCATTGCCACAGCGAAACGAATTGGGATGAGCTACTGGAAGGACGCCAACGTGAAAGGGTTTGATGTGCAGACATTCCGGCATCTAGGAAAGCAGCCATAACGATCTGCATCAGCGGCCAGCCGAAAGCGGGTCCGATTGCTTGTGCTGGTTATGGGCAAATTTGGGTCCAGAGTCAGAGTGCACCTTCAATCGGCAAATGCGAGAAAAACCAGTCTTCAATGCGCTGCATAAATGATGTCGCTGGCTGGGACTCAAGAGTGCGATCATCGGTAACCCAATAGACTCTTCCGTTTTCCTGTAACTCCAAACGCCACGCGTTTGCGGTGAGAAAGTCGCCTTCCAGTGCCTTACGCAGCTTCTTATTGAATTGATCGCTTATGACGAGAAAACCCAATTCAGTATTGATGCGCAGTGAGCGCGGATCAAGGTTGGCGCTGCCGATGAACACCTTGTCATCGTCGATAACTAGCGCCTTTGCATGCAAAGCCAGCTTCTTGCCGCCTACCGGCGTCAGCATGTACCGATCTCGATCACGTGCATTAGTGCGGACCTCGTGCAGTTCCGCCCCGCTTTCAAGTAAAGTCTTAATGTGATTTCGATAAGCGCTGTGCGCGGGCAAATGATTGTTAGAACCTATTGAATTGGTGAGTATGCGTACGCGAACCCCACGATCGAGAGCTCGTTTAACGGCCCCTTCAAGGTCCGGCGTCGGAATCAAGTACGCCGAGGCAATCAAAATCTCAGATTCCGCACCATCGAAAAGGGCGACGAGTTCATTCGCGACCTGAATCGGTTCCTCTTCCCGGTTCTTGGGATTGCCTTTCGGCGGTTCATCCCAATAGAGGATTGCCGCACCTGTATCTGCTTGCTCAATGACCCCGCGCCATTTTGTGATCAAATCTTCGACTGATGTTTCGGTGTGCAGATGTTGCGAAAATTCAGTCACACGCCGCGCTTCGGCGAGCTGTTCCGGTGATGCCTTTTTGTGGGAGAGCGTCTCAATGGGAAACGACCATTGATCGTTCCAGTAGTTGTCGAAGGCCGTACTAATCTCCCGGACTACTGGGCCGCCCAATAACAGCTCAAGGTCACGAAAATTATATGTGTCACTAAGGCCAAAGTATTCATCCGCAATATTTCGACCGCCTACGATTGCAACTCGGTTATCGACCACCATCGCTTTGTTGTGCATACGATGATCAAGCCGACGGAATTCTGAGAGATTGAGAAGTTGTCGTGTAACTAGCCCTCCAGAGCGACGTTTGAACGGATTAAAAACCCGATACTCGATGTTAGGGTGCTCTGCGAGCGCCAAAAGCAGTTCGCTTTCATGAACCAGAAACGTATCATCGACGAGAATCCGCACAGTCACGTTACGATCCGCTGCCCGAACGATATGATCCAGCACCATCGCACCTGCCGTATCGAAAAACCAAAGAAACGTCTGGAAATCGATGCTATCCGATGCGCTTTCGATTGCTATAAGTCGCCAGTCTAATGCCGTGGGGCCATTGTCAAGCAATGCATGCCAGCCCACAGTAGTCGTGACGTCAACAGCATCCCAAATTTCGTTGTTTGCTGGAGGCGCCGTGTATTCCGGCGAAAGTTCAATCGGCTTGAGCGAAGAACAGCCCGTTCCCAGCAGCGGTGGAAAAATCAGGCAATACAGCCCTGTGTGAGAGGGGGGGATATAGTCACGCATTATTTATTCTAACTTAGCTGCCCTGGTAAATTGATTTTTTATGAGGCAAGTAAATTAAGACGACTAGCGATATTAGCCCCATAACAGTTTGCGGCTCACCCGCGAAGGGCAACGACCGCTGGCGGTGGTTCGGAGCGCAGGATACGCCGTCGGTCGGACAATGCGAAGTCGCTAGAGCCCTTCGTCGGCGTGCAGCCGCGGGTTATGCCTGCCTCTGGCTCCGCTCCTCAAGAGGTATCATCGCATTCAGTAGAGGAACCCAAACACCCCGGCAAAAAGGGCCATGACTCGCGACACGGCATCCCCCACAGGCGTTCCAGCCGTGACAATTCCAAAGCCGTAGAGAAGAAGCAGGGCGGCAAGGCCGATCTTGTACGCACCATGGACGGCTCCACGAGCGATACGATCGTGCGCCATGGCAGCAACGATAAACACCGAGGGGAGAAGCATACAAGCCGGCATTACCCATCCGGGCGTCTCGAGCCAGTTATAGCCACCCAGGCCGACGATAATTCTGAAGATGGCCGCCGGAAGCACACAGGCACTGGCCAGGACCATCATCCGCTTATGCAGGTCAGGCTGGGCACGCCGCGCAATCGCTGTTCCGTAGAATCCCACGAACAGGACCATGTTATACATAATGAGCTGGCCGAAGACCTTCCAGAACATGGTGAACACGTCGGGATCGGTCGCGGACAACCCCTGCTCGATGCGAACCGACGCAACTAGGATTCCGGTGAACACCATGACAGCGGCCAAAGCCACGCTCGCGGCACCGAGCGTCATGTGCGTGCGCCGCCGACCCGTCGCCATCAGGATAGGCTGCACCGGCAAGAGCAGAAACCAGAGGAAGAACGACCAGCCGTGGATGTGAACCACAGGTGAGACATCCGGGTAGGTGCCAGCGAAGACAGGTAGGAAATAAGTATAAGCGAACCCCCAATACGCAGTAACGCTCATGCTCAGAGCAAGGGCGACGTAGATCCACCGCCGTGTTTTTGGCATAGCCATCGGCCTTATGTGCGCCGTTGTGGTCTGGGATTGTCGCATGTTGCTCGCTCGTGGTTTGGGAGGGGGCATAACCCCTCATTATACAGCCCAAACCGGTATTATCATGAAGAAAGTGAGTGTTATCAGGAAGTGAGTCCCAATCAGAATAAGTGCAGATTGGGCTGATAAATGTACCGCGGGGTTCCTCAACCCACCAACTTCATCCCCACAGCATTCGCAAACACATCCCCTCATCCCGAGCCGAGCCCGACAGAGAAAATGATCCGGTGACTGAGCCCATACTCGGAAGGGTCGAAAACGGCGTACCACCATCCCGACATCTGATCGCGCGCCGCCACGGTCATCCTCCAGGAGGATCCAACCGGTATGCTCAACTCGACACCGGGCACGATCATCTCTTCTGCATTCGCACTACTCCGAAAGCCGGCGTCAGTCTCGGAGACGTCATCCCAGGCGATGACCCCCAGGCCGAGGGTGAAGCCGAGGCGGGGACCTTCGGTTGGCGGAGCAAGACGGACGCCTACGGCCGCAGCCCCGAAGTTGCGGTGCAACTCATCTAATCCGACCGGGAAGTCGGTCCGAGCGACAGACGCCAGCGCGAAGTAGGACACCAAGCGGGTCGGGACTAAGGTGACTGTTGCAGACAGCCCCGGGCCTACCTCGGCGCCATCAGAAAATTCCGTGTCGAGCAACATCAGCCCAGCGGCGGACCATTCAAGCGATTGCGCACGCGTCTCGCACAGACCGAGCCCCACGACGAAAGACGCGAGCACGGCTTTGCGAGCCAGTCGCAGAAGTGAAAGAGCGTACCAACGACGCTGCTTCATTGCCCGGTAGGTGGTTGCCACAGCTCGACCTTGTTTCCCTCAGGATCGATGACCCAGCCGAACTTGCCATACTCAGAATCATCAATCTTGTCGAGGACATTGCAGCCTTCCTCTTTTAGCGCCGCAACCACAGCGTGAAGGTCTTCAACGCGGTAGTTGATCATGAATGAGGCATGGCTTGGCGCAAACTGGTCGCCTTCCTCCGGCCCGATGGACCAGATGGTCGATCCCCCAGTGGGGTTGCCGTCCGAGTCGGTCCACGAGAACGCGGCTCCGCCCCACTCCTGAACATCAATGCCGAGATGACGCTTGTACCAGGCCTGCATCGCAGGCGCATCCTTCGCCTTGAAAAAGATGCCGCCAATTCCAGTAACTCGCTTCATATGATCCTCCGATGTGTTGTGTTTACGTGGTTGCGATTGCACGCTCCTAATACGCCTGTAACTGATTCAAATGCTTGCCATACCGCTTCACATTCTCATCCCGGCCCAAGCGCCATGTACGCCCCCACGAGATCCTGAATAACTGCAGATGTGTACTCCCCATCGTTCCCTCGCGACGCCTTTATGATTTTACCGCCTTCCTCCTCTACGCGACGAAGACTTTCGGCAAGATCGCCAACGGGTAGGTAAATCAGCCAGATGGGCGGCAGACCCACGTTCACGCCGCGCGCATGACAGACTCCCGCTGCCGGGTTTCCATCATCGGCGCACATGTTGTAGTCTGCGTAGCGTTCGCTCCCGTCCTTCATCTTGACGTCTTGCACCGACCAGCCGATGACCTCTCGATAAAAGTCGCGGGTGGCCGAGGCGTCGGGGACCGTCAGATCGAGCCAGGAAATGCGACCCGCACGCACCGCGGCCTGCTCAGCAGGGGGGACTGCCTCCGCAGGAACGACTGGGATGATCCCGAACGCGGCCCCATTCGGATCGAGCAGCACCGCCCATTGACTCTTCCCATCTTCATCTTTGCCATGCATGAGCTCGCCCCCGCCAAGCTCGAGCGTTCGTTTCGCACTC
>JAHEJB010000193.1 GCA_024639085.1 Rubricoccaceae bacterium | reverse complement strand
TCATGTTTGTCAGCGTCAAGGAGCGCACGCGCGAGATTGGCGTTCGCAAAGCACTCGGTGCCACGCGCCGTGCCATTCTCGCCCAGTTTCTTGTAGAGGCTGTTGTGGTTTGTATGATTGGTGGGATTATTGGAATTGGCCTGTCCGCGGTCGTCACTGTTCTGATCAATCAGGTGTTTACCGCCGTCCTCTCGTTTGGAACGGTGTTGCTCGCCTTCTCAATCTGTGTCGGCGTCGGTGTGTTGTTCGGTTTCATTCCGGCCTGGTCTGCGGCGACTGCACACCCCATTGAAGCCTTGCGATACGAATAGACATGAACATCTCCGAATCCCTGAAAATGGCCTATGAAACGCTGCGCGGAAACAAACTGCGCTCGTTTCTGACATTGCTCGGGATGATTATTGGGGTGTTCTCGGTTATCGCCGCAGTTACGGCCGTGGATGTCATCGACCTCTATTTCACGGAGTCGTTCAGAGGCATGGGGTCGAATTCCTTTTACGTCTCCAAGAGTCCAAATTTTCAAATGGGTCCTGATGATGAGAGCCAACGCAATCGCCCAAACTTGACGTATGAGGACCTTCTGACGCTGCGCGGAAGAGCACGGCTGGCAGCTTCGATTAGCCCAGATGGAACCTTCGCAATGACGAAAGTGGTTCACGGAAGTGAAGAAACAAACCCAAGTATTGCTCTTCGAGGCGTGGGGGCAGACTGGCCAGTAAATAACGGATTCGACGTTGCGGAGGGCCGCTTTCTTACCGAAGATGATATCCGCTATGCGAGGCCGGTTATCGTACTCGGATCTATTATCGCGGACCGACTTTTCGATAACGTGCAGGCCGTCGGCAAGGAAGTCCGTGTGGACGGTCGCCGCTATCGCGTGGTGGGCGTGATGGAAGAAAAAGGATCCTTTCTGGGCGGTAGCCAAGACGAAATCGTTTGGGCACCCATTACGAGGATGTTCGCAGCCTATGGCGATGCGGATCGAAACATTGCCTACGATGTCCGGGCACCTAGCCCGGAGCTACTTACGGCTACGATTGACGAGGTGACGGGGCTTCTTCGATCCATTCGAAGCGTTCGTCCTGAAGAAGAGAACAACTTCGAGATTAATACAAACGACGCGCTCACGGGACCCTTCGAGGCCTTCACAAGCGTGCTCACGATGGGCGGCGCGGGCATTGGTTTGATTGCGCTTTTGGCAGCAGGCGTGGGCATTATGAACATTATGCTGGTGAGTGTTACGGAGCGGACCCGCGAGATCGGCATTCGCAAAGCACTGGGTGCTACGCGGCGTGCCATCCTTACACAATTTCTCGTTGAGGCAGTTTTTCTTTGCCAAATCGGCGGCCTTCTAGGAATTCTGCTTGGCGGAATTGGCGGCAATGTTCTCGCCCTCACGCTGAACATTTCACCGTCGTTCCCCTGGCTCTGGGCGTTTATTGGCGTCTTCGGCGTTACGGCCATCGCTCTTGTCTTTGGTGTGTATCCAGCCTATAAAGCAGCTCGTCTTCGGCCCATCGACGCGTTGGGTTACGAATAGCTGCCGTGGTGGTTGTTAGTAGCTAGTGGTTAGTGGTTTCTTGTACCAAACCCGCCCGAGCAACAGCGTGACTGAAAAGCAACCGCAGAACACGGAGAACGCCAAACGGGCAGTCGGAGAAGCTGCCGCGGAACTCGTAACCGAGGGCATGCGGCTTGGTTTGGGGACAGGCTCAACGACGGCGTTTGCGATTGAAGCCATCGGACGGAGAGTTAGCGAGGAGAACTTGAATGTGGTTGGCGTCCCCACATCCTTTGCCGCTGAACGCCTTGCCCGCGAATACGGTGTCCCTATTACGACGTTGGACGACTTGGCTCGATCGAATCCTTCGCTCTCGCTCGATCTCGCCATCGACGGGGCAGATGAAGTGGACCCAGCACTGAACCTGATCAAAGGACGGGGAGCCGCTCACACACGCGAGAAGATTGTGGCGTCGTTAGCCACTCGTTTCGTAGTACTTATCGATCCTTCTAAAGAGGTGGCGCAGCTAGGCACGAAGATGCCTGTGCCCGTTGAAGTGCTGCCAATGGCCGACGCGTCCGTTTCAAAAGCACTTCGAGAACTCGGCAGCGAGCCGGTACTCCGAATGGGAAGAAGCAAAGACGGCCCCGTCGTAAGCGATCAGGGCTTCTGGATTGTTGATGCCCGATTCAACGGCATCCAAAACCCGGCCGAGCTTTCATCCGCCATCTCGCAGATTCCCGGCGTGCTCGATCACGGCCTGTTCATCGGGATGGCAACGGATGTGTTAGTGGGAGAAGAAGACGGCGACGTACGTCGGATCAGGCGCTAGATAGACATCAAAGAACAACCCCGGCCACTCAAGCGAGCAACCGGGGCAGAACTGTTCGTCCGCAGAACGAGTGCCTCAGTTAAGACGGAAGGTCACAGGAAGCGACATGCGAACCTTAACGGGACGACCGCGCTGTAGACCTGGAGTAAAGCGCGCGTTGCGCACAGCAGCTACAGCAGCTTCGTCGCAGCCACCGCCGATTCCGCGAACGGCGCGAACCTCAGAAGGACGGCCCTGCTCATCCACGACGAACTGGACAAACACGCGGCCTTCGATGCCGGAGCGTCGAGCCATCTCAGGGTACTGAATCGCTCGCTGAAGAGCTTCAAGTCCACCTTGAAGAACGGGCATCTGCTCTACAACCTCAAAGATTTCCGGCTCTGGTGGAGGTGGAGGAGGTGGTGGTGGCGCATTGTTCTCCGGTGGAGGAGGTGGAGGAGGTGGAGGAGCCGGAGGCGTTTCGCTCAGGTCGATGTCCTGGCTGATGTCAATCACCTGCTCTTCAATGATCTCCTCGTCCGGCACTTCTTCCGGTGGAGGAGGGGCCGGAGGCGGAGGTGGCTTCTCGAGCTGTTGAGTCTGCTCGATTTCCTCTACTTCAATAATCTCCTGATCTTGATCAATGATCTCGAAGTCGTCCGTAGGCATCAGAGGAACTCTGAACGCCGCAATGATGAGCAGGATGGAGAGCGCGAGGCCGATCTGTACGTAGAGCGGGTAGCGGCTACGAATGTCGGCTTTGTCGGTCTTGCGTACAGCCATGTTAGGTAGGGTTAGTCGGGCCGGGGAAAGGCGCGGATTCGTAATGTATGGAACGGAGCGCATTGCGTCACGTCCCATCGCGTTTTTCTGTTGATCGGCTCGTTGGTGAGAAAACGAGTTTAGTTGAGAGCGTCGGCGGCCGCTAACTCAGCCTGAACGTTACGGGCAGTGCAAATCGTACGCGGACCGGCCTGCCGCTCTGGCGGCCCGGCGTAAAACCTGCGTTTTTAATAGCCTCAACGGCTTCTTCGTCGCATCCGCCGCCAATACCGCGTGTGACTTCAACATCGCTTACCGTGCCGTCTGTGTTGACAATAAACTGAAGTATTACCCGTCCTTCGATACCAACGCGTTGTGCAAATTCAGGGTACGTGATGGATGCTTCCAACGCCGAGAGCCCTCCGATGAGCTCGGGCATGACCTCAGCGTAGGGAAGAAACGGCGGCTCGACGTACGCTGGCTCAGGGTCAGCTACCGGCGGATCCTGGGACGGCGGATCAGGAGGTTCTGGAAGAGTTGTTGCCGTGACGCCTGTGGGGATTGGAAGTGAAGGAAGGATTCTCTTGATAAGCTCCGCTTCACGGTCGACCGGCACGGGCGGGACGTCGTCTATTCTTACTCTCGTCGGCTGAATCGTACGCTGTTGAATGGTCTGCGGCGGTTGGACGACATTGATGGGA
>JAHEJB010000192.1 GCA_024639085.1 Rubricoccaceae bacterium | reverse complement strand
CCTCGGATCTGATTCGCCACTGCGGGGCGTTGCTTGACCAACAACGAACGCGCTCGATGTAAAGATTGAATGTCCTGTTGTTCCATCTGCTTGATGGGAACAAAACGCATGGTCGGACGGCTCGCTGCCTCGCAGATTGCTTCGGCATCCGCCGCATCGTTCTTATTCGACTTCACATACGGTTTCACAAACTGGGGGCTGATCAAACGCACCTCATGCCCCACTTCCTCAAATGCACGTGCCCAGTAGTGCGCACTACTGCAGGCCTCCATTGCAATCAGACAGGGTTCAAGTTGCATCACGGTCTCACGCAATTTCGCACGCGTGACTTTCCGCCGCATCACCACCTTCCCTGTATCGTTTACACCATGTAACTGAAATAGACTCTTTGCCAAATCGACACCTAATACGCCAATGTTCATATCGGACTCCTCGTTGGATTGTGTTTTACACTTTCGGATGGATGCTCCATCCCGGCACTTATGATGCCTCTTCCAACGAGTGAGTCCATTCCATTAGAACCGAGACCCCGGCTGAAGCCAGTGGCGAGTCCGGGAAACATCGAGCTAATCTTGACGAGTTTCGCTGGGAATCCCATTGTCGCGGACTCGTGCAGTTGCCAATGGCCGCGTGATTGCGAATCCGAGACCCACAGTATGCGGAAAGTGCCGCGCTAGGGTCGGCGCGCAATGCAGACGACAGAAACGCCAACGGGCAGATTGTATCGACGCAGCAACCACGCTTCGATCTTGTAGATCTGGGTCAACGACGAGTTGAGCCAACCCGGGATCGGCCAGAAGTCGTGCTTGGGCGCAAAGCGACCCGCGCCCAGACGATAGGAAACCAATCGCCAAACCAGGGCGACGGGAAAGAGCAAAGAGTTTGTGAATGTTGTGCGCTCAGGTTCGAGTCCGGCGGCACGGGCAACCTGTTCGAGTTGCGCGGCGCTGTAGCGGCGGTGATGTTCGAATGTGACGTCGTGCTGACTCCAGAGCAATTGAAATGCCGGAACCGCGATCACGACTCGCCCGCCCTTTGCACAGACTTCGCTTACGTCCCGCAAGAAAGCCACATCGTCGGGTAGATGCTCGATCACATCCATGAGCATCACGACGTCGAACGAATCGGGCGCAAATGGCAACTGGGTCAGGTCACCGCGCACCAGGGCGTCGAAGCCGTTCTTCTTGCAAATCTTCAGCGCGAGTTCGGAACGGTCGACGCCCGCACAGCTGTTGTCCCCCATCCAGTCGCGCAAGATGCCGCCGGTACCACAGCCGAGATCCAACATCCGCAGGCCCTTCGGATAGCCATCGAACAGCGCGCGCAAGATCATGCGCTTGCCCACGAACCACCAATGACTCTCCTCGATCTCGTCGAGAAGTCGAAACTCCTCGTCGTTCAAGTTTGACTCCCTGTTGCCGCAGGAGCGCTCGCACTCATGAGCAAGAACGGAAGAATCCAATGAATCAGCCCAAGTCCTTCGAGTCGCGCCTCGAGCTTGCGCGTCGCCGGAATCGCGTTGAGTACCTGCGGCGGAAAGAAACCCGCGGTATCGGTCTGCACGCCCGTGAGTCCCGCATCGCGATACGCTGACTCAACGCCGCTACGGCTTAGCGAAAACATGCCCTTCTCCTCCTTCCAGGTCATATCGGCACACACGGTCACCTGGGCGAGAAAGAGTGGATTGAGACGGTTCGGCTCGAGAAAGCCGATCCGCCCCTTTGGGACGAGCAAATCCGAGAGCACCGAAATCGAATAGGCGAAGTCAGGTAGATGATGCAATAGAAAGAAGCCGATGATGTAATCGAAGGATTGATCGAAAGCACTTAGGTCGAGGGCGTTCAGATCTGCACACATCGTCTCGCAGCGATCGGTTCCAATGCCTCGTTCAACCCGGGTCGCGTCGAGCGTTGCGAGGGCCGAGGGCGTCAAGTCAAGCGCGACGACCGAAGCGCAGTGCTCGAGAAGATGAAAGGTAAAGCGACCGAATCCGGCGCCGACTTCCAGCACCCGGGCCTCAGGAGGAATCCCCATGTGTTCGACGAGACGCCTGGTGAGCTTCGCGGAGTAGTAGTCGTCCTCACGGACTTGCAGATGACCGTGCTCGCGCGTAGTGTAGAAGTCGCGTTGTTGATGGACGGGATCGACCGGATCGATGTCGCTCATTTGACAACGCCGGGCGTGGCAACGGAATGGGGTCCGTCGCACATCTTTTCCGTGTATTCGCCGAGATCCATCGTGGTGTCGTAGCGACCCAGGGCGTGGTTCATGCGGATGCGCACAATCCCGATCAATGACATCACGATATCTCGCAGAAGATTCACCTTTGTGCCCGCCTGGTCCTCCCAACGAACGGGAACCTCGACGTGTTGGTACCCGGCCCGGCGAGCGATCAGAAGAAGTTCAGCATCAAAGCTCCAGTCGTACACACGCAGTCGTGAGAAGAGATCCTTCCCGACTTCTCGCTGGTAGGCCTTGAAGCCACACGTCACGTCGGTCACGTCGGCGATGGTATTACGCACGATCCAGGTGAAGACCTTGCCGAGGTTCTCCCGGAGACGAGGCTGGTGCTTCGTTATGTCGGCTCCCTCTCGCTTTCGCGAGCCGATCACAAAGTCGCTTCCGGCGTCGAGTTGCGTCAAGAACTTCTCCATCTCAGCGAGGGGGGTCGAAAGGTCGCAATCGGTGAAGACGAGTTGCTCCCCACGTGCGGCGGCGAACCCGACCTTCAGCGCATAGCCCTTGCCGTGATTCGCTCCGTAGCGAAGCAGACGAACCGGAACGCTCTGCGAGGTGGCGACGTCTTCTGCAATCGCAAGCGTGTTATCCGTGCTCCCATCGTCGGAGATCACGATCTCGCATCCGTAGGGAAGCCGTTCGAGGTATGCGCCCATCTCGCGCAGGGACGCGCGCAAGCGAGTCGCCTCGTTGTATACGGGTACGATCAGCGACAATCGGGGAGCCGGGGAATCCACAGCGTTCGATTATCCGGGAAGTGGAGGAGCGATTCCAGCCGATTCTCGGTTGATTCGATGGCATACGGAACGCGCAGGCATGGTGTATTTCCTGCGCAGCATTGGGGAACCGGCTAGTAAGGTGCTCCGGCTAGTGTCGTCGCCGCAACGCGATCAAACCGAGTACTGCACTGACCGCCGCTATTCCTACGAGTCCGAGAGATGAGGACATCGGAACTTCGGCTGGGGTTCCGCCGATCGTTCCCGTCTCACCTGCAAAATTGGACGGCGAATTCACGCCAACGGTGTAGGAAGGAACGGCCGGGTCATCGACGGTAATTGACATCACTCCATCGCTTGGGATGATGCCGGGTGGGATGACGATTGTTTGATAAAACCACCACACGATCGTGTCACCTGTCGGTCCCGAATATTCATGCAGCCTTCGGAAGATAGACATGGTGAAGGCCGTGGACGGCCGGGAATTCAACTACGTTGCAGGGTTTCGCCGCTCGTACGGGACGACCGTCCGGCGCGTCGCGATCCAAGGACTGGTGTGTTCGCCACGGATGGTAATAATCCAGATACGACGACATACTAAGCAGCACATAATACACCCGACATAGTGTAGAATAGTCTGCCATGAAAGAGTTTGATGGCAGGCGTCTGGATCACAAGACACGAGAGCAGATACGCATGCGTGCGGTGCGGCAGATTGAGGCGGGTGAGAGCCCGGAGGTAGTGGCGAAGGGTTTGGGTTTTCATCGTTCTTGTGTGTACGAATGGATATCCAAGTATCGCGAAGGAGGGCTCGAGGCGTTACGCACGAAGCCTATAG
>JAHEJB010000191.1 GCA_024639085.1 Rubricoccaceae bacterium | reverse complement strand
ACGACGAACCGCGTTCTCGATCTCGAATGCGGAGACGGCCGCCACACGGTAGCACTCGCCCAGCTTGGTTTTGATCTCTACGCGTGCGACAGCAACGACGTGGAACCAGCGCGGGATCGTGTGCTTGAGATCTGGGGAAGAGAAGAGGTCAAGCGCCGGATCACGCCTGCCAAGCCTACGGCGCTGGGCTATCCCGACGAGTTCTTCGACTGGATCGTAGCCCACAGCGCCTACGACAATGTGGCCGACGCCGCAGAGTTAATGGATGCGCTAGAAGAAACGCGCCGTGTCCTCAGGACAGGCGGCTGGATCTACGTTGCCATACGGGAGCAAACCGTAGGCGAAGAAGCCACACGGCAGGCCCTCGACCGCCTAATGAACCACGCCGAGTTCGCACAGGCTGGCGTTACAGAAGAGGCCGAAGAATACGGCGAACGGGTGTTGCGAGGGATTTTTCGGAAGGTGGATGCGGTGACGGTCGTTTAGTCTTGGCATGCGCGATGCCAGGAATCAATCACGCCCCGCCCGCTGAATCCTGTGCGGCATATAGTCGGAGTTTTCGTTTTAGCACTCCAGCCGCCAAGGTGTAACCCCCATCGGCCCCGTCTACAAAGTGAATATGCTTGTCCGTCCGGTCGCTTACATAGCATGACATTACGGATTCGCGGCCAACAGCAAGCCCATAAAAAATCAAGCCTTCTTCTTCCAGATCCTGAAGTCCAGCCTCCAGTCGTTCGCGCTGTTCCGCGGTGCCGGCAATGACGGTATTGATGCGCCCGTCAATGACAAGCGTGTCCGTTAGATCAACCAGCTGTGCGAGGTAGCGCTTGCCACTCGCACTGCGCATGAAATAGCGACCTCCGATGCGAGTCGCGAGCCAGGCGCGGATAAGATCCCAGGGGTCAATTCGGCCTGTCCTCGCTTTTATTTCCGTCCTTAGCTTGGCAAAGGTGCCGTTGAGTCGGAGCCGAGGCACGGAGACCGGATTTCTTGACTCCTCGGATCCGTAAATCCGATCAATATGATCAATCACGCGTTTAAAGGCAGGCGCCTGGTTTTTCTCCGCCAGCGAAACAACGAGAAGGCTGACGACCTCATGCGATGTGTTCGCCGGCTCTATGCGGTCCCAACGGCACTCCATGCCTTGAAGTTCGAGCGCGTCGCTGGGGATTAGTTCGTCGGGTCCATCAATCCCTTTGATGATGCGTTCGGCCTCTGCCAGTCCATGTCCCAGCACCACGGGAATCGCGAAATGCTCCGAGAGGAAGAGTCGACTGATGCCCAATTCGTGTCCCGCTGAATAAAGATCCTTGACGGGAACGGAGCCTACGCGAAGCTCAAGCCCGAAGTTGTTACGTGTATTGTTCCGATGTGCGGCCAGGGAGGCGAGGGCGGATTCCAGCAGTGCAGGAGGTACGATCAGGGTCGCCCCATCGCCGCCAAAAAAGAAGGGGATAAGGAGGTCGGACCGGTGGGCGATATTGAGCGTCGCGATGATGCTGCCGGTCGCGATGAGGTTGACGTCATCATGGCGCCCTGCGTCGACAGCCGCCGTTGAGTTCTCTATATCCGTAACGATCACGTGCCAGTCCCCTGGAACCGATGAAAAACACGACGTGTCTCCGAATAACTGGCTCAGCGTCAACCGCTGGACAGGAAGATCAGAGAAGAAGTGAGCAGAGGCTGGGTGGGTCATGGCCGGGCAGGGGCGCCGGAGATGTGTTTGTCAACTTACCGCAGACGACTGGCCATGAAGATGCTCGACCCTCAGTCGAGGGCTTGTAAGCTGCCGCGGGCGGGGAAGAGCCCCAGCGCCCCATCAATGACGTGCTCGTCGACCACATGGCCAGGTATCTCGACGATGTCGAGTTCGCTCCGAAAAAGGCCAATTTGAGTGTGCGCTGGGAAAGGCCATTCCTTCTTATTCAGCCCTCAACCAAGGCGCGCATGGATCTTCGAGTTGAGTTTGCCCGGCATCGACGACGCTAAGCGCCTACTTGCCGGTCCTTCAGGAATCGCAGCAACTTGGGCGATTCAATGCAACTGGTCCGTCGGGACCCACCATTCCCGAACAAGGGCCAACAATCGCCCCGCCTGCACGGCCGGATCAGCATCTGCGAGGGCTTGTGCTTCAGCCAACGATTCGGCTCGAAGTATTGTGAGGCCCACCGCTTTATCGCCGGATACAGGGGCGAATCCTCCCGCTGCTATGGCCTTTCCATCCGCATTCAGACCCAACTGGTACTGAATATGTGCGGCGGTTAGAGTGCTTTCTACCTCATCTGATCCGCGTACATAATCCGGGTTGGCATTCAAGAACCAGACGTAATGCGTGCTCCATTCGGTGGGCAGCGGATAGTCTTGTCCTCTGCAAATCGACGTTCCGACAAGGAAAACGAACAGAAAAGAGGCGAGTACTGAATTCTTGAGAATCATGGCTGTGCGGATCTGATTCAAAGAGATGTAAGAAGCAAAGTACTGGAGCGAGGGTTTTGACTCACAACACAAAGGCAAACCGATCTTCGGCCGTCTCTACTTCGGGGCCATCGCTGCTACGACGCACCCGAGGCACCAATCAGTCATCGTTTGTTAGCTAGTCACCGACGACTGCCAACGAACCATCATTCTGCACTACGAACAAAGGTTCAAAGGGCCCTCCCTCTTCGAATCGTGCTGTCACCACATTGCCGTCCGTGCTGAAACGGACGAAACGATCTTCGCCTGGGCGCCGAGCAAGCATTACACCGGGCAGCGTTGCGTTGTCCGGGACCCTTTCCGAGGCCTGGACCTGGCCGTTCATAGTCACTCGTAAGATTCTAATATTCTGAAGTGGGGGGTAGCACTCGCCATTTCTGGGACAACCCGTCATGCGAAAATAGGCTACGGAATCAGCGTCGAGGCCCGCGACCTGTGCCCCGAACGACTCCCAGAGGCTGTCTGGTGCAGGCTGGCTTGTGAGGAGTGAAAACGAGCGACTAAAAGCGTCGATGAGGTACAACGTTGCAACCTGTTCGTGGACTCGGACCTTCCCGCCGTCGGGGAACGCTGCCAGCCCTGTGGGCCGTTGGAATCGCTCATAGCGCACCGTGACGAGGCCGTGATACGACTCGCCAACTCGTACGACCTGCTCGATCACGACCCGCTGCTCTTCCAGGGCGTACGTGCACGCCGAGGCGAGCAGGACGACAAGTCCCAGCAGCAACTGAGTCAGGGGCCTTGCCCATCGGGGTTGCCCTGGCTGCACGTGCATCTTCAAGTGCTTTCCGTGGTTGTTGAGAAGTAACGAGCAAAATACGGGAGCCTTGGTTCGCACTCGCCTGCAATACAACTGATCGATTTTCCAGAACCCTGCTTCGGGGGCGCCGCGACTACGATTCAAAGCCGAAGCACTATTCCACCATCCTCCGCCAACTCTTGTAACTCCCTAAAATCGTCGCGCTCCAGCGGGGTCAGACGATCCTCATTGATCTGCGCCACGGCGTCTGCCAGTGGAGTGCTGGATATGTGCGGCCGGAAAAAGTCCTTCGGTCCTGGCCGACGGGCAGCACCCCGCTATCCCAGAATCTGGGTATTGAGCTGCCATACTGAGAAATTGAGTACGGAAGCGAAGCTGACCCACAACAAGTAGGGTATGAGAAGCGCGCCGGCGAGCGGACGCACGCGCCAGAAATAGACGAGAGTGGTAAGAATCAGGACCCAGAGCAACAGGATTTCGGCAAATGCCAGCGCGCCGAGATGCCAGGCAAAGAAGAGCCAACTCCATAAGGCGTTCAGCGCAAGTTGTGCGAAGAAGAACGAG
>JAHEJB010000190.1 GCA_024639085.1 Rubricoccaceae bacterium | reverse complement strand
AGGCGCTCAAGCGCAGCCTCGATCTTGGATTTCTTCTCTTCAGGAATCTTGTCGCCGTAATCCGCCAAATTCTTTTCTGAAGCGAAGATGAGCGAATCTGCCGTGTTGAGCTTGTCGACTTCGTCGCGGCGCTGCTTGTCTTCTGACGCGTGCTCGCGAGCCGACTGGCGCATCTTCTCAATCTCAGCATCTGTGAGACCAGAGGAGGCTTCAATCCGGATCGACTGCTCCTTACCGGTGGCCTTGTCCTTCGCCGAAACAGACAGAATGCCGTCCGCGTCGATGTCGAATGTCACCTCAATCTGCGGCATACCGCGGGGGGAGGGAGGGATGCCATCGAGGTGAAAGCGGCCAATCGTGCGGTTATCCAGCGCCATCGAGCGGTCGCCCTGAAGCACGTGGATTTCCACTGACGGCTGGTTGTCCGATGCCGTTGAATAGACTTCGCTCTTGCGAGTCGGGATCGTCGTGTTTGCTTCGATCAGCGACGACATCACGCCACCCAGCGTTTCGATGCCCAGGTTCAGCGGCGTCACGTCGAGCAGCAGAACATCCTTGACATCGCCCGAAAGGACGCCGCCCTGGATGGCAGCGCCAACGGCGACCACTTCATCCGGGTTGACGCTCTTGTTCACTTTCTTGCCGAAGAATTTCTCAGCCTCTTCCTGCACCTTCGGGATGCGCGTGGAACCACCGACAAGAATGACCTCGTCAATCTGGTCCTTCGAAAGCCCGGCGTCGGCCAGTGCTTTCTCCATCGGCGGAATCGTCCGCTGGATCAGGTCGTCCACGAGTTGCTCGAACTTCGCGCGTGTTACGTCGAGATTGAGGTGGCGCGGGCCTTCCTGGGTAGCTGTGATAAACGGCAGGTTGACCGTCGTCTGAGCGGACGATGACAATTCCATTTTTGCCTTCTCAGCAGCCTCCTTGAGGCGCTGAAGGGCCATCGGATCCTCACGAAGGTCGATGCCGTCACTCTTCTTGAATTCATCCGCGATGAAATTGATTAGGCGCTGATCGAAGTCATCACCGCCAAGGTGTGTGTCGCCGTGGGTCGACTTCACTTCAAAGACGCCGTCACCTAATTCAAGGATGGAGATGTCATACGTACCGCCGCCAAGGTCGAACACCGCGACGATTTCATCCTGCTTCTTTTTATCGAGACCGTACGCCAGGGCCGCGGCCGTGGGCTCATTCAGGATACGCTTCACATCGAGACCGGCGATCTGCCCGGCCTCTTTCGTGGCTTTGCGCTGCGCGTCGTTGAAGTACGCCGGAACGGTAATCACAGCTTCTGTCACCTTTTCGCCGAGGTAGTCCTCAGCGGTTGACTTCAGCTTCTGGAGCACCATCGCGGAAATCTCTTGCGGTGTGTAGAGCCGTTCCTCAATTTTGATGCGCGCGGTGCCGCCATCACCTTCTTCGACGGTATATGGGACCGTCTTCATTTCTTCCGTCACCTCAGCGTGCTTACGCCCCATAAAGCGCTTAACCGAGAAAATGGTGTTCTGCGGATTCGTGATGGCCTGACGCTTGGCTGGCGCGCCAACCAGACGTTCGCCGTCTTTCTTAAATGCGACAACGGAGGGGGTCGTGCGACCGCCTTCCGCGTTCGGGATGACAGTGGGCTCGTCGCCCTCCATCACTGACACAACGGAGTTCGTGGTGCCGAGGTCGATGCCGATGATCTTGCCCATGCGAGGATCTGTATTTCAGTTGGTTGAGTACGGAAATGGGGGATGCCGGAATGGTAGAGGTGTCTGCCGTCTAGGCAGAGTGTCCCGGCTGTAGGTTGGGAAAACAAGCACCGTGCCATGCGACTCGGTCGGCCAGAATGGCAGAAGACAGCTTGTCCTCAGCCTGAGAACTGCCCCTTGCAACGCGGTATATTGCATAGCCTCTCAGCCCAATTGGGCATCTTCACCCCACATGAAGCACGTCCCAAACGCCCTCACCATCGGCCGGATTCTGGTTACGCCACTGGCACTGTGGGGCCTCGCAACGGGGACGTTCTGGGGGCAGTTTACCGGTACACTTCTGTTTATCCTCGCGGCGATCAGCGATTACTGGGATGGCAAACTGGCGCGACAATATGGTGTGGGCTCGCGCATTGGTCAGTTTCTCGATCCACTAGCCGACAAAGTGCTCGTTCTAGGTGCATTCATCCTAATTCCGTTCCTTGCTCCTGTTGGACAGGCAATGGCTGAGCCATTGGGAGCTTGGCTACCGTGGCTGGCAATTGGTTTGATTGCCACCCGGGATCTCGCCGTGACGGGACTCCGAACCTACTACGAGAAGCAAAACCGCCCGCTAAAAACGTTAACAGCCGCGAAGTGGAAAACGGCTTGGCAGCTCACATTTCTTATCACGATTCAGGTCTTTCTAGTCTTGGCGCACGGGCGAATTCTTGAGGGTTTTCCCGGAGACTTCGGCGCATTCATCTTCCGGATTCTGGAGAGCCCTTTCGCCCTCGTTTTCCTGATTCTGACCTCAATCGCCACGGTTTACACGGGAGCGCTGTATTTTGTGAACAGAGAGGAAGCAGTGTGATTGCTAATTCGCCGACTCGCGAGCAGGTTGCGCAGGATCTACTTATGCTGGGAGCCGTGATCCTTCGTCCGAATAACCCATTTACGTGGGCGTCGGGGATGAAGGCGCCAATCTACTGCGATAACCGCCTCACGATGGGAGATGTCGCTGTCCGGCGGCGGATTACGGATGGATTTCAATCGCTGATCCAACAGCAGGGCTACGCGCCTGATGTCGTCGCCGGGACGGCAACCGCGGGAATTCCCCACGCCGCGTGGTTGGCTGAACGGATGCGACTTCCAATGTTCTATGTGCGCTCTAATGCAAAAGGCCACGGTCGCGAAAACCTGATTGAAGGCACACTGAAGGAGGTAAGCAAGGTCATCCTTGTTGAGGACACGATTTCGACTGGTGGCTCCTCGCTTGCAGCGGTTGAAGCCATTCGCGATGCTGGCGGCGAAGTCCTGGCAGTCGTCGCTATCTACACCTATGGGTTCGAAAGGGCTGTTCTGGCTTTTGAGAAAGATGGCGTGCCGCTTCACACGCTAACCGACTACGATGCGCTCATAAAGTCTGCGGCTGACATGAGGCGTCTAAATGAGAGTGACGTCGAAACACTGAGAGCATGGAGGAAAAACCCGGAAGGGTGGGCAGGCGGTCGATGAAAGCAACGATTCTCACGGTGGGCGATGAGATCCTGATCGGGCAAATCGTGAACTCAAACGCAGCGTGGCTTGGCGAGCAATTGGGGTTGGTTGGTGTAGATGTTGAGCGGATGGAAACCGTTGGCGACGATGTTCAGGCAATCCGATGTGCGATTGAACGTGGCTTTGAATCGAGCAACCTTCTAATCGTAACCGGCGGCCTCGGCCCTACCCACGACGACATAACCCGAGAGGCCGTTGCCCAGAGTTTCGACGTACCGCTTGTCTATCGCCCCGATGTGATGGAACAGGTTGAGCGAGTCTTCGCCGAGCGCAAACGAATCCTACCTGCATCAAACCGAAGGCTCGCGGAAGTCCCGGAGGGATTCGATCCGTTGCTCAATCCTAGGGGCACGGCTCCGGGCCTCTGGGCTGAGCGAACGATCAACAATCAGACCCATCGCCTCGTTGTGCTGCCGGGCGTGCCTTATGAAATGAAGGCGATCATGCGGGAGCATGTGCTGCCGCGGTTGGCGAAGTTGTCGGATGCGGTGGTTCTCCATAAAACTCTACTGACGGTTGGGCAGGGGGAATCCACATTGGCGGAAGAACTAGGGGATCTCTCGGATATTCTGATGAACGGCG
>JAHEJB010000065.1 GCA_024639085.1 Rubricoccaceae bacterium | reverse complement strand
GTTGGCTTGTGGGAGGCCGAAGGCTGCCATAACCCGATTGAAGGCCGCGGTGTCCTCGTCGACCAAACGGATGAGTTCGTCTTGATAGGCTTTGCCACGATCGGCCCAATCCGAGAATTCCTCCCAGCGGTCGTCCCAGCCTCGTTTGTGGGCGGAGAGGTTTGCGACCATCGTGCCGAGCGCTACACCGAAAGCGCCGACTGCAGCGGAAACTGAACCGCCTCCTGGCGCTGGCGACTCCGATGCCGTTTCGTCGGCAAAGCCTTTGATAGAGTGGTCCACGAGCCGTTCATGCATTTTGTCGGCGATAGCGTACTCGATGATCTTTTCTTCCGGATCGAAAGGGGAGAGGTCGTCGAGTCCAAGCGACTTGATGGCAATCTTGATGATCTCGGCGTCGGCAATGCCAACAGACCGCTCCTGCTTGCGGAGGAAGTGTTTGCCTGCGTCCAGCATCGCGCGAAGAGGGATGAGCCCGACCAGCTCAGAGCCTGTCACACGGATACCGCGCTCTGCCGCCTTTGCGACAACCTCGTCGAATGCCACGTGGACCGGCGTCACACCAATGTTCGTCAGGTTCATGGAAATCTGCGCGACCCCGTATTCCTCGATGTACCAGCCAATGGCCTTCACGGCCTTGAGCGAACCTGGCTCCCACATGGCTTCGCCGTTCCCGTCCTTGACAATGGGACCAGTCAGTGGATCGCCCTCACGTTTTATTCGGCCTTTCTCGCGCACGTCAAAAGCGATGGCGTTCGCACGACGCGTAGATGTCGTGTTCAAGTTGACGTTGTAAGCGATCAGGAAATCCCGCGCGCTGACGGCGGTCGCGCCGGAGCGCGCATTAAACTCTGCCGGGCCGAAATCGGGCTGCCAGTCTGGTTTCGCAAGTTTCTCTTTCAGTCCCTCGTATTCGCCTGCTCGGACGGCGGCGAGGTTGCGCCGTTGGTCGGATGTAGCCGCATTCTCATACAGATAAACGGTTAGTCCAGCTTCCTCGCCGAGTCGCCTTCCAAGCTTTTGGGCGTACTCCACTGTTTCTTCCATTGTAATACCGGAGACGGGCACGAGCGGGCATACATCCATTGCGCCGAAGCGGGGATGCTCTCCTGTGTGCTTCGCCATGTCGATCAGTTCGGCAGACTTCTTCCCGCCACGCACAGCGGCTTCAATCACTTCCTCCGGTGCGCCGACAAATGTGACGACGGTCCGGTTCGTAGCCTTACCAGGATCAACATCCAGCAGCGTGATGCCGTCGACCGATCTAATCGCATCGGTGATCTGTTTGATGATCGCTGAATCGCGCCCCTCGCTAAAGTTGGGGACGCATTCGAGTAGGGGTGTGGGCATATGTGGATAGCGATTGCGTTGGACGAATGATAGACACGAAGCCATGGTGCCGCTGCGCATTTGGTGATTTCAGGTTTACTTACGTCTTGTAGCTAGGAGCAGATGTCCAGCGGTTTACGGCAAGTCATTTAAATTTGCGACTTTACAGTTGTGAGCCCTATCCTCAGTTCCCCACCATAGATTCCCCAAACCCTCATTCTCTCATTCCCATGAAAAAGCCTGACCAAACTCTTACACGCCGAAGAGAATTTCTACAAAGTTTGTCACTTGGCTCAGCCGCTGTGCTCGCCGGCGGACTAACTACGGCGAAAGCTGTCGCTGCTACTCGAGAAAGCCATGCGGACCGTACGTCTGACGATTGGATAGATCGAATTCATGGCGAGCATCGCCAAGTTTTCGACCTCGTTGAAGCGAACAATGGATTAGGTGCAGCCTATACCATGGGGTTTCTCGGTGCGTTCAACAACATCTCTGAAGTTTCTGCTGAAGAGGTCTGTGCGGTAGCAGTTTTCCGCCATAATGCCTTTGCCCTTGTACTGAATGATTCAATGTGGGCGAAGTACAAGCTCGGCGAGTTCTATGGTGTGACTGATTCAGAGACCGGTGCACCGGCTACGCGAAATATCTTCCGTGCAAACATTCCTCTTCAACCTGGGCTGACGTACGAAAAAATGATCTCGGACCATGGTGTTATCATCGTGGCGTGCAATCTTGCGCTGTCCGTCCACAGTATGATGTCTGCGTCCAATGCAGGTGTCTCTGCCGAAGAGGCAGAAGCAGAGTGGGTTGATAATGTTTTGGATGGCGTAGAACTGGTCGTCACGGGAACGTTTGCCGTCAATCAAGCGCAGGAGCACGGGTGCACGTATTGCTACGCCGGATAATTCGGCTGGCAGATCACAGATTTTCCGGGTGCAGAATGAGAATAGCCTTCCTCGTCGTAGGCATCATTTCCTTCCTTCTGTTGGGCGCGCCGGTGCGTGCCCAACAGGACTTTTCTGAGATCGAAATAGAGACCATTCCTGTTGTACATGGCATATACATGCTCACGGGCGTCGGCGGTAACATTGGTCTCTCCGTTGGTGAGGATGGTCCGCTCCTCGTGGACGATCAATACGCCCCTCTCTCCGAGAAGATCGCCACAGCTGTTGCCGAATTGAGCGACATGCCTATTTCGTTTGTCGTCAACACGCATTGGCATTGGGATCACTCCGGTGGAAATGAAAATATGAGAGCCAGGGGGGCAGTAATCGTTGCCCACGAGAATACGCGTAGGCGTATGTCGACTACACAGTTCGTGGAGGCGTTGGATAGACGGCAATCTCCTTCGCCTGCTGGCGCTCTACCTGTAGTCACGATCGAAGAAGGCGTCTCGATACATTGGAACGGCGATGAGATTCGAGTATTTCATGTCGCTGCGGGTCACACCGACGGCGACGTGGTCGTTCAATTTGTTGGTGCCAACGTCATCCATGCCGGAGACAATTATTTCAATGGCAGGTACCCCTTGGTTGATTTCAGCTCAGGTGGAACGCTTGAGGGGATGATCGCGACGGTGGATGCCATACTTGAGATAGCGGACGAGACGACGAAAATCATTCCAGGTCATGGGCAGCTCTCAAATCGTGTGGAGCTTCAGGTCTATCGCGACATGCTTGCAACCGTGTCCGAACGTATCACGCGTATGATAGACGAGGGGATGGATCGCGACGCTGTCATCTCCGCCAAGCCAACAAGCGATCTCGATGAAGTATGGGGGCAGGGCTTTCTGGGTCCAAGTATGTGGGTGGGAATCATCTACGATACATTGTCTACAGTTCACTGAACCACGCGGTCTTAGGCGGACGTTGAAAAGAAATGGCAGAAGCAGAAAATGTTCGTAAGAAGAAACCTGTTCGCAGCCCCGTTCTTGCGGCGAGCCTTCTATGCTGGATGAGTGTCATCCTGGCGGTTGGCTGCGGAGACGGCACAACTACCGCCACCGATACAACGAGGTTGGTGCCTTCCACGGCGTTGCTTGCCACAGTTGACTTCCTCCCATGGGATCCAGACACAGCCCGGCTTCCGGACGATTCTGCTCACGCAGAGCAGATTCGGTTCGGATTGCGACTCATGCTGGAGACGCCAACGCTGGCGGCTGAGTACGTCGGCAATTCGTTGACCTGTGGCAACTGCCACCTCAACGCCGGCCAGCGGGAAAACGCGCTTCCCCTGGTGGGCGTAGCAAGTCTGTTTCCCCTGTATCGAGGACGAGATGGCCGGATGGTAAGCCTCGAGGATCGCATACGGGGATGCTTTCTGCGAAGTATGAACGGATCTGCGCCACCGTATGACAGTCCGGAACTTCTGGCGCTGTCTGCCTATATCGCGTGGCTCGGGGACGGATTGCCCGCTGGAGAATCCCCTGCCTGGCGAGGCCAAAACAGAATTCCGGTTGAAGCGCGCTTGCCCATAGAAGAGTTAGATGCCGACCTCGGGGAGGCTCTATTCATTCAGCGCTGCACGATGTGCCACGGCGAGGACGGTCAAGGCGTGGATCTCGGAATTGCGATGGCTGGACCGCTCTGGGGTGCGAACTCGTGGAACGACGGGGCAGGGGCGTCGCGCATATACACGTTTGCCGGATTCATTCGCCACGCAATGCCTCTAACGAGCCCTGGTGTTCTCACCGACGAGGAAGCGCAGCACATCGCTGCCTACGTCAACTCCCACGAACGACCCGTCTTCCCGAACAAGGAATCCGACTACCCCGGCATTGATCGCCCGATCGACGCTGTTTACGATCCGCAGGTGTTTGAGCGGAATCCATTTATTCGAAAAGAGTAATAAGCGATAGCAGCGGGTTGTTGCTCACGCAATCAACCCCTCAACAATTCCCTCCTCGCTAATCACAGTCTCCTTGAGCTGCGCACGTTTCGGTGATTTGGCTACGGGCGGACCGAGGTCGAAGATGGTCGAGGCCCACGTAAGTCCAGCGCCGAAGGCCACGAGAGCGAGTGTGTCGCCAGGTTTGGCGCGACCTTCGGAGAGAGCCTCTGAAAGCGCGATGGGGACGGAGGCAGCAGAAGTATTGCCGTAACGGTCGACGTTCACGACTACTTTCTCGGGCGGAAGGTTCATCTGCTTCACGGCGTACTCGATGATACGCGCATTGGCCTGATGCGGGATGAAGAGGTCCACGCTGTCCGGCGTTAACTGTGCCTTCTCCAACACGCGCTTCAGTGAAGCACCCATGGTCGTGGTCGCGAACTTGAAAACCTCTCGGCCATTCATGCGGAGGTACTGGCGACGGGCATCAATCCTTTCATGCGTAATCGGCTCCGCCGTGCCGGGACAGTAGGCAATGATGGCTTCGTGGCTGGCTCCCTCGCTGCCAAGTTCAAAGGAACGCATCCCACACGGCGTCTCTGTGGCCTGCAAGACCACTGCACCCGCGCCATCCCCAAACAAAACGCACGTAGTCCGGTCTTCCCAGTCGAGGTTGCGCGAGATGAGCTCCGCCCCGACCACAATGATCGTCTTAAAAGCGCCGGTCTGGATGAACTGATCTGCCGTGACAAGGCCGTAGACGAAGCCCGTGCAGCCCACGAGCGTGGTCATTGCCCCGCAGGTTAGCCCCAATTGGTCTTGGACCTGGCTCGAGACGGGCGGCGTCATGTAATCCGGACTACTGGTCGCCACGATCAAGAAATCAACGTCTTCAGCTTCAACTCCGGCCTGTTTCATCGCTCGCCTGGCGGCTTCGGAAGACATGGTGGACGTTAAATCGTGCTCCTCGGCGATGTGCCGCTGCTTGATGCCCGAGCGCGACTGAATCCACTCGTCGGACGTGTCGACGAACTTGGCCAGATCGTTATTGGTGACAATGTTGTCCGGGGCGTAATGTCCCCAGCCTATCAGATTACTGTAGAGGCGTGCCATGATATGAGATGTGAGGAATGCAGGAACCTACGGAAGAGAAGCCGATCTCCAAGCGCTATTTGGGCCGCAGATGTCGCCGTTGAGAGTCGGGCATTAGGCATGAAAGTTTCACCTTGAACGAAGTCCTGGATGGACTCGTTCACATTTCCACTCACTCAGGAAGACAATTGGGGAGATCTATCATGTTGAAACCGTCCGTTGCGCAAGAAGAACAACGTCTGGCGGATTGTAGTCGGGCTGTTCATAATGAACGTGTGGCCATGCGGAACGATAATCCAGTCGTCCATGCCTGTAACTTTCGTCCGTTCAACGGCAACGATACCGTCCGATGGTCCGTCAAAGTGGCGCGCGAAGCCCGGAAAGAGATTTCTGTCGCCCGCGATGACGCCTGTTTCGAGGTTAATTGGACCAAGTTGATTCGGAATGCTGTCTTCGTCGACGCTGAGCTCGCCGAAGGCAGGACCGCAGAACCAGTGGACAGGGGGGAGGTCACGGAAGAAGTTGACCAACTCGCTGCCTTGATTCGGTGGGGCAATCAATACAGCGCGTGAGCCCTCAGGCATCAAGTTGTCCTCGTCGAACTGCCGCAGAAGGATGCCTCCAAGGGAATGTGTGACGAAGTGTATGCGTTCGGCTCCGGACTTCTTGGCCTCCTCAATTCGAGAGCCTACGATCTTCTCAGCGAGCTCGCCAATGGGCCCTCTTCTGAATTTGTAACTCCGGTTGATCGTCGCATAACCCGCTTTTTTCAGCGCTCGATCCATCCACGCCATCGATATGGCCGTGCGACCAAGGCCATGCAGAACGACAACGGTTTCGCGGGGAAAGGACATCAAGTTTGAACCCCGCGGCTCCGAGTAGGATTCCCTACCGCTCAAGTCCCGGGTTTCGATTCAGGAACTCGTCGTACAGGCTGATATGTCTCGATTCGATGGGGATTCTGTATCCGCCGATGAACAGATCGACAACTTGCGTTTTCGTTTCAAACGGATCGCCGTCGGCCACAAAAAGCGTCGCGTCCTTACCGACTTCAATAGAGCCGAGACGTTCATCGACCCCAAAGATCCGTGCTGGAACGATGGTTACGGCCTCCAATGCGGCCTCACGGCCCATTCCGTACGCCGCCGCAAAACCCGCGTTGAAAGGCAGGTTTCGAACGTTTTCAACCTCTCCAGACCGGATCGCCACTGTCACGCCCGCATCGTGCATCCATCCAGCGTTGCGGTACGCAGCGTCATATCGGTCGTAATCTCGGGAGGGTGTTGTCAGAACGGGACCGGTAATTACACGGACGCCTGCGGCGGCAATTTTGTCCGCCACCCGCCAACCTTCGCGCACGCCCGTAAGAACAGCGTCGATGCTTTTTTCCTCGATCCACTCCAATGCCTTTTCGATATCCTTTGCAGCGTGTGCCTCAATGAGCAGCGGAGCCTCTCGACGGATGACTGGGACGAGCGCAGCCATTTCCGGCTGGTAGAGATCGCTGCCACCGTTCGCATCGATTCGTTCGAAGAGCACCGCCTGTTCCCACGTCTCGTTGAGGCGCTCCAGAGCTTCATTGAACTGCTTCTCAATGTCTTCGTCCGTACGCCTGTCAAATCTGCCGAAGCGGGCCGAGGAAGGGAAGTTCAGCACGACGCCCTTAAATCCGGCGTCCATTTGATCGGGCGTGTAACCGTGCAAGTTGATTAGTGCTGCGGTACCGGGCATGATTCCTCCGGACGGAGAAGTGAGCACGGTTGTAACGCCAGAAACCCTCGTTATGGGAATACTGACGGAGTTGGGATTGACAGCCGTGAGCGCCTGCATGTGTGGACGAATGTCGCCGATCTCGCCATGATCGACCGTTTCAGGCAACGAGCCAATCTCCTGCAATCCAAGCCGGGTCCCACCGTCAATCATGCCAGGGTAGATCGTCATTCCCGAGCAATCAATGACTTCTGCGTCTCCTGGAATCGCCACTGTGGCTCCGACTTCCTCAATCACGCCATCCCGAATCACCAAAGAGCCATTTTCGATCGTGCCGTTGGTGATGGTTTCGATGCGCGCGTTCGTCAATGCAAACGTGCCCTCGTAGGCGCGGATGTACCCGTCTTGAGCAGACGCAACGCTTCCACAAAGAAACAGAAAGAGAGTTAAAAGGGAAGAGGTGAATTTCATACTTATAGAACGAAAGCATCCACTAGACAAGATTCTTCGTCGTGATCGTACAGGCGGACATCCTCTATGGCTTCTTCAGGATCGACATCGAGACGCATGTCGTCGCCGTCGCGGGCTTCGTCGAAGCGAACAACACCGTCAACAATCGTCATCACAGGACGAGCGTACACGGAAAGTGGATGCCCATCAAAAATGGCGAGGTCGGCGTCCTTGCCTTCCTCGATCGATCCGACTTGGTCGTCAATTCCAAGTTGCCAAGCGGGATTGATCGTGATGAGCGAAAGAGCCTCGTCATCCGTCAGGTCGCCGTATCGTTGACTTTTGGCGGCCTCGTGGTAGAGATGGCGGATGAGTTCACCCGAATCCGAGTTGATAGAAGCGCGAACGCCGTTGCGCAGAAGGATGGCCACGTTGTAGGCGGTGGAGTAGTAAACCTCAAACTTGTACGCCCACCAGTCGGAGAACACGGAAGCTCCTGCTCCGAAGTCAGCCAATTCAGGAGCGACCTTGAAGCCCTCGTTGACATGCTGAAAGGTGATGCGATCCACTCCGAAGTCCCGGAGGACATTCATCAGCATCACAATCTCGTCTGCGCGGTAGCTGTGGCAGTGGATAAGCACTTCGCCATCTAGGATGTCGGCCAGTGTTTCCATGCGACGGCTGTAGGGTGGGGCCAGCGTGCCATTCTCTTCAGCCTCATTCTGTGCGTCCCGGTAGCGCCGGGCTTCCGAGAAAGCCTCCCGATAAAGCTGCTCCACGCCCATTCGTGAGCGTGGGCGGATGTCACGGCCTCTTCCGTGGACACGCGTCGGATTCTCTCCCAATGCGAACTTGAGGGTTCTCGGTGCACCTTCGAAATGCAGTGCATTGGGGTCAAATGTCCCATAACGCAGCTTCAGCGTTTCGCTCTCTCCGCCGACTGCGTTGGCTGAACCGTGGAGGGTGTGAATGGTTGTCACGCCGCCGGCTAAGGCTCGGTAAATCCCCACATCTGTAGGGTCTGTGACATCACCCATTTGGACTTCCGACGTTATCGTGTTTTGGGCTTCATTCACGTTCGAAAGCGCTATATGCGAATGGGCATCAATGATGCCTGGCATGACGTGGAACCCCGTGCCGTCGACCACCCGAACGCCGCCTGGTGCACTCAAACCTTGCCCTAATGCCTCAATCTTGCCGTCACGTACGAGGATATCTGTATTCTCATGGGTTCCGTTGGTTACGGTCAGCACTGTAGCCCCGCGAATCAGCAGATCGCCGCGAGTTTCAGCGGGAGGGAGATCGACTGCCGTCTGGGCGGCTGCAGATCCTGCTAACAACAGAAGCGCTAAGAGAGTGAGGCGCATAAAGCTCTAGTCTTCGGAAGAATCTGAATCAGGATCCGGCCGCACGGCAACCATGGGAAGCGGTTCGTCGGCACCCTCTTGAAGGGCATCGCCGAATAGGGATCCATCCTCCAGCGTAAGGTTGATGACGATCAGGCCCATTCCCGGTTGCGTGAACGTGAACGAGAGGCCGGAATCCATCAACTCTATGTTCTCCATCTTGCGAGGCTCATTCGTGTTGAACATGCCGTTCAGCTGGTCGCCGGATTCTTCGAGCTCAAACGTCCCGGTTGCGATGGGGTCATCCGGGCGGACGGTGTACTCCCATGTTCCAAGTAGGCCATCTTCGGGTTTGTCGTCGGTAGGTTTCTGAGCAAACGCAGTTGGTGCAACAAGCAGCAGAGCGAGGAAAAGGAATAGATAACGCATTGGATTGCAGTTTGGGGGATCAGCCAGGGCGGGTGGCAGTCATCGAAAAACTGCCCATGGAGCCTACCGAGGCCGTTCCTGAGAACGAGTTGCCTTCGATGACGCCGGAGACATTGATGATGCCCATGCCGGACTGAGAAAACGAGAACGTGAGGAGGTTGCCTTCGAGCGTGACGTTGTTGACCTCAATCGTCTCGTCAGTCTCGATGGTGCCGGAGAGGGAAGAGCCCGATCCAGTAATCGTGAACGTGCCTTCCTGCTCGCCTCCGGGCGTTGATACCGTATAAGACCACGTTCCGGTTGCATCTACTACGGCGTCTGGGTCGGCGCCCTCAATCTCCTTGTCCTCTTCGGCCTCGTGGCGTATGCCCTCTACGAAGACGTAGCGCACTTTCGTTTCATCCGCGAAGTAGTCGCCGTCGGTGACAACGAGATTCGCCATTTTGCCTTCTTCTACCGTGCCGAGCATGGGCAGGTCAAGGAGTTCGGCAGGGGATGTCGTTAGTGCTGCCAACGCATCGTCGGAGTTCAGGCCAGCCGCAATCATGCGGCGCAGGTTCGCGCGGATGTCTCCCGGTTTTGCTTCATAGGTCGAGAACGAAAAAGGAATCTCCGCTGCCGCCAACGTGGCTGCATTGGATTCGTAACGGCCAACAGCTGCAGCTCTTTGAGCGCTCAGTGCGGCCCGTTCGTTATCCAAATCGCGGTAGGATCGAGCGCGTCGCTGGTGAATGGTAATTGTAGCGCCTGCAATCGGCGTCGGGACTGGAATAGCCATCGCGGTCGTGTCGGTCGCTACAGTATCCGGCAAAGCGAGAGGTGCAATCGCCGTAATGTCCCGTCCTGAAAGCCGGTCTGTAATCGGCGTGCTCCATGGAAGCCCGACCAGCACGAGCGGAAGGCCTAGCTCGTCCGTGATGTTCAGCGCTCGAAAGGCTTCGTTTGTGTCTTCTACACGGAAATAGAGGGGCAAGTCACCATCCAACGCGCGGGTGAGTGGCTCCAGAACAGGGTCGTATGCCGGTCGACTTCGCCCATCCGGATCGTCGAAATATTGACGGACAGCCTGGCGGCGACGACCAGCCTCAATGAACAGATCCCGCATTTTGGCCATGATGCCCATGGTGGTACTCGGATACACGCCAGGCGACCGCTCAAACTGGGCATAGATTGAAAGCGGGCCCGTCAGGACGATTCCCTGAGTATTTTCGAAGCGTTGCGCGTTGCGCAGGAGAATCGCAACACCTTGTCCAGGAAGCATTGCGCCGTTCGGTGCGATGTGCGCTACAGCAAATCCCAGATTACGCAGGTCCTTAATCGCACTATCCGACGGATTGAGCATCGTTCGAACATCACGCTGGGGCACGATGCCCGCACGGTCGTTCGTCGGGTTGCCAGGATCGTCGACCTCATCGTCTTCCCCCTCCGGTTCTGTGACGCCGACGTGGCTGAAGGCATCAATAAATCCAGCGTATACCGTGAGAGAATCTCCTTCGATGATATCTGCATCGCTGGGCGGGCTGACGTTCTCGCCTACTTCCGCTATAAGGCCGCCGCGAATGACGACTGTTGCTCGATCCAACACGCGTCCGGGAGATTGAACGACGCGGGCATTTGTTATTGCGAAAGTTCGCGTGACCGGTCGAAGCGGCGTGTCGGCCGTGATTCCTTGCGACTGAACTACAGGCGCAATCAGCAGGAAAAGGGAGAGGGCAACGAGCCGTCTCAACAAAAACATCGGTTAGCTGGGGAAGGATGAGGGCCGAAGATAGTGCGGAGCGAAATAATTAGCACGCCAGCTTCATAAGTCAAGCGGTCCTTTCAACTCCTCCTTTGAGAGGGGCGGAGGGTGTTATACCTGTGCCTACTGGATGTCTAGCAACCCCAAATCATCCGCCAGCTCTCTCGCCGCAGGCGTAATGATCTGTCCAGCTCCAACGCGGATTCTCTGGCGAAGCGTTCGAGCACGCCGCACGTCGTTCTCTGTGATGAGCTTACGGATGGCTGTTGGTTGCTCGATTGGTACAGTTGCTGCATCTTTTAAACTCGGCCATTCCACGTTTGGCAGCCAGCTTGCTGTCGCATCGGCGTCAAGGCCACCTGCGAAAGGAAACGCTCCGTCAACGCAAACACATGCAGCGTCACCCTGGGACACGACAGCTCGAATGGCCACGCTCCCCATAGAGACCGTCGTCACTTGGCCCTCCGAAAGACTCCACGATCCGAGAAGCCCGGTCGGAAGAACGAGCAGTGTCGGAATAGGTTGAATTGACGGCGCCACGATCTCACCTTTGGGGCCGCGAAGTTTCACTGCAACACGAATGGTTGTGTGCGAGTAGTCCGCAGAATCGAGAAAGAGGTTAGAGATATCCCCAAGCCGTAGATCAGCCAGTGCTTTCACGATTCCACGCTGAACAACTTCCACGCACTCCGTGCCCCTCAACTGGTAGCCTTCGCCAAACAGCGTCGAAAGTTGTTCACTGGTCAACAACGCGTGCGAGCGTACCAGTTTGATGGGGATTGCGTCCGACCGCATCACGAACCGGGAAGAAACCGAGACTCCACGTCTCCAATCTTTTCTACTCTCCGCTCGTGACGACCACCCTCAAACACCGTCGTCAGGAACTCGGAAAGAACGCGCTTGCAGACCTCTATACCCATTGTCCGACTTCCGAGGGTCAACACGTTGGCGTCATTGTGGGCACGAGCGTTGTACGCGCTGAACACGTCAGGGCATAGTGCGGCACGAATTCCAGGCAGCTTGTTTGCCACGATCGCCGATCCAACGCCCACGCCATCAATCATCAAACCAAAACGCGTTGTACCTCGCTGTACATGCCGAGAAACGGCGAAGGCAAAGTCAGGATAGTCGACGGATTGGTCTGAGTTCGTCCCGACATCCGTGATGGTCCAAGCGAGGGACTCAGCGAACTTCCTCAGTTCATCTTTGTAGGCGAACCCGGCATGATCGCAGCCGATTGCTAGTGTCTTTGTGGGTGCACTTTTGGATAAAGCAAACCGCGCTACCGGTTCCTTACTTACTGGCCTTTCTTCAACAAACCGGATACCTCGCGACTTCGCTGCATCGTGCGCAAGTGCGGTAATCAGCGCTCCGGGAGGTATGACCAATTCGGTCTTTCCCGAGGTTGCTGCGTCGAAGACTGTGCGTTCAGATATGAGCGGGCGTGGCATGCGAGAAAGCTACGCGCGAATGATGAAAGCCGAACGCTGAGAGCAATTTGGATTCATGCGGTGAGGTGGGACCCATGATGATGATGAAGTTGCGCAACGCACACACGAAAAAGGAGCGGCGCGACGGAAAGCTCCATCGCGCCGAAGCCCAAGTTCACGTTGCCTAAATGAAATCAGGGGAAGATGCCCATTTGCGAATAAGACGAAGCCACCTTGTCGAGTGCACTGATAAACGCCGCCGTGCGCTGGTCTGTGTTGTGTTTCTTTGTCAACTCGCGCACCTCGTGGTAAGCGGCGACCATTGTGTCCTCCAGACCGGAGTTCACGAGGTCCTCCTCGCTGGCGCCCAGGGCCACTTTGGTAATCACGTGGCCTAGGGTCTCTTGATTGAACTGAGTCCCTGAAAGGGTCTCAATCGCCTCCAGAATGCGCCGCGCGCTGTTCTCCTCAAAGCGGCGGTTCATCCTCCCATGACGTACGTGTGAAAGGTTTCGAAGCCATTCGAAGTACGAAACGGTTACTCCACCTGCGTTCAGGAAAATGTCCGGGATGATGAGTACGCCCTTCTCGTTTAGTATGGCGTCAGCGTCCGCGGTAACGGGACCATTGGCCGCCTCTCCGACGATTTTGGCTTTGATCTGACTGGCGTTGTCTTTACGAATCTGGCTTTCGAGTGCAGCGGGTACGAGAATGTCGCATTCGAGTTCAAGCGCCTGGGCAGAGAACTCGATATTCGTCGCGCCGGGAAAGTTCAGAATTGAACCTGTCTCCTTGCGATGGGCTACAACAGCATCGAGATCGAGGCCGTTTTCGCTATGAATGGCGCCCTCGTACTCGGCCAGCCCAACGAGCGTGGCGCCGCCTTCCTGCAAGTACTTCGCAGCATGGTAGCCCACATTGCCCAGACCCTGAACGACGACAGTTTTATCATCGAGGCCTGTCGAGAGTCCGAGTCGCTCCATGTCATCTGAGAAGGAAACTGCTTCGCGGATACCGTAATACACGCCGCGTCCCGTGGCTTCATTGCGACCTCGTACGCCGCCCTGACCAACCGGCTTGCCCGTAACGCAGGCAAGAGCGTCTATCGGGTTTTCCGTGAGCGTTAACGACGTATACGTGTCCAGGATCACGGCCATATCGCTTGGCCGCGTTCCATAGTCGGGTGCAGGCACGTCGATGCCGGGGCCTATGAAGTTCTTCTTCTGGAGCTCGAATGTGTAGCGTCGAGTAATACGCTCGATTTCGGTTTCAGAATAGTCGCCTCTGTTAATCTTTATGCCGCCCTTGGCACCGCCAAATGGTACGTCCACGATGGCGCACTTGTAGGTCATCAGTGAAGCGAGCGCCACTACCTCGTCCTCGTTAACATTGCCAGCGTAACGAATTCCACCCTTCGTAGGCTGTTTGTGATGGCTGTGTTCAGCGCGATAGGCAGTAATAACGTCAATTGAACCGTCATCCCGCTTCAAGGGGAATTCCATTCTATAGACGCTGTTACAATTCTTAATCTGAGCAATCAGGCCCGCTGGATGGTCAAGAAATGTGGCTGCCTTGTCGAACATGCGATTAACCTGTTCCGAGAAGGACACATGGTGGTCCGTTGCGTTAGTCGCCATGGTAGAGGAGGGGATGGGTCGAAGGAATAAAAGCACGCCTCGCCGTTTCAAACGGATTTCTACCTTGAAACGTCATCTTGCCGAGGCTGGCGTGCGTTCTCAAGCTAAGCGTTCGAGTTCAAATCGGTCGCGCAAGATCCAGAGTGTTAGGCCGTTCTGATCTTGCATCGGCCAATTGATGTGGGTGGATCCAAAAACTTCTACTCTAGACCGCTTAAAGATCGATGGCCTTCCAACGGCCACGTTGATGTGAGTTAATCCAACCAGGATGTTGGATTGACCGCCGTCTCGCCCTCAAAAACGGCGAAGAAGACGGCCGCGCCTCTGCGCTGCGTGTTGGTTCCTGCACGTCCAATTACCTGCCCTGCGCG
>JAHEJB010000189.1 GCA_024639085.1 Rubricoccaceae bacterium | reverse complement strand
CCGCTGCCGATTGGGCAGTTTCTTGAAATCGCAATACTCGGTGATCGCGACGCCGTGAACCAGTTCCATCACAAAGTAGGGCCGGCCTGATTCCGTGGCCCCCGCATCGAGGACTTTGGCGACATTCGGATGATCCATCATGGCCAGTGCCTGCCGCTCGGCTTCGAACCGGGCGACGATGTCCTTGCTGTCCATGCCAGGCTTGATGACTTTCAGGGCCACCTTTCGCGATACCGGCTCTTTCTGCTCGGCGACGTAGACAACTCCAAATCCACCTTCACCGATCTTTTCACGAAGCTTGTACGAGCCGATTTGCTGGCCAACTCCATCATCAATCGCCTCTGTGGCAGTTGATGTGAGGCCGTCTGCAGCAGGTGCTTCAAGGAAGCTGTCTAAATTCTCATTGCGAGCGAGAAGTTCCTCGACTCGCTGCCGCATTTCCAAATCATCTCCGCAGGCGTTTTCAAGATACGCAGATCGTTCTGCCAAAGAAGATTGTTTTATTGCGGCAACAAAGATTTCGCGTTCATTCATGATTTTGTAATACCTTGATTTTCCGGCATGTTAGGCAATGCGACGTACAAGCCAGGAAACTGCAAAAAAAATCTTGAAATTCCCAAACGGTGAATTCCCTGCCAAGAATCTGGTCGATTCAAGCCGATTGCGATTCGATTTCGCGACTTATCCAGCTTTTCGCGTAGTACCAGAGATAGTAAGCATTTCGCTCTGAGATTTTCATGATTTTCGCCGCCTCTTTCATTGAAAACCCTGCGAAGAATCTCAATTTGATCAACTGGGCAGCTTGCTCGTCCTGTCGCTCCAAGTCCTCGAGCGCATCGTGGACCTCAAGAATCTCCGATAAGCGATCTTCTTGTTTCAACTCGCTCGCGTCTAAGTCAACTTTTTGGAGATCACCCCCGTGACGAATTCGCTTTTTCCGTCGAGCATTTTCAACCAAGATCCGTCGCATGGCCTCGGCAGCCGCCGCAAAGAAGTGGCCACGATTGTCCCAGCTCTGGTCGTTGTCCTTGCCCACCAGACGCAGATAGGCTTCATGCACCAAGGCCGTGGCCTGCAAAGTTTGCCCCGGTTTCTCGTTGGCCAGCCGCTGGCGTGCTAGGACCCGCAACTCCTCATAGACCAGAGGGAGCAGTTTGTCGGAAGCGGATGGATCGCCTTGTTCGATCGCGTTTAGGATTTGAGTCACATCGGTCATGCAAACCATGATAGCCGACTCATTAGCGCCAAGCGAGAATTTGCCGCCTTGTTTGCCGTGGTCAAATAACGTTGATTAAATGGGGAATGCAAAACCGCCCAATTCGGCTAGGGCTCCCAGGGCCTGCCAAGGGCGGTGATTTCGGCGTTGAGTCAGATTGGCTATTTGTGAATCGGTCGATTACTGGTCGAGGCATAAAACGGTTAGGTTTATACTCGCATTCCGTTGGAAACAGCAATCTGAAACCGCTTGGTCGATGCGGTAGCTGAAACAGTTCATACGAGTCAACCCTTGTTCATGCTGATTTACGTATCGCTGCCCACGTGTGGTCAGGACCAGTTGCCTTCCGGCGTTCCGTTGAAACGCTTTTGCAGATCTTCCCAGCAATCAACGTAGTCGTCCTGTAGGACCGCTTCGTTAGCGGCAAACTCGGTCACCAATTGTGGAAAACGTGTTTCAAACATGAACGACATCGTGTTGTCCAGATAGACCGGGTCGTCGCTCGAATTACTCGCCTTGATGAAGGCGTCATTGTCCGGGCCGTGCGGCAGCATGCAGTTGTGCAGGCTAATTCCACCAGGCACAAAGCCTTCGGGCTTGGCGTCGTACTGGCCGTAAATGTTCCCCATCAATTCCGACATGATGTTTTTGTGGTACCAAGGCGGTCGGAAGGTATTCTCCTGCGGCAACCAACGCGGCGGGAAAATGACGAAGTCGATGTTGGCAGTGCCAATCTCTGCCGTCGGAGCGGTCAATACCGTAAAGATCGATGGATCCGGATGATCAAAGGTGATCGAGCCGACTGCAGCGAAATGTCGAAGATCATACTTGTACGGCGCATAGTTGCCGTGCCAGGCAACGACATCAAGCGGCGAATGGCCGATCTCAGTACGATGAAATTCTCCACACCACTTTACCGTCACACCGCAGACAGCGTCGCGGTCTTCGAACCAGGCAACCGGTGTTTTGAAATCGCGAGGGTTTGCCAAACAGTTCGCTCCGATGGGTCCCCGTCCGGGCAGCGTAAACTTGGCACCGTAATTTTCGCAAACAAAACCTCTCGCTTCGTCATCGACCAAATCGACCTTGAACAAAATACCTCGCGGCAAGATACAGATCTCCAGAGGCTCCAGATCAATCTTTCCAAACTCGGTGTAAATCACCAGTCGGCCATGTTGAGGCACGACCAGTAGTTCGGCATCGGCATTGTAAAAGTACTCGTCGCCCATGCTCGCGTTGGCCAAGTAAACGTGCGACGCCATTCCTACTTGTGTGTAAACGTCGCCCGCGGTGGTCATCGACCGCATGCCGGTGACAAACGTGACTTTCTGCTGCGGAAACGGTGTTGGGTCCCAACGATATTGACCCAGCGAAATAACATCGGGGACGATGTTGGGTGCGCTTTTCCAGTAAGGCATCTCGATCTTTGAAAAACGCTTGACGTGCTTGACCGACGGGCGAATGCGATACAACCACGAACGCTCAAGCGTCGCGGTGGGTGCCGTGAAAGGCGACCCCGAAAGCTGCTCGGCGTACAATCCAAAAGGACATCGACGCGGCGAGTTGCGACCGACCGGTAATGCACCGGGTAGCGCCTCGGTTTCAAAATCGTTGCCAAATCCGGGCATATAACCTAACTGCGTGGCCGTACCCGCTTGGCGTTTGGGCGATTTAGCCTGAGCACTCGCTGTGAAAGACGGATCGTTCATTGTTGCTTCTCGTTTAAAAATCTAAAATCGTTACTCTGGATTATATGACGATCAACCACCAATCCGACCCCCTTAAATTTGTGAGAATTCAGATTGGCCTTCTTGGAATTGCCCAATTGAAATTCCCAATAATTGACATCGGCAATCCGCTTGGAAGGATTTGGATGAATGGTTGAGGATTTGATGAAAACTGACGCCGGAGGTAAAACCGGGCTCAACGAAACTTGCTAATTCCAATTGACTCAAGTTCCCAGAAAACGTCGAAACGGTGCTTTTTATTGATGGCTCAGTAAACGGTTGAGTTGTTGGAGCCTGGTGATAGCCGTAGGCCACCGTGCCGCTGTGCTGTGTTGGCGTCGACCGGCGGCTACTGCGACTGCCGAACCACTTTGTCTGGTTTTCGGACTACGCTAATCTCAGCAACTTGGTGCAGCTCAATTCGTTCGCCATCATTCGTCGTCAGCATGGATTTTTCAAGAGCTAGCTTCATCTGCTTGGCGGGGCGTGACGATTTCAGCTCGAGATTTCCTGGTTGCCTACAATGTTAATCTCAATACGGCTTCCGCCTTCTGTTGAGCGGCTTCTTGGCGTGCCCACCGGCGTTCCAGCTTGGGCAATTGCCATATCAGTACCCCGCAAAGTAGTGCCACTATCATGAATATGTGTCGCAGTGTGAATTGCCAACGACGAGAATCTGGCACTTGGACGGTGCATCGAAGCTGACCACGCGACCACGTTTTATCACCAGCAGCAAGCCTTGCTCGTCACCGACTGCCGCAAATTGGTCGCTTGCTGCTTTGTAGATTGACATCGTGGAGGCCGCCCGTTCAAGTCCACTTCCGCCCACTCGAGAAAGCCGGGTAACACAATTATCATCCGGCTTTCTTTTTCTGCATACGCCAATGGCATCGATCCGGCGATCAGTA
>JAHEJB010000005.1 GCA_024639085.1 Rubricoccaceae bacterium | reverse complement strand
ATGCAAACCTGTTCTTTGTCCGAGGTGGTGTCGATATCACGGCGGACTCTGACAGGAGTGCATGGGAAGTCTGGAATGTAGGTGCAGGACTCAACATCCCTGTTGGAGGCACCAACATTGCAGTTGACTATGCCTACCGTCCGTCTAGTGTCTTTAGCGGCGTCAACATGTTCACAGTAGGCGTCAACCTCTAATCTGTAGAATTAGACACACTGCACTGTCTGTAGTAGGGTGGGGTAGGCCAATTATGGCCTACCCCATCTTTTTGGCACCCTGTTTTTGGATTTGTATAAATTGGAGGCCATGCGCACCACAACGTTCTCCGGTTTTGTTTTCGGGAGTGCTGGTCTTCTACTAGTACTCTTTGCACTGAATGCCTGCAGCAGGCCTGCGGCACAGGGTACTGCAACACTCGAGTTTCTGAACGTAGCCGATGGTGTATCCTATGTTGGTGATGCTCAGTGTGCCACATGTCATGAGGCTGAATTCGCAGGGTATCAGAATCACGGCATGGCGCGCACGTTTGACGTGTTGACGATTGAGAACACAATAGAAGACTTCTCAGGAATAGTCCTTCATCACGAGCAAACGAATTACTTTTATGTAGCGCGACGAGAAGGTGATCGTTTCGTACAGGAGGAATATCGACTGGGCCCAACTGGTGAAAAGACACACCAGCTGGTTCGAACGATGAAGTACATCATCGGAAGTGGCTCAGCTGCACGAACGTATCTAACAGAAATAGATGGGCGACTGTATGAGCTCCCGCTCACGTGGTACCCGCACAACAATAATGGAGAGGGAGGATGGGACTTTAGTCCAGGTTACGATGTTGAAAACGGGCGCTTTGGTCGTGCGATTCCACCTCGTTGTATGGCTTGCCACAACGGAACATCGCAGCCCGTTGATCACGTAGAGGGCAAATACTCTTCATTGGCATCTGGCATTGGGTGTGAGCAGTGTCATGGTCCTGGGCAACTCCATGTTGAGACGCATCAAGCGGGCACGGTACTCGACGATTCCGTGGATCTTACGATTGTAAATCCGGTGCATCTGTCAATCCAACGGCGCATGGAGGTTTGCCAACAGTGCCACACAGAGGGATCAGTCTCTGTATTGAGACAAGGGGAATCGGCTTATAGCTATCGGCCCTCACGTCCGTTGGAGGATTATCTGGCTTTATTTGGTGTTGATTCCGATGACGCAAATACGATCGGCGTCACATCGCATGCCGAGAGAATGATGCAAAGCGAGTGTTTCGTTGTTTCGCGAGCAATGGATTGCGTGACTTGCCACAATCCGCATGATAGCTTTCGGGATTATGGGCCTGAATACTTCAATGCCACATGCATTGATTGCCATGCGATTGACGACCTACAGGCAAAGGTTGCCCCTTCGACACGCACAGAACATCAGGTGGATTCGAACTGCTTTTCTTGCCACATGCCAAGCGAGTCTGGACGAGGAGTGCCGCACGCGCTATTCACGGATCATTTCATTCGGGTCGTTCAAGAAGATGGCTTTTCGACGGATGAAGGCCAAACTGAAGAGCTTGAACTGAAACCCTATTTCGAAAGAGACCTCATCGGAGCTGAAGGGGAGGCCTACACAGGGATGGCATACATGGTTTACGGTCGCCAGAACGACAGCCGAAGTGCTATGCAACGAGGAATATCTATGCTGGCCAATGCACTTCAGGAGTTACCTGAACTGGGGGAAGCCCAATATCTGCTAGGTTTCACGCGCTTCCAGTTGGGGCAGGTAAATGTGGCCATACCAGCTTTGGAGGAATCCATTCGGCTCAATCCAGAAATCCCGGAGCGTCTCAATACGCTCGCGCAAGCATATGAAGTAGCCGGGAGGGACCCTTCGTCTATCGAAGAGTTGTACAGCAGGGCATTGCACATCCAGCCAGAAGAGGCGAGCATTCGTGTGAATCTGGGGCGCTTTCTTGAGGCTCAGGGCAGAGTTGAAGAAGCGCTTGCCGAATATGAGCGGGCGAGCCTCGACGAGCCGTGGCTCATTTCTGCACAATACAATTTGGGAACAGCGCTTTTGCGCCTGGGACGGACCGCGGATGGTGAGCAATCGTTGTTAGAGGCCGTTCACTTGGATCCGGATCATAGCGATGCCTTGACGAACCTCGGAGTTTCGGCAGCTGGTCGCGGAGACGAAGGCTACGCGCGTACATTATTCCTGAGAGCAGTTGAAGCCAATCCACGAAATGCGAATGCACTAGCAAATCTCGCACTAGCAAGCGCGAATGCTGGAGATACTGCTCGGGCACGCCAATATGCAGAGGAGGCGCTTGCAATCAACCCCAATCATCCAACTGCACAGCAAGTCTTGGCGTCGCTCTAAGGCTGACCGATTGGCTCGATGTCTGGGAGAGGCTGGCCTGCAATGTGTGCAGATATCCGTGCGGCGTGAATACGGCCATTCTCGATAAACCACCGGCTTGTGTTCTTCCCTCCGCAAACGGTACCAGCCAGGTAGAGACCTGTGCGGTTGCTTTCCATGGACTCGGGGTCATGCGACGGCACGCGATCCGCTCCCTCCAGTTCGATGCCGATTGACTTCAGAAAACTGAAATTTGGCTGATATCCCGTCATCGCGAGAACCCAGTCATTTGCAATGGAAACAGGTCCTTTCGGCGTTGCAAGCTCAATAGAATTCGGATTGATCTGGACCACTGTTGTATTGAAGTAGGCCTGAATTGAACCTTCTTCAATGCGGTTCTGAAGATCAGGCCTGATCCAGTATTTCACTGTTTGTCCTATTTCGGCTCCTCGATGAATCAACGTGACAAAAGCACCATGTCTGTGGCAGTCAAGCGCCGCTTTGGTGGCAGAGTTCTTTGCCCCAATCACAGCAACGTGTTGACCGCTGTAAGTAAATGGTTCTTTGTAGTAATGAATCACTTTGGGAAGATCACCTCCCGGCACGTCAAGCAGGTTGGGCTGATCGAAGAACCCGGTGGCTACGACAACAGCCCGTGCATTGTGTTTACCCTGCGATGTGGAAACTGAAAACGAACCTGCCTCTCCATCTATCCGAAGAACGTGCTCGTTAAGTCGGATATCAAGGTCTTCCGTCCTAGCAACCGCGATGTAGTAGTCGATTACCTCTTCGCGTACGGGTTTGTAGCGTGCAGTAGGCAATGGATGTCCGCCAATTTCCAGCAATTCTGGCGTCGAGAAGAACTCCATGCCCGTCGGATAGCCAATCAACGAGTTAACCAGTGCTCCCTTCTCGATGAGGCGGGCCGTGAGTCCGAGTCGCTTGGCCTCAATTCCACACGCGAGGCCTATAGGACCCCCACCTACGATCAGTACATCAACCACATTCATTTATCGACCGTCTCCAGAAGAGCCAACCCTTCGCTCAAGAAAGAAACGTCGAAGCATATCAGAGGCTAGGTCGGCTTCGATTCCTGACACAATCTCTAACTGATGGTTCAGTCTTTTGTCTTGTGGGATAGAATAGAGCGTCGAGCAGGCACCTGCTTTCTCGTCAAACGCGCCAAAAACGAGTTTGCTAAGGCGGGACCAAACCAGAGCCCCTGCGCACATCGGGCACGGTTCCAGCGTAACGTACAGTGTGCAGCCATCCAGAAATTTAGAACCTACGGTTTCGCAAGCTGCCGAAATGGCCAGAATCTCGGCATGGGCGGTTGGGTCGTTCAGTCGCTCAACCTGATTGTGTCCACGCCCAACAAGTACGTTGTCTTTCACAATAACGGCGCCAACTGGAACCTCAATTTCTTCGAATGCCTGCTCTGCCTCCTTTAAGGCAAGACGCATCCAGCGGCGGTGCGGATCGAGAATCGAATTCAACGACATTGCTTACGCTTCTCGGGCCAGTGGCATCGTCATACATCGCGGCCCCCCCCGGCCACGCGAAAGCTCATGCCCAGTCAGTTTAACGGCCATTCGTTCATTCCCGCCTACGTTGTTGCCTTCGTAGAAATCAAGGAAGCTCTCGGCGTCTACCACATGAAATCCGTGCTCACGCAGTGAAGCAAACGTCTTTCTGTTTCGCTCGTAACCGACGACAAGGCCAGGCGCCAGGGCAAACAGATTTGCGCCGTCGGTCCATTGCTCACGTCGTTGGGAGATCAGTTCCTCGCCTCCGCAGGGAATGAACGTGATGTCCAGCCCAGTCATCTCCACAAGAGCCTCTTTCAGATTAGGGAGAACCCTTGTTCGGAAAGTTCGAGGATCGTCGCCGGCTTCGAAATGGTATACGTTGTCACGCGCCTCTTCAATGATGGGAGGAAACTCAACACAAGTAACGGAATCGGCAAACGTGAATACAGTGTCGAGGTGCATGCATGAGCGCTGCTTAGGAAGATTGACCATCAACACATGCTCAACTTTGGTTCGCTCAAGGAGTTCGCGTGTCACAGCCATGACACCACCGAGGCTTGTTCGCTCGCTCTGGCCGATTAAAACTAGTTTTTCATTGACTACGAGCAGGTCACCTCCTTCAAAAGAAACTTGCTCTGGAAGCTCAATTAGCTGGTCCGCGATATCGGCAAAGCGGGGGTGATAGCGCATTACCGTCGAAATAATGACGCTTTCAGGTAAGCGGGCTGGCGTCGCGGCAAGACTCAGTATTACGTGCTTGCCGACAACCGCAGACAAATCACGAGTGAATAAAAGGTTGGGGTGGGGGTAAGCGGAGACCGAGAATGGAGCTTGTCCAGTAATAGCGAAACGGTGCAACTCCACTGCATCTAGAGCTCGTAGCTCCTCCGCGTACGCCTCGTAATTTCTTTCTGGCAGGACTTTGCACAATCGTTCGACATAATCAAGCCGAGCGTCTTCGTTATCGAATGCTTCGCGGAGTAGCTGTGAGAGTTGGAGAACAGCGTCTGGAGCGCCAACGATCTTCTCGAAGAGCCGACACATGACCTGGTGCTCCTCACGCGCAACGCTGAGGTCTAGAATGTCATCGAAGAGGAGCGCGTCCTTGTTCTCAGGCGAAACGAGAGCCATCTCGTCGCTAGGCGTGTGAACTACAACTTGCCTCAGTTTCGCCGTTTCCGACTGGACGCATAGCGATGCAGGCTTCGTCTCAGGCGTTGCCGTAATTATGTCTTGCACGTGTATGGAGATAAAATTCGCCTTTGAACGCGCGACATTGCGTTCGGGCTCCACGATAGCCGAAAAACCACAAGACAGGCAACCCCTCGCGAGCCAAAAAACTAATGTCGGCGCTCTCGCACCAACTCGATAAACCTAAGAAGTGCGGCTACGATCAGTAGTAGGATCAGCACTTTCAGTCCAATACCCAGCAAAGTCATCCCGATCTTGAAGAGAACGCTGATGAGTGCGAAGGCCACGATCAGGACGATCGCGACAAGCATAAGTTTTAGGATGCGCTGAATTAACATGGTGCGTTACACGCGGAGTTATGGAAGTGCCGGGAGGATAAACTCGGCTGTACTGATAGTTGTGCCGGCCGAGTTAATTCCTCCTAGAAGCAGTATTCGGCCACTTGGAAGTAAGGTTGCAGTATGGCTATATCTAGCTGTGCGAAGTGTAATTGAAGCCGGGAAACTATAGAAACGTCCAGCTTCGTCCGAAAAAGCTTCGAGTCCTTCCAGAACAGTGCCTCCCGGGTCTTTTCCGCCAATCATGATCGGGTGGCGGGGAAGCAATGTTGCGGCTGCGTGGCCAATTCGTCGCGTTTGCATTGGGGGAACCGCCTCTTCGAACACTTCAAAAGGGAAGAAGAACATCGAAGGGGTGTAAAGAAAACGAAAAGCGACTTGGTTGCTTTCGCCTCCACCGGGTGGCTCATACGTTCCGGCTGCAATCGAACGCAGAAATTCACTTTGCTCCGAAAGTGGGAGTTGGATGTGATTCGCAACCGCCGGGAATGCTCCAACGGCTCCTCCGGGCGAGACATTGATCAGCGAATCGCCCGATGGATGTGATCGTACTTCGAGTACAGTTATATCCGAACGAGTCATGACCGTGGAGCCATTGGCGATGCCCCGCCCTCCGTACAGGTACACAAAATTTCGGCCGTCATCGGAGAGTGTCGTTGCCGTGTGAAACGCTCGTTGTACGGGTTCTCCGCCAAAATCCAGGGAAGCGAACTCACCGCTCTTAGGGTCAAACAGTTCTCCTGCCGTGATAAAATCGTTTTCATTCTCTGGATCGGCTGTTGAGGAACCTCCAACGACGAGAATGCGGCCATCCTGTAGGGAGGAAGCTGTATGTCCGCCTCTGGGCTTTGCCAGTTCGTCGGGAAGGTCGTCAATCAAGAAATCAAAGCCCTGTTCCGCATATGAATAGGCTGTAGCAGATGGAGCGCCGCTTGACTCGAATCCTCCTGCAACCAATAACCGCCCATCGGCCAAAGTAGTCGCCGTGTGGTTTGCGAGAGGCTTTGGAAGTGTGGCGGCGGCAATGGTAGCGGTGCTGTAGGGCAGGTAGACGGCAAACAGCGTGTCGCGCCCTACTTCGCCGTCTGCATCAATTGCATCAACGATAAGAGTATTTGTGCCTTCCGAGAGGCTGGTCCTGTATTCGAATACATCTGCTTCCGTCGATGCGGCCGCTTCCTCGCTGTTGATCTCTACGCGCGTTACTCGGCGCAACCCCGTAACACGTAGGCGAAGGTCGATTTCTTCATCAATCTGCACCTCGCTCAAGTCCGGACTGAGCACTTCAATATTTGGCGGATCAATTGCAACAAAGGGGCGATCACAGCCCATAAGAAAGACGGAGGCGAGCACACATAGATATGCCTGTCGAAGCACCATTTAGTTCTTTATCGGCTGCGTTGAAACCATCATTGGCTCAGCCTCTTTCGACTGAAAAAAGATCGGCTCGGGGTACTCCACTCGCTCCAAGGCGAGTCCGTGTGACGGGGCAGCCTGGCCTGCACAGCGGCGATCCTGTGCTGCAATAATCCTCGTCATATCGTCAACGGGGCGCTTGCCGTGTCCAATTTCTACGAGGGTTCCAACGATCGCACGCACCATGCCATGCAGAAATCGATCAGCTGCGATCTCAAATCGCCAATCGTTCCTACGTCCATCCTCCAACCAGATAGCACGTTCTACCGTGCAAACGCGGTTCTTCGTCTCCGACTGTGTGATGCAGAACGAGTCGAAGTCGTGTGTACCGAGTAGTTCGTTGGCGGCCTGATTCATGCAATTAAAGTCGGGCGTCGGCCAAAGCTTCCACCTGCGGTGGCGATCAAGCGCTCGCGGCGCTGAGGAGACAAAGTAGAGGTATAGGCGTCTGCGCGCATCATAGCGAGCATGGAAGTCCTCAGGAGCTTGCTCTACAGCAAGTACAGCGATGGCGTCTGGGAGAATGCCGTTTAACGAGCGCAGCAGCTTTGGTTCATCAGCATCGCCCTCCGTTGTGAAATGGGCGATCTGGCCACGTGCATGGACACCGGTATCTGTCCTACCAGAGCCGACAACGCTAATGTCCGTCCTTAAAATTGTGGACAATGCACTTTCAAGCGCTTCTTGCACTGTCGGTTGGTTTGGCTGGATCTGCCAGCCGTGAAACGAAGACCCGTCGTATTCAATTAGTAGGCGAAATCTTGGCACGAGTGGATGTATGGTTGCAGATGTGAGAAGTTAGGTTGGTTTTACAACGAGCCTGGTCTTGCAGCAGCTATCTATTTCATCACGTATCTATCTGGTCGGCTTCATGGGAAGTGGCAAGACGACGGTTGGTTGGCAGCTGGCGAAGCGACTCGGCTACAATTTTATTGACCTGGATCGTCGCGTCGTTGAACTGGCTGGGAAGTCGATTCGTGACGTGTTCGAAGAGAGTGGTGAAGCGATGTTTCGCGAGTTGGAGACACATGCACTCAAAGAAACGCTTGAGTTGGACCAAATTGTTGTTGCTACAGGAGGTGCAACGTTGTGCAATCAAAGCTCTTTGGACATGGTTGGTAGCACGGCGGCCGTCGTCTATTTGCAGCTGTCGATGGCCTCTTTGGTAGAGCGATTATCTGGTACACCGGATCGGCCGCTTTTGTTAGACAAGGACGGGAAAATGCTGCCCAAAGAATTGCTCCGCATGCGGATCAGGTTTCTCCTAAACGAACGTGTGAGGTTCTATGTTCAAGCAAGCCAGATCGTAGATGCAGACGGCTTGAGTCCCCAGGCTGTAGCAGACGTGATAGCTGGCCAAATCAGCGAACAAGCTTAAACGAAAGTCGATGGTGCGGACTGGGGCCATGAGCGGCGAGTGCGTCATAGTGAACTACCGTAGGGTATCCTTTGTGTGCTGCCCAGCCATAGAAAGGAAAATCCGAATCCAATTCGACCATTAGCTTGTCGCGCGTGACCTTGGCCACCACGGATGCCGCCGCGATACTAAGGCTTTTGGAGTCTCCTTTAACCACTGTTTCCTGGGGACATGGCGGCTTGGGGATTCTTCTATTTCCATCGACAAGCAACATGTCTGGAGGTAACGCGAGAGCTTCGATTGCCCTGCGCATGGCCTCTAGTGATGCCTGAAGAATGTTCAACCGGTCGATCTCGGTCGGCGAGCATTGACCAACGCCTACAGCCAAGGCCTCTCTTCTGATGATCGGAATTAGTAACTCGCGCTGGTTGCCTGTGAGTTTTTTAGAATCATTCAGACCGGGAATTGACGCATCGTTCGAGAGTATGACGGCAGCAGCGACCACGGGACCAGCCAGACACCCTCTTCCCGCTTCATCAAGCCCGGCGATATAGCGAAACCCTGCCTCCCAGAATCCACCCTCTATTTCGAAGGATGGCCACCCATACGTGATTAGAGCAGATGTCTCGGATGGGGGATGCTTCGTCATTCAGGATAAGATGTGTGTCTTTCTGTTACAGAACCTCTGTAAATGAGTGGCTTCTACATGCAGAAACTCAAAGAAATTCGTCGGATTGGCAGTGTATCACCAAGTTAGAGGCTAAGAAAAGTTGCCGTCGATGTGGAACTCACCTATCTTTGCATCCGTGTTACAGACACGTAGGGCCCGTCGGGAGCATTTGACCATGTGGTAGGCCGCTTCCACCACACCGAGCATATCGGAGCGGGCTGGGTCCTTCGGGTCGTCCTTGTTGAATTGAGCCCTGCAAGACGCCTTTTGGCGTGGGGTCGAGATGGAGAGGCGGAGACAGTCTGCCGGGGCGGCGCGATAGTTGCTTGTAATTTTTGGGACTAACGGCTCTGCGGAGATTCCGACTGCCGCATCCCAAGTTCTACCCTGAGCGCTTGTGCGCAGCCTCCACGAAGGCAAGGGTCCGTTTTCATTGCCGCCCCGTTTATAGACGCTGCAGCGTATTTCGCACCATTTGCGTCCTGTATCACTTGATCGTTCCCGCGCAGGCGGCGCGGAATCCCCTCTTCTCAATTTTCATTGTCTCTCGCTTCATGAAGCGATGGGATTCGTATTCACTAACACACTAGGTTCATGGCAGACGACCTGTTCGGCCAGAACGATCCTGACGACAAGATGAGCGATGAAGCTCAGCCGGCCAACGAGCCCAATAACGGGCCCGAAGCGTCAGAGAAACCAAAGAAAGAACGCAAACCGCGTTCCACACAACCTCGGACCCGCAAGCGCATAAAAGTAGCTGATGAAGGTCCGGTGGCATCCTCCGATGCTCCAGACGAGTTCCCAGAGGGATCTGAAGAACTGTCAACGCCTGTCGAAGAGGCCGCTGCCGAGGAATCTCCTGCGGAGCCGACTCCCACGGCGGAATACGGTACAATTGACCTCACCAAGAGCGACTCGCGTCGAAAGAAGCCAGCTCGACAAGCACGAGCGCCGAGGGGGGGCAGCGAGCCCAACTCCAATGGGCAAACACGCCCGGACGGAGGCAGAGGCCGTTCCGCGCGAGGTGGCGATGATCGTAGCGGCGCGCGTGGGGAGCGCCGCGAGAATCGCAAGAAGGACCGCAAGCGCAATGACAGCGGAAGCCACCCAGGAGAGCCAATTGAGGGCATGCTCGAGTTGATTGGTGACAAGAAATTTGGCTTCATGCGTGAGGTCAGTACGTCTCTAACAAAGGGTGACAACGACCCCTTCATGCCTCCGCCACTAATCCAGAAGTACAACCTGCGCGATGGTGTGACGCTTAAAGGCATCATAAAGCCCGGGCGCAAAGGTGCGTGGCAGGTAACGGAGGTTCACGAGGTCATGGGCGTTAGCCCTGAAGAATGGTCGGAATTCCAGGATTTCGATGCTGGCACGACCATTTACCCTAACGAAAAGCTGAACCTCGTTACGGGCTCTGGTGATTACTCGATGCGCATCATCGACCTCGTTGCGCCTCTGGGTAAGGGTCAGCGTGCTCTTATCGTGGCACCGCCACGCGCCGGCAAGACCGTGATGCTGAAGCAGATCGCGGACGGCATTGCTGAGAATCACAAAGAAGTGAAACTGGTTGCCCTACTTGTGGATGAACGGCCTGAAGAGGTCACGGACTTCACACGCAACACGGCTGCTTCAGTATTTGCTTCCTCGAATGACTTCGGTGAAGACAATCACGTCCGGGTAGCGACACTAGCATTCGAGTACGCACGCAGGCTAGTTGAAATGGGCCACGACGTGGTCATTCTCCTGGATTCCCTCACGCGCCTCGGTCGCACGTTTAATCTTTGGGGTGGCAACTCGGGACGCACCATGTCCGGCGGCTTAGATTCTAGGGCTCTTTTGATGCCACGCAAAATCTTTGGATCAGCGCGTAATATTGAAGGAGGCGGATCACTCACAATCATTGCTACGTCACTTATCGAGACCGGCAGCCGGATGGATGACGTGATCTTTGAGGAGTTCAAGGGGACGGGCAACTCGGAGATCGTGCTCGACCGCGAACTTGCTGACAAGCGCATTTATCCTGCTATCAACGTCCGCAAGAGCGGAACGAGAAACGAGGAGCGCTTGATGAGCGAGGATGTGTTGCGGCAGCGACATATGTTGTTCCGAGTGCTCGCAGAACGGCATCCAGTTGAGGCTATGCAGGCATTGCTCAAGCAGGTTCAGCGCAGCCCTACCAACGAGCACCTGCTCAACGAGCTAATCCCTGAGCAGACTCTTTAGGCTGGAGGCAAAAAGTTCAAAAGCGGAGGCAGCGTGAATGTTGTCTCTGCTTTTTTGTTGCGGGTTAGATCGTACCTACGGATGTGTCTACAGGAAGACCACGAGCCACGTTGTAGATGCCAGCCACATCCGACTCAACTGCAGAACCTGAAATTCAGTACGACTACGTTCCGCTAAAAGATCGTGATGAGGCAGAACGGCCCCGCGAAAAGCTGCTGAAGAACGGGCCGGCTGCGCTTTCAGACGCGGAGTTGATCGCGTTGATCTTCGGGAGTGGAACGAGGGTTGATGGTCGGAGCCTCTCGGCCGTAGAGCTTGGGCAGACCGTGCTGCGTACCTACGGATCGCTGGCAAAACTTGCCGGTCGCGACGCAAAATCCTTGATGCGGACGAAGGGCATTGGTCCAGCCAAAGCGGCTCAATTGGTTGCTTCCCTAGAAATAGGGCGCCGCGTTGAGGGCACAGTTGACGATAAGCGAATCCAGATTCGGTCTCCTGCTGACGCTGCCGCACATTACGGGCCTAGACTGCGCGATTTCAAACGCGAAGTGTTTCTTGTGGTCTTGCTCAATACGGCGGGCGTCATCATTGGGGATTACAGGATAAGCGAGGGCGGACTCGCGGGAAGCATCGTCGAGCCTCGGGCTGTTTTCGAGAAGGCTATCCTAGAGCACGCAGCGTCCGTGATATGTATCCACAATCACCCTTCTGGTAACCCAGAGCCCAGCCGAGAAGACATCGCTATTACAAAGCAATTAGTGGAGGCTGGCAAACTCATGGGTGTGCCAGTGAACGATCACTTGATTATTGCCGGGAGGGGTTATACATCGTTTGCAGATCGCGGATTGATCTAATCGAAGTTATTACTGAGGGTGCTGGTGCCCGCAAGACGAGCCTTCTGGCATCCACTGAATGATAAATGAGCGACGTTGTAGATGACGTCGTTGAAATCCAGGTTGGCCAATAGGTGATCCGGGTGGCGTCTGCAAATCACTACGTTGTAGATGATCCGGATCGAATGGTCTTTCTAACCATCGGCCAATTTGCCCAGAAAGCCAGGAAGAGTGCATGGCGTCCTCTCCAGAGCCAGGTCGGTCGCTCAATTGTTCGTTTAATGTTGCGAGATAGGCCTCGGTACGCGCGTTGACCATCGGGCCAGCGTCAGAATCGGCAGCCTGGGAGAGAAGCGCATCCACCCACCCCGTTAACACGGCGCGACGCAGTCCCTCCTCGTATGAACTGCTCGCGTTAAGAGCCCGTATGCCTGATGTGACGACGTCAAGGATGTCGATGTAGCCCGGCAAAGATGGGTTGAAATCATGTTGCTGAATGAGACGCTCTACGCGTTGTGTGTTCAGAATCAGATCGAAAACGAGGCCGATAATTGCCTCAGCTGGTGCATAGGCATCGAACGTTGGGTGCGTGCGTGAGTCAAACAACTCACGTCCATTGTAATAGCCAGGTGGGCGCGGTGGAACTGTTTCGATGGCCACATCGGGTAGTGCAAGTGCTTCTGGACTAAGTGTCGCCATTAGTGCATCGACAGCGGCGAATTGAAGGGATCCAGGTACGGGTATCGGTGCCGGTTGGCTGTCTCCGCGCACTGTATAGGCATAGTTAAGGCCACCGATGAGCTTGGTTGTTCCCTCAATCTGATACCGATGGCGGAGGTAAAGTGGAACGAGGACTTCTTCGAGCGTCGCCATTGGGCGGCCTTCCCGAATGGCTGCTTCATTGAAGCCTGCTAGTGCTTCACGGCGAACGTCCATTTCCTGTTGGAGGGCGGATACAGCATTGCTCCCGTTATCCCAAAGAATGGCCGTAGGACTCACTGAACCAGGAGGCCGAGCATCCGCGTCTGTGAGGTAGCGAAGTTCCCGAACCTGATTTTCTGCAAGGATGGATGCTGGTGTTGCCGCACCTTTTGCGTAGCCGTAACGAATCGCCTGGATATCCCACGCGCCAATGCCCACAGCATAGGCATCAGATAAATCGATTGATCCACTATTAGTTGTCAAAGCGAGGGGCGCTGGGTAATCCATCACAGATGTTCTGCCATCTGCACTTGCGACAAAATTATGTGCAAGGCCAAGCGTGTGGCCTACTTCGTGCGCCGAAAGCTGTCTGAGTCGGGCAAGTGCCATAGCCAGCATTGGATCGTTCTGAGGATCCATGCCCTGCGCATTTGAACCATGGTAGGGCGCTAGCAATCCTTCGGCGATCAAATAGTCTTGCCGTACGCGCAATGAACCAAGTAGCACATGGCCTTTGAGGATTTCGCCCGTTCGTGGATCTGTAACCGATGAACCGTAGCTCCAGCCGCGCGTGGCACGGTGAACCCATTGAATCGTGCTGTAACGGGCATCAAGAGGGTCAATATGTTCCGGACGGACCTCAACACGGTACGCGTCACGAAATCCGGCTGCCTCGAAAGCGTCGGTCCACCATCTAGCACCATCTAGCAATGCGCTCTGGACTGGTTCCGGTGTCCCGGGATCGAGGTAATAGATAATGGGCTTGACGGGTGTACAAAGGCCATCGGCGCCCAGTATTTCTGCGCATTCAAGACGATGTCGCGTAATGAACCGTCGCGTTATATCCTCCCCGATCGGTACGCCGTAGTCTGCGTAGGACATCGGGAAGTAGCCTGAGCGAGGATCGAAGGCACGCGGTTGGTAGCCTGACTGGGGAAGTTCGATAAACGAGTGCCGAACGCGTACCGTAACGGAATATGGATCTGCGGCAGTTTGCAATACATAGCCGCCAGGATCCTCCGTTGCGAATGTCAAGCGCGCTTCCATTTCCGTGTTGGTCGGAAATACCTTGAGCACGTCTGGAACAGGGGCACTGCGCCTTGGGTCGAGCGAGAAACTACCCTGATCAGCGTTTTGAAGAGCACGGGCAACCCCATGCACATCGCGTACAATAAAATTTGTTGCGTCGACGAGGAGCCGCCCGTCTGACTCGGCCGCAATATCGAATCCCCATTCAACGCCTTCGGCGAAGGCTTCCTCTACCGCAATTCTTTCAGCCGGATTGTCCGTTGTTGCGCGAAATCGCAGGTTCGGGCGCACAAGCAGCACACGGGGTCCGACTCGCTCGAATCGAACAATACGTTCGGCACCGAGCTGGCTTCGGTCTAGCCCGACGTCATTCGACCCAAGCCCTGCGACAAGGCTATGTACGTAAAGGAAATCCTTGTCCAAGGCCGGTATCTCCAGCCAGACCTTGCCTTCTCGCGCATCCCAATACAAGGGGAAGAATCCGTCGCGGAGATCCAGTCCGTTCGTCCTGGTTGCTATAGACGGAAATCTAGTTGCTTCTGGCTCCGCTATTGGCTGAATTGTGGGTGTTATCGATCCACAGCCACCAAGCAGAGCAATCAGGAGGGCGAAACAGGAGAAGCGCATGTGGCAGGTTTCTAATAGATTCTTGCAAAGATAGAAGCATGTCCACTGCTGTTGCTCCCTCCGGATCACAAGTCAAGGCGTTTAAAAATCCGTTCCGGGATCGCTCTGATCACACCCATCACGCCGCGCCAGAAAGCCGGGACATAAACAATATCCTGTCCCTTCTTCATCGCTTTATGGATTCGAACGCCGACATCGGACGGATCGGCAAATAGTGGATTCTTCGGCACTTCGGCGGTCATCGGTGTATCCACAAAACCCGGCTTGATTGTCGTCACCGAAACGTTGTGTTTGGCCATGCGAGCTCGGAGGCCTTGAGTAAAGAGGCTTACAGCTCCCTTCGCTGCTCCGTAAACGTAATTGCTCGGTCGTCCTCGATCTCCGGCTACGGAAGATATCACAGCGATTGCACCATGCTTCTGCTCCTCAAACAGACCGGCCAGATGTGTAAGCAGGGCAATCACGCTCGTAGCATTCGTGGTAAATGCGTCGGCAGCGGCAGCGGCATCTGCAGCTACCTCAGCTTGATCTGGAAGCGTTCCGTAGGCCACAAGCGCGTAGTTAAGTCCATCGGGAAATGCAGATCGAACGGCGTCTAACAACTCAGAGTGGCGAGCAAAATCGTTCGCGTCAAGTATGAACGTTCGGATGCCATAGGCACCGCGCGCTGTGAGATCATCCGCGTTTGCTTGCAACTTCGCTCCGTTGCGGGCTACCAAAAGGAGATCGGCACCTTCCGAGGCAAATTTGCGCGAGGTTTCGTGCGCGATAGCGCTGGTCGCGCCAATGATCAGAACAGTACTCATGACGTGACGCGTCGCCAAAAAGAAGAGGAGAAAGCAGGATCTATGTAAATCGAGAATTCTTCCCAGCGGGGGAAATATGCACGGAAACTTTCTGCCGACATGCAAGCATCTTTTGCTGGATACACAGCGCCGCCTGCTTGGCGAACGATCGCATCCAGACTATGAAAAAGTTGAATCGTCTTTTCACCTTTGTTCGCGAAATCAAGCGCCAGCGTAATTCCTGGTCGTGGAAACGACATCATTCCGGGTGACGGTATGTCGCCAAACATCTTAATTACCGCAAGGAACGATCCGGCCCCACTTTCAGCAATTCGACTGAGGAGTTCCTGAACGGTGACATTCGAATCGTCAAAGGGGACTACGCATTGGTATTGCAGGAGTCCTCTTTTCCCGTACCCGCGGTTCCAATCACGGATGGCATCCAGCGGGTAGAAATAGGGGTTGTAATGAACTCTGTCGCGCTTAATATTCGTGGTCTGCTTCCGGAAGTATGCGGCATTGAACGCCCGAATAGAAACGGGGTTTAGTAACCATCCGGGGGCATCAAACGGCGTGGAAATGCGTGCTTTCTGATCGGCTTCAAACGAGGGAAGGGAGGCGTCCGGCCCAGCCGGAGCATGATCTCCTTGCATCAACAAACCGCGGCCTTCGGAGCGGAGTCCGTCGATCCACGCTACAACGTAGGGACTCTCTTTGTTGGCTTCTGCGGACAGTGCAAGAAACTCGTCCAGCGAACGAAAACGTGTAGTTATTACGTCGATTTGGTCGCTTTCGATTGGCTTCATCTGAAGCTCAATCCACGTGATCAAGCCTGTCAGGCCCAGGCCTGCTATCGTAGCATTGAATAGTTCGGAATTCTCTTTCGGAGAACAGACGAGCTTTTCACCAGATGACCGCACAAGCTCGAACCGACTAACATGGCGGCCAAATGTGCCGGCAACGTGGTGGTTCTTTCCGTGGATATCGTTGGCGATTGCACCGCCTAGAGAAACGAATTTGGTACCGGGTGAAACGGGTAAGAACCAACCCTGAGGGATTGTTTGCGAAAGAACGTCGGACAGTGTAGTTCCAGCCTCCGCACGGAGCAACCCAGTGTCCTTGTTGAAGTCGATGAAGCGATCTAGAGCGGATGTGCCCAAAAGAGTGGCCCCGTTGTTCAGGCAGACATCGCCGTACGAGCGGCCTTGGCCATACGCCAAAACAGTAGAATCGTCCTTTCCAAGCTTGGGCAGGTTCATCCTGTCCCGAACGGCGATAATTCGCTCCGGAGTAGACTTCGGGTAGCGCCCCCATGACTGAAAAGCACGTTGACTTGCTGCTGTGGGCTTTCCCATACCTACAGGGTGGCAGCCAGTACAACGCCGGCAGCAAGCACTCCAACGCCCCAGCTAATCGGGTCGCGCACGGTGAAGAGCACCGGATCGTAAGGCATCGCCCGTCGATGGGCCGTCAGCCACATATGCATCGTCCAGTATAGGAGTAGGGGCGTAACCAACCACAATCGCAAGGGATGATGATACAGACTGGCAATCTCTGGGCTGGTGATATAAAGGGCGAGAACCAGCACGGCCATGAATCCTGTCGCTGGACCCAAGGCGCGAACCATGGCTACGTCATCTACAGAGTAGCCGCGTCCCTGTGACGAGGTTGCCTCTGTCCTTTGCATAAGCCGTAACTCGGCATATCTCTTCAAGAGTGCAAGGCTCAAGAAGAAGAAAAGCGAAAAGGCGAGAAGCCATTCGCTTAGTTCAACCCACGTGGCAGCCGCACCGGCCAAAACACGCAGTGCATACAATCCTCCAAGAATCACGACATCCAACCCAACCATCCGTTTCAATCCAAACGAATACGATAGGGTTACAACCAGATAGACAGCCAGCACCGCGGCGAATAGTTTTGGCAGCATGAACAGCGAGATTGCCAACGATGTGGCGATCAAAAGGGGGGCGCTCACATAACCGAATGTCGGCGATAGGGCTCCAGAAGCAAATGGCCTTGTTTGTTTTGTAGGATGCTGGCGGTCATTCTCCCGGTCGACAAGGTCGTTAATGACGTACGTGCCACTTGCCAGCAGGCTGAACGCGAGGAACGCGATGACCGCATCGAGAAGCAGGTCGACATCCGAGAGCTGGTGGGCCATCAACAACGGGAGGAAAACCAGGATGTTCTTTACCCATTGGTAAGGACGCAGCGCCCTTACTAAAGTGCGAATACCTATCGCCTCAGACGAAATGGCTGTAGGGCTCAATGAGCGAGGAGCGTCCGTGCTCATACCTTCGCTGGAAAATATTTTCGATTCAACGTTTGCGCGCGCCGGATGAGAGCTACTGCTTCAAATAAGATAGTGGCATATAGACTCCAATCCGATGCGTTTTCGCAGGGTGTTTGCGGTTAGCACGATGAGCATTTGGTTGTTTTACAACGTTTATCAAAAGCACCCCAACTATGGCAGACCTTTTCGAAACCATCGTCTCATTATCCAAGCGGCGCGGCTTCATTTTTCAGTCGTCCGAGATCTACGGAGGACTTGCTGCAGCCTATGATTATGGTCCGCTGGGTGTAGAACTGAAGCGAAGAGTCCGTGATCGCTGGTGGAAAGCGATGGTGTACAGTCACGACAACATTGAAGGTCTGGACGCCTCAATCCTCATGCATCCGACCGTGTGGAAGGCATCGGGCCATGTGGATGCCTTCAACGATCCGATGATTGATGATAAGGCCTCTAAGAAGCGCTACAGGGCAGATCAGCTCATTGAAGGCCACATTGCTCGTCTGGAGAAAAAAAAGAAGACAGAGGAAGCGACCCGGGTACGCGCAGCCATGGTGGATGCCCTCAATACCGAGAAGGCACCGAAGGCACTCTACGATCTCATCATGGCCGAGGAGATCAAAAGCCCCGATTCAGGCGCGTTCGATTGGACCGATGTGCGTCAGTTCAATTTGATGTTTGAGACGCAGCTTGGCGCTCTCGCTGACGGCGACAACACAATCTACCTGCGCCCAGAAACTGCACAGGGCATATTCGTCAATTTCCACAACGTCCGCGAAACTGCCAGGCTCCAGGTTCCGTTCGGGATAGCCCAGATTGGCAAGGCATTCCGCAACGAGATCGTGGCAAGGCAGTTCATCTTCAGGATGCGCGAGTTCGAGCAAATGGAAATGCAGTACTTCATCAAGCCCGGCGAACAGATGGAGGCGTATGAGGCCTGGAGCGAGAAGCGCCTGGACTGGCATCTTTCCAACGGCATCCGCTCGTCGAAACTTCGCTGGCATCAGCACGAGAAGCTGGCACATTACGCAGATGCAGCCCAGGATATCCAGTTTGAGTTTCCGTTTGGTTGGAATGAGATTGAGGGAATTCACTCCCGCACCGACTTCGATCTTAGCGCGCATCAGGAGTACGCGGGCAAGAAGATGGAGTACTTCGACCCGCAAACGCAGGAGCGCTACATCCCTTACGTTGTCGAAACGTCAGTTGGTTTGGATCGAACGATCCTCATGGTTTTGTGCGACGCCTACCGCGAGGAAGAGGTTGAAGGTGAAACGCGCAACGTGCTTAAGTTCCACCCCGATCTTGCCCCCTATACAACGGCCATCTTCCCACTGGTCAAGAAGGAAGGGATGCCAGAGAAGGCCCACGCCATTGAGGCCGATTTACGGAATCAGTTCAACGTCTACTACGACGAAAAGGGCGCAGTTGGTCGCCGATATCGGCGTCAGGATGAGATAGGAACCCCGTTCTGTGTCACTGTGGACGGACAAACCATGGAGGATAATTCAGTTACCGTTCGTGATCGCGATACCATGGCGCAGGACCGGATTCCAGCCGAAAACGTCCGATCTTATATTCAGGATCGAGTGAACGCGTGGACGCCTGAGTCCTAGCGGAAAGGCGATTTAAGAGGCTCAAGTAGCCGTTTCAAAGGCTTCCGCCACGCTTAACAGTGTACGGCATAGCTATTGTTCTTTCGCCCACATTCCAACTCCTCAAATCACTCCCCCCCACGATCATGTTTGCCTCAAGATTTTCGAAACTTAGCCTGGTCGGAGCCTGTGCTTTCGCGCTGACGCTCTCAGCTTGCGATTCTTCCACGACTGGCTCGGTTACAGACACGTCACCAACTCTGTTGCCTGCTGCTGCATTTGGAATGGACGTAGAGTCCTTCCCAAATGGGTCTGGGCCATCCGTCCAGGGCGATAATCACAATCGCGCTGCCCTCACGGTCGGACTCGTCAACCTCGCAGTTGGCATTCACTTGGTGATTCCAGCTGCCGCAACGAATGCTGCTACACAAGCGACTCCAACCGTTGAAAACGGCACATGGATCTGGGAGAACACGGTTCCTGTAAACCTGCAGAATGTGACTTTCCGCTTGGAGGGTACCCCTCAAGGATCTGAAGTCGACTGGCAGATGATCCTCTCATCTGCCAACATCGGCGGCCAGTTGCATGAGAACTTCGTGCTGTACACAGCGACCTCCGCATTGGATGGTACGTCCAGCACGTGGAGCCTTTACTATAATATTGAAGGGCAGGGTCGTACGCGGGTTCTGGATGCAGACTATGATCGGACAGGTGCTCAGCACGAGTTGACGTTTAGCATTCCTGATACGAATCCGAACGAGGACGCTCATGGTGCGTCCGTGTATTACATGGCCGAGGGTAATACTCGTGAGTTCGACTATCAGGAGCCTACTCTTGGCCAGAACCACTTCATTGAGTGGAATGCAGCCACCTTTGTCGGCTCAATAACGGCGTGGAATTACAACAATGGCGATCGCGCTTGTTGGGATAGCAGCCTGAATGATGTCTCTTGCGTCCCGACTCTCTAAACCCCACGTCATCTAGTTCTTTAAGCCCCGAACGGATGCATCCGTGCGGGGCTTCTTGTTGTCGTGACCCGTCAAAGGTTCTCGATTGTTGGGAGGCGAGCCATCAGTTTGTCCACCAAGCCGTCGAATGAACCATTGCTCATAACGAGCAGCAGATCACCAGCCTGGACGGCATTGATTAGGTGGGGAAGTAGCGAGTCTGCTCCCTCGTAAGTCTCGGCTATTGTTCCACGTTTGAGAACGATCTCTGCGACGTCATGTGGGTCGAGAAAATCAGCCGGATCGTCGTTGTGGCGTAAGGGTGGGGAGGAAATAAAAACCTGATCCGCGTTGTCAAAGGCTTTGCCATACTGCAGTTCGAAGAGCTTCCGGCGGCTGGAATTGGAGCGTGGTTCGAACACGGCGACTAAGCGTCGCCCTGGCCAGCGTTCACGCACGGCCTGAATCGTGCCTTTTACGGCGGTCGGATGATGTGCGAAGTCATCAACTACAAGTACGCCATTGACTTCACCGCGAACTTCCTGACGTCGTTTTATTCCTTGGAACGATGCCAGACCGGCCGATAATTGCGCGGGGGAGATGCCTTCCCGAAGCGCCACGGCTGCCACTGCAAGCGCGTTGAACCGATTGTGATCTCCACCCATGGGAAAGAACACCTCAAACGGCTCAAAACCGTCGGCGACAATCTCAAACCCTTGGCCCCCCTCCTCGACACGAACGTGCTGCGCGGTAACATCGTTGTTTGCGTCGTGGCCAACAAACAGAGTATCAGCCCTGGTTTCGTTTGCGAGCGAGCGGACGACCGGGTCATCACCGTTCAGAACAAGAAGGCCGTCCTGTGGAATCAACCGGACGAAGGTTTGGAAGGCCTGTCGGTAGTCATCCCAGTCGTCGTAAATATCAGCATGGTCGAACTCCATCGACGTGACGATGGCAACCTGAGGTCGATAAAGCCACATCTTTGGCCGCTTGTCAAAATAGGCAGAATCGTATTCGTCACCCTCAATAATGAAATGTGAGCCGCTGCCCACGGCGCTAGTAGCTTCCTCTCCAACAATCACGCCACCCACGAGAAAGCCGGGATCTAGCCCTGCCTGTTTGAAGACATGGACAGCAAGGCCGGTCGTCGTGGTTTTTCCGTGCGTTCCGGCGACAACGACAGGTCTTCGATCATTCAGAAAGTAATGGGCAAGCGCCTCTGGGAAGGAAGCCTGAGCAAGCCGGTCCTCACGCGCGTACGCAGCCTCGACATGGGTTGGCGTACAAGCGTTACCGACGATTACGAGGTCGGGTGTGGGCTCCAAGTGGGCTGCGTCATAGCCTTCGTCGACGGGAATGCCGAGGCTCTCTAGCCGTGTGCTCATCGGCGGGTAGGCGGCGGCATCTGAGCCACGGACCTTGTATTTGGCCTGGGCGAATAGCTCTGCCAGCGCACCCATTCCCTTCCCGCAAATGCCGATCAAATAGACGTTTCCTACATCAGCGGGTCCAGGGAGACGCGGACGCTCAAAGATCCTCAGAGCTACATCGGGGAAGTCTTCTAAGCGGCGCATTGATGAACGTGAATAGAGGCCTCGGAAGCTACATGAAGTCGCTCCCTGACGTCCGTCTTATCGATCGTAGCAGATACCTCGGAAACTCCCGATTACGAGTCTCCTGATCTGATAGTCTCCATATTCGCACCATTTCCCGATGCGTCAACAGGAACTGTCGCCTGTACCAGTTTGCCGGATTTAACAAGGGGATCTTCCTGACCGTCGGGTAGACCTCCTCGCAGCATTGAAAGTCGGTTGGCCAGCGAGTCGAACGCGGAATACATGACCGGCACAATGACTAGGGTGAGGAACGTCGCAAACGTAAGACCAGAGATAATAGCCGTTCCCATCGGGCCCCAGAACTGCGTGTTCTCTGATCCGAACTGGAAATTCGGATCGAGGTTGGTGATCATTCCAACGAAATCGATATTGATGCCGAAGGTGAGGGGAATCAACCCGATAACGGTCGTGAGTGCGGTTAGGAGCACGGGACGTAGACGAGTCGCGCCACCATCCAGAATGGCTTCCTGTTTGTCTTCCCCGCGAGCACGGAGTTGCTCGATGTAGTCCACCAACACAATGGCGTTGTTCACAACAATGCCCGCGAGCGAGATCAATCCGATAAAGGTCATCAACCCAAAGGGCGTTCGCGTGAGAATCAAGCCCAGCATGACGCCAATCAGACTCAATCCGACGGCCACCATGATGATGAACGGGTTCTTGACCGAGTTGAACTGCGCGATCAGGATCATCGAGATGAGCGTCACGCCAATCAGGAGTGCAGTGAAAAGGAAGCCAAAGCTTTCGGCCTGGTCCTCACTCTCACCGGTGTATGAGATGTTATAGCCCGCCGGAACAGATTCGACGTAATCGGCGAGATAGGCCTGTGCAAGCTGAAGTGTTGCCGCCGCATTGACGCCGGGTGCCACATCTCCCTGAACAGTTACGACTCGTTCCTGATCCAGTCGAGTTACTGAGCCAAGGCCGCTGCCAATTTCAACGTGCGCCACCGAAACGAGCGGGATCTGAACGCCCTCGTTAAGGATGTTCAGGCTCTGAAGGGCCTCCAGGTTGGCGCGATCGGCCTCTTCGAGGCGCACAGTGATGTCGTACTCGTCTTTCCCATCACGCCACGTACTGGCTTCAATACCGTTTACCGCGCTTCGTACGGTAGATGCAATCTGCTGAGTGGATAGCCCGAACTGGCCCGCTCGATCACGATCAATCATTACCTGAAATTCTGGACGACCTGAGTTCAGGTTATCGCGGATGTCTACGAGGCCTGGGATGGCGCCGCTATCGGCTGCTTCCTCGAGCCTTGATTTTAACTGCCCCGAAATCTCCACGATCTGATCGAAATCCTCTCCTGAGATTTCAATGTTGACCGGAGCGCCGGTAGGAGGCCCATTTTGATCTTGGATGACCTGAATGTCTACACCCGGTATCCCTTGAATCTCCGCGCGAATCTTGCGCATGGTCTCACTGGAAGGTTCTGCCCGCGCGGCGTAATCCACCATGTTGAGCGTAACTACACTGCGCTCTGGACTCGCCGACCCGCCTCCAAACATGATGTCTCCACCTACGCCGACTCCAGTTTGCAAGTCTTTTGTGTTTGCATTGGCGGCTTCGTCGTTCGCCAGCATGGTTGTGACGCGTTCATAGAGGCCGGTCGCGGTTCTGTTCGACTCCTCGATATTCGTACCGAGTGGGGCTTCTGCAGTGATCTGAACCAGATTAGGGTCGGTTGTTGGGAAGAATTCGACACCTGTGGGTGCTACAGCGAAAAGCATGAAAATGCCAAACAAGGCACCCAGTGTGCCGGTAAGCAGGCGTGCGCGGTTGTCAGTCAGGAAGATGTAGGTACGATCTCTCGCGAACAGCTTGCCGAGGAATCCTGCCAGAATTATTACGCCCGCAAACGCTAGCATGGCGATTACCTCCGGCAACTCAATCTCCTTCCCTCCAAGGGTTAGTAACCCCAGCAGTCCGAGAATAAATCCTCCAAAAATGAGCCCGGCTTTCACTGTGACACTTCGCCCTAGAAACGCCGATTCGAGGGTATGCCCAATGATGCCCAGGATGCCGACGAGTAGGAGTACTCCGCCGGGTACAAGAAGAAGCGCTGCCGCGCCCATTCCAACAAGGCCTCCCAAGGCGCCTCCACTGACAAGCAAAAGAAAACCGAGCGTGAACGAGCCGAGTGCGAACGTATTTCTGAGGATAGGCCGCGAAACATCATAGTCGCGCTCAAGCATCCAGTGGAGAAAACTGCGGTACTTCGCCGTCATCTTGGGGACGGTTTCTGCGGCGAATCGCTTGTTGGCTGGCCCGAGAACATACCTGTAAAGCAGGATGAGGGCGGGGACGGCGATAATCAGGAAAACAAGCGTTTTCCAGTTAGCGATGCCGATAACCATGGCCAGGAAGACCATCGCGGCGATGCTGATCTTCTTCGTGCGGGCACTCCGATTCTTGTCAGTCTTCTCAGAATCGAGCCGAACCAGGTAGCCCGTGATGACGGGATTAATAACTAGCGCAACGAAAAGCGACGATGAGAGCGTCACGATAAGCGTTAGCGGCATGTAGCTCATGAACTTGCCGATTATCCCCGGCCAGAACATCATCGGTGCAAAGGCAGCGACCGTAGTGGCTGTACTGGCAGCCACAGCCATGCCTACTTCTTCAACAGCGCCCTTCGCTGCTTCCCATCTGCTGTAGCCTTCCTCGCGGAAGCGATAGATATTCTCGACGATCACCACCGCGTTGTCCACCAGCATGCCCAGCGCAATGATGAGGCTGAACAGAATGATGAAGTTCAGCGTCTGCCCCATGACGGAGAAGACAATAAAGCTGAGAAACATCGATAGTGGGATGGCGATGCCTACGAGCGTCGCATTGCGAACACCCAGGAAGAACAGCAGCACCATGATCACGAAAATGATGCCCGCAATGATGTTGTTCTCCAGGTCGGCGATCAGGGTGACGACCTGCTCACTCTGGTCCCCTGTAATCGTGTAGGTGGTGCCAGCAGGGAAGGAGAACCTGGCCAGTTCCTCATTGACGAGAGCCACGGTCTCGATGATGTTCTCGCCGACGCGCTTCTTGACATCGAGGCGGATGACTTGAAGGTTTTCGGAGTTCTCGACGCGTTCAAACGTACCCGGTTCGGGTTCCGTCTGGCGGAGTTCCAGGCGCGCATAGCTCGCTCGATCTTTGAAGCCAAAGGTGACCTCAGCAACGTCTCGGACGTAAACAGAAAGCCCGTTTGGGGCCGTAATGACGAGGTTCTCAATTTCCGAAGGGTCGTTGAACTCGCCGTCAATGCGAACGAGGTAATTCTCTGGTCCAATGTCAATGGAACCACCTGGAATGTTGGCGTTTTCTCTCTGAACCGTTTCTACTACGTCACCAATTGCGAGGCCATATCCTTGCAGCCGAGCAATATCTATGTTGACCTGAACCTCCCGCTCAAGGCCTCCAATGAGGTCCACATCAGTGACTCCATTTACATTGTCGAGAATATCCTGGAGATCCTCGGCAACATCGCGTAAATGAGCGAGACTCCCGGAAGAAAGCAGATTGACCGACATAATCGGGAATTCCGAAAAGTCGATCTGCGAGATAATTGGGTCCTCAACGTCGATTGGGAATTCTGGCTTGGCGAGATCAACCTTTTCACGAACCTCCGTCGCAGCCTCCGATACGTCCTTGTCCGGCGTGAACTCGATAATTACAGAAGAAACGCCTTCTGTCGATGTAGAGCGGATGTTGTCGATGCCTGTGATTACCGCAACTTCACTCTCGATCTTCTGCGTGATGATCGACTCGATGTCGTTCGGGCTAGCTCCAGGGTAGATCGTCGTAACGACAATCATCGCGAACTCAATCTGAGGCGACGATTCTTTTGGAATGGAGATGTACGACAGCAGCCCGCCAACGACCAGCACTGCCGTCAGGACTAGGATGGCAGTCCGATTCTTGATGGCAAGGTTTGTAATTCTCATAGTTCTATTGCGGGTGTCGTAGTAATCATCGCAAGTCGTTACGTAGAAGCGTTATTCGCCCGAGGAGGCCTCGCCGTTGAAGGCTACTTCGTCGCTTCCGCGGCTTTGGGAGATCCGAACAAGTGCGCCCTCATCCAGCCCATTTTGCCCAGATACAATCACGGTGTCTCCAGCTTCAAGTCCGGAGGAGATAACGGTTCGTCCGTTGGCCGATGGGCCAAGTTCAACCGGGCGGCGCTCCGCGATCATCCCTTCGTCTGCTTGCGTCACCACGAAAACACTTGTGCCGCGTTCGTCTCGAAGAATGGCGTTTAAAGGAAGCGCAACCACATCTTGTAGCACATCACGCGAGATTGAAAGGCGTACGACCATTTCAGGTCGAAGACGGCTGTCTGGATCAGAAAGAGCTATTTCGACTGGGAACGTGCGACTTGCGGGATCCACAGCCCGGCCTGAAAAAACAACGCGGCCGCCAAGAGGTTCGCCTCCGCCAGCGCTCGTTTGAATCCGAACCGGCGTCCCATTCTCAATATCTGTGGCATATCGTTCCGGAACGCCAGCGGTAACGCGATAGCCGCCGCCAGAAACAACGCGGGCAACGGGCGTTCCGGGCCCAACGGTTTCACCTCGATCAACGAGGTGGGCCTCAACCGTGCCACCGAAGGGAGTTGAAACGCGCGTATTGGCGTAGGAAGTTTGAGCCTGCTGGAGTCCAGCCTGGGCTTGTCGAACTGCACCCTGCGCCTGAGCGATGGAGGCGTCAGCCTGGGCAACCTGAGCCGTGGCTGCAGCCAACTGGGTTTGCACGCTGCGGAACTCCAAGGCCGACAGAATGGAATCACGGAAGAGTGGCTCTTGGCGGCGGTGCTGGTCTTCAGCTAGCTCTAACTGAGCCTGTGCCGCCTGTTTCTGTGCCTGCGCTGCACGAACGCCTGCCTGTGCCTGCGTCACGCCGGCGCGAGCGGACGATACGGCCGCCTGAGCCATGGAGGGGTTCACCTGGGCAATGGTTCCGCCTGCACCTACGTAGGCACCAAGTGGCGCCAGATAGGTGATAGTTCCAGAGGCTTCGGCACCTACCGTGGCATCGTCAGGAGCATCAACAGAGCCTGTAAGCTCGATGATGTCTTCGAATAGCGCGGGTTCCGCGATGAGCACGTCAACCGGGACGCCAAGGGCTCCAGCTGCGGCATCGTTTTCGGCGGATTCTTCAGTGCCACTTCCGCACGCTGCGAGCGTGAACGCAAGGCCGACAAAAAGAAGGAGAACTGTAATTCGGAGGCTCATGGAACTCTGTGGTATGAGCGGAGGAGAGGGTGAAATCAATTGACGGCGGAGATGGTGCCGGTTGCGCGCTCAAGGTTAGAACGGGCAACGAGGTAGTCGTGGATGGCCTGCAGGTGAAGCAGGCGAGATTGATCCAAATCGTCGGAGGCCTGGCGAACGTCGAGCTGTGTGCTCACACCATTGCGCAGGCGTTCAAAAGCAAAGTCGTAAGCGAGATTCGCGGTTTCAACGTTTTGCTGCTGAGCCTGTACGCGTTGTTCGGCGCCATCAAGCTCGCGGAGCGTTTGAGCAACTTCCAGCTTCGCTGCTTCCTTTGCCTGTTCGTACTGGATTTCGGCTTGCTCTATTTCAATCGTGTTCTGCTGGACGCGTCTCCGGGTTTGAAAACCGTCGAAAATGGTCCAGTTCAAGCGGACCCCAACGGCAAGCGATGGATCCCAATAGGAATCATCAAAAAAGCCGCGACTACTTGTTTCGTACTCGAAATCGCCTGTTTGCGTCAGTACCGTGCGGTTTGAAGGCACATTGCCGTTGAATCCGTAGTTGGCGAACGCGCTTACCGCGGGGAAGTAAGCTGCTCGAGTAATTCCACGGTTCACTTCCTGCAACGCGATGGCCAGTCGGGCTTGCTCAACATCTGGCCGTTCGTCTATCGCAATCGCTAGGGCATCCAGTAGGCCGACGATTCGGAACTGAGGCTGATTTGTTGGCACCGCAAGCTCGCCACGCAGCATGACCGGTTGATCTACAGGAAGGCCGAGAATGAACAGCAACTGGTCGCGCGCGCCACTCGCAGCTGTTCGCGCTTGGATTAGCTGCGTTTCCTGGTTTGCTAACTGCACTTCCGACTGCAACCGCGTCAGTTTTGGGGCGACTCCTTGCGCAACGAGAAGCTCGGTTTCATTCACAGTTTCCCGGGTTCGGGCAACCGACGCTTCAAGAACGTCTACCTGCTCTTGCGCTAGCAGCGCACCATAGAACACTTGGCGGGTCTGGTGGATCACTTCGTCATGCTGCTGTTCAAGAGCCGCTTCGTTGATCTCGCGCAATCCGCGCGCTCCTTTGACCGCCGCGAAGGCGCTTCCACTGTAGATAGTCTGCGTTAGTGAGACACCATTTGAAAAGACGTTCGGGACACCAAAAGGGTTGGCGTTGGGATCAAGTACAACGCCCGCGGCTTCCTGCCCTGCCTGTTGGCGATCACGAAACTCCTGAAGAGAGATCGGAACGGTGGCTGGGTCTTCGTCAGTTCGGGCATCCTCGTTGAACGCCAACCAGTCAATACTACCCAGGCCTGAAAAGAGGCTTCCTGCATCAGAACCCGCAAAAGGGTTCGGACTGATCAGGTTGCGAGTGTATGATGATGTGAGATCCACGCGTGGGAAGAGAGATCCATACGCTTCGCTAATCTGCGCGTCGGCTGTTGCAACGTCCAGCTCGGCAGAGCGAATGGCGTAGTTGCGCTCCAGAGCGATTTGCACCGCCTCATCCAACGTGAGGACGAGTGGGCGATCCTGCGCATCCACGGTGTTCATGAGAACAGCGAGAAACAATGAAAGGAAAAAGAAACGGATCATTGGGCGTCGGTCAGTAGTCCGTCGAAAAGGATAGTCGTGATAAAGTCTGCGCCCTGTTCGGGGTCTGCTGAAGCCGACTTCCCTCCATTACGTGGGCAGGCGAACATGAGGTACCCGTGGATGTTGCCCATAACAAGGTGGGCAACTGTATGGGCATCGAGCGGCTTTATTTCACCGCGATCCATTGCCGATTGCAGGGGCCTGGCAAGGGCCTCAGCTACCCGCTCTCGTTGCGTAAACAAATAGTCAGCGCTCTCGGTTTGATCGCCAAACACCATTCGGTGCGCTTCCTTGATCAAAAGGAGGAAGTTGGGTAGCCGATCAATAAAGTGGGAGATCATCCGCGAGATGTAGGCGCGGAAAACCTCGCGGGTTGCATTCTCTCCCAGCAGTTGATCAGAGAAATAGTTATCCGTCAGCCTTACAACGCCGTCATAAACTTCGTCGAATAACGCGAAGAGGATCTCTTCCTTTCCACCCGGGAAATAATTGTAGAGTGTCCCTTTACCGAACTCTGCTCGTTCGGCCACCTCATCAAGCGTAGCACCTTCGTATCCCTTTTCGGCAAACGTATCGAGTGCCGCGTCCAGGATTGCCCTGCTTCGTGCAAGTCGTTCTCGGTCGCGTCTTGTAAGGGTTTGGACTTCCAAACTGTTGTACAATTGAATGTTGCGTCAGAATATGACCCATTGGTCACATCGCGCACTCGTACGTCAGTTATCGATTGGGGTTGCAGGCTCTACTGTGAAATGAAAGCGAAGCCTTTCAGAGGTGGGCATCCATCCCGTGTGACCCCAGATAGTCCACAATGGTTTTTACTTGCTGTGTGGAGTCCAGACTGCAGACAAGGACGGCATCGCCTGTATCGACCACAATCGTGTCGTGCATCCCAACAAGGGCCAGAAGACGGCCTTCCGAAGCCCGGGCATAAGACCGGCTTGTGTTATGAAGAACTACGTTGCCTTCCGCGCCATTGCCAGCAGCATCTTTTTCCACTAGGTCGTAGACAGCGTGCCAATCGCCTACGTCACTCCAGCCAAATGCGCCGGGAACCACGAGAACGTTGTCGGCCGCGGCCGCGGGTTCCATCACGCCGTAATCGATTGAGATTTTCGGGCTCCTGTTGTAAGCCTCACGAACAGCTTCATCAGCGCTCGTAGTATTCTCAAAGGCGTTTTGTAGCGGAGCAAATGCACTGTGAACATCAGGCAAGTGCTCGTTCATCGCCTTCAGTATAGAATCCGCTCGCCAGATGAACATGCCGGAATTCCACAGGAAGTCGCCAGAATCAAGAAAGCGCTCTGCGGTAGCCAGGTCTGGTTTCTCGGCAAATGTCTTGACGGGGAAGGCGCGCGGAGTGTCCATCCTGTCGTCCCGGGAAGACGAATCGTATTGAACATATCCGTAACCCGTGGCAGGATGTGTTGGTTCAATGCCGATAGTCACGAGCGCGTCGCTCGATGCTGCTTCAGCAACCGCAGCGCCCAAGACTTGTTGAAATCGCGCAACATTGCCAATAAGATGATCGGCGGGCAGGACTACCATTACGGCATCCGGGTCGACAGCGAGAAGACGAGCCGCGGCAAATGCAATGCATGGCGCCGTGTTACGGGCAATTGGCTCGCCAAGAATGTTCTCTTCTGGCACGGCGGGGAGGTGTTCGTGTGTCTGCTCTGCGTAGTCGGCGTGAGTAACCACGAAAACGTGTTCGGGTGTCAAAAGGGGCTGGAGCCTAGCGAATGTGTTCTGGATCAGCGAGTCTGGCCCCAGAACATCAAGGAATTGCTTGGGGCTTTCCCGGCGACTACGCGGCCAGAATCGGCTGCCAACACCACCGGCCATTATCACTGCGTACAGGGCCATTCGGAATGAAGAGGATTCGTGGTTTTTTTGATGGGGCGGCTTGGACGATCTTGCGCGAACGCGCTGCCGTTCCCAAACGTATGCCCAAACCAGAGCCGTTTCCAAACCACTCACACCACAATGAGTCCTCAGATGATGTGCACTCTCGGAAAAATCGAGTAAAGATTGTAATTGCGACGCCAGCGCACCCAACGTACGCGGATGTCAGGGTTTTTCAAAAAGAGGCGCGGTCGTTGGCGTCGCACGGATACGAGGTTGTGCTTTTTGCACAAGCGGAAGGCCATCTGGAGCCGTTTGTTGAGGAAGGGGTTCGAGTGATCCCCCTTTGCTATACGAGTCGAGTCGCCCTCCTGGCAGACCTGCCGCGATTGTTTTATCGGCTATTGCGGGAAAAGGCCGATGTCTATCACCTCCACAATCCCTTCTCACTTCCCTTAGCATTGGCGCTAAAATTGGTTCGCCAAAAAGTGATTTATGATGTCCACGAGGACTTCGCCGAGCGAATCCTAATCCGTGACTGGGTACCGGAAATTCTTCGGCCAGCCATGGCGGGATTTGTAAAAAACGTCGAAATACTTGCTGGCAAGATGGTCAATGGAGCTATCGCAACTCAACCAGACGTGGCCGACAGACTAGGTCCACGCGCCATTGTGTTAGAGAATGCGCCAATGATAAACGACGCATTGGTAGATCGTGCTGAAACGTTTGCGCGGCAGATACCAGATGACGTGGCCAACCCCGAAGGCGCGTTTCGTCTCATCTACGCCGGAAGTTTAAGCCGCGTCCGAGGATTGCCCGTGATGTTGGAAGCCCTCCACCTCGTAAATGCCTTCATGCCGGCGAGGCTGTGGCTGGTCGGGCCTCCCGACGACGAAGATGGCCTCGCGGAGGCGGCGCGCCATCCTGGCTGGATGTATGTCGATTTGATCGGACGACTAGATCATCAACATGAAGTTTTTGGATACATGAGGCGGTCGGATGCAGGTCTCGCACTGTTTCGAGATTGGGGAGGATACTCGCGTATATCCTCAAATAAACTCTATGAATATATGGCCTCAGGTATACCCTTCATTGCGAGCGCATTTCCGACGTGGATGAAGAGACTTGAGTCCATCGGTGCCGGCTTCTTTTGCGACCCATCAGATGCCGACTGCATCGCGAGCAACGTGATCAATCTGGCCGAGAACCCTGCTTCCGCTCAGCTCATGGCTAGGCGTGGTCAGGCGTTCGTACAGGATCACTTTAACTGGGATGACCACAAGGAGCTCTTACTAGCCCTCTACAAAAACGTGATTGCAGGGAGTCCAGAACGAAATTTCGTCGCTAGCGGATGACGGCTATCCGTTCTATGCTCGTGGGGTTATTGATTGCGTGCTCCAGCCCTTCTGAGTCTCTCACAAACACTTTGTAGAGATATACCCCAGAGGCAACCGGGTCACCATCTTCGTCTGTTCCATCCCATGGAACACTGTTCCACCCAATCTCCAATCCGCCGCGCTCAAGTAGTTCGGGGTTTCGGATCAGGTCCATTTCACGTATGAGACGCCCGGCGACTGAATAAATCCGGATCCTGAAATCTTCTACAATGGATGGACTCGAACCTCCCATCCTAAACATGAGGCGCGTGTTTCGGCTCATGGGGTTCGGGTACGGATACAGACTTTCAACAATCAACGCATCTTGGACCCGGAAATGGACCTGATAGAGCGTCGAATCCTCAGCTGTTGGGTCTACCAAGGCCAAGTTCCCGGTGGCGTCTACGGCCCGCACGGTAAACGTGTGAACTGTGTCTGCACCTGTAAGATCTGGCTCGAATAGAATGCGTGCCTCATTGACCTCGTCTGTTGCCGGAGTGAACGTGAATTCCTCTGGCGTTAGCGGAAGGCGATCCAAAGCCAACTGGAAGGACGTGGGGTCGTCCAGTCTTAAGTATGGGTTTTCATCCGAAACAATAACCTCAATCTGAGGGCGGGCGGAAATGAACGGGAGTTCGGCGCTCTGTAGATCCAGGACAGGTCCAGGCGCATTTTCAAGCATCTGTCCATCCACACTCACCGTCATGACCGGCCGTATGTGGTCAGCCTCCACATCATATCCGCGGAGGATCGCGTTGTTGTAAACAATCTTCTCGGCGAGTTCCGGCTGCTGGGCTTCGACAAAAAGTAGGTTGGTACCTACGAACTCGAATGTAGGAATATCGAATACTACCGATTGTGAGCCGTCCGCGGGGATGCTATCAATAGACTCGGTCACCAGGGTGGACTCGTTGTTTTCGTCGTCCGTAAGCCGCACAGAAAGACTTGCGCTTTGGACAGGTATCGTGCTCAGGTTGCGCAGTACGAGCTCAGCCGACGCGGATTCGCCTTCTTGAAGCGGCTCTGTCGGGAAAGTGGAACTTGAAGCGTCTACGACCAGATCTGGAACTGGTGTGTATGCGACGCGCCAATTATCCAGTTGCGGCGTCGTCTGGCGAGAAGAATCGCGGAGCGTTGCACGAAGACGTAAGTACGGATGCTCTGCCGACGAAATCGCTGATAGGTCCACCGCGGATGATATATCGACATCTGTCATCAACTCCGTGGTGCCATCTTCAGATAAGACATCCACGACACCGTCACTGTCATTATTGGCGTACTCGATATCTCCAATGAATTCTCCCCATGCTTGTGCGGGCCCAACCAATGGTGATGTTGTTTCGCCAACTGGATTGGAGAAGATTAGCTTGCGAGTCCACGTAATCTCTCCAATCTCCGTCTCTTGAGGAGGGATTACAAGCTCCTCCGTTTCGGAAGGATCCCCGAGGCGCCCCTTCATCAGCCACAAGTGGTCATAGGTTAGTGTGTCAATGGCTACGCTTCCGACATCACGAAAGATGTCTTTGACCTCTTCAGAGATCGTGTTTCCACCTGTATTTGCGATATGGCGAGTTCGCACGAAAAAGAAGTCGCCCTCCTGGATGTCATCTGCCAGCACTTGAAGCCTCGCAATCTCAGCAGGGACGTCCATATGAAATGGAATCGTGTTGGGATACGTGACGCCGAACCCAGACGCTTTGACAGTTCCCTTTTGGCCGTCAAGAATCAGGAACCCAAATCCAGCTCCGTTCTCAACATAATTCTCACCATTGACCTGGAATCGTCCGCTGAGAGGAGATTGGCCCACGCGGTCCGAATGTGCAAACACGGAGACGTTGTATGGGACGAATTCCCAACCGGTTTCTTCCGTCCATTGCAGACTTGTGTTTTCTGAGTTGTGCTCCCAGAGGTCGTCCTGCTGCATCCAATTGTAAGCGGCTACATTTTCCGAAGACACAGTAAATGCAGCTTCAGCCCACGTCGCGGCCGGATCCGACGGGTCATCGGCAGTAGCTCGCCAGTGATAAACCGTGTTGTCGTTCAGCGGGTCGCTTATATCCCAGTCGGCATGGGCGTGTTCAATTGTTGTATCGAAGGTCCTAAAATTAGGCGAATCAAACGTAGCCTCCGTGTCCAATTCGTAGTGAACAGGTATTTCCCCCATTTCAACCTGCGAGGCAATGCTTACGCGCAGCCTTGGCGTTCGCGTTGCAATGCCGTGATCCTCGGGGTATACAACGGTGACGGCGTTTGAGAAAACGAGGTGGGTTAGCGTCGTCAAATTATTGTCTTCTCGAATCTCATCGTACTCGTTTCCAGGATCCACGTTAATAGCATAAGAATGTATTCCTGGCTGATTGTCGATCCTGGTAGCAAAATCCAGCGTATCGGCGAGAGCAAACCTGGGAACACGAATACTATATGTTTCCGTGGAGTTGTCCGGGTAAGTGTGGAGTAATTCAAAGGTGAGGCTGTCGCCTGGGTAGTAGCCACGGTTTCGCAGATCGACGGAAACATTGACTGTTGAATCGGCCAAAACCGGCACCTGTGGCTCGAATCGAACCAGGGATTGTTCGACGTGGAAGTCAGGCAAATTGGGAATTCTAAGAACGACACCCGGATCTCCAATCAGCGAATACTGCAATGAATGTCGCTGGCCCCACTCGTGGGGGTTCTGTGCTTCAAAGGTGTTCTTTACAGTCTGGATGGCGGTGCCAAGCGTACGAACCGTGTCCTGGAAGATCACTTGATGGATGAGAGTTGAGAGTTGATTGGATTCGCCGACTCGACCAAGCTCACTTGAACCCCAGTGCCCAATCGCCCCACTTTCGCCAGAAATGAGTAGGTCTTCGGCAAGCGATCGGACATCCACGACTGGATCTAAACCTGCACCGAACGCTCCTGTTCTGCAGCCCATTGATAACACCAAGGGCAACCTGTCTTCATTGTCGAACTCGGCGGCGGGGTCCGTAACAATTTCCCAAGTCTGGGAGGAAGAGTGGCCGAAGTAACTCAGCACAGAAGCACCCCGCCCAATTGCTACGCGGATGGAATCGCGTAGGGACGTGTCTATCGTTGAATCTGAAGTCTTGAAAAAGAACAACGAGTCCATTCCGGCAGGTTCATCGGCCCCAATTGCCGCCCAGTTTCGAGAATGGGACTGAAATAGATTTTGTTCGGATCCTACTCCGCCTGTCAGATAGTAAGCCCGTTGCTGCCAGTCTGCGAAAGGTGCATCGTAGTAGTTCTGCAGCTTGTTCAGGAAGATCTGAGCATCCGTGGCATTTCGCAGCGGAACTCGGCCAATGGCCATGAATTCCTGCATATCGTACTTGCCTTCGAGACCCTGAACAAGCCAGTTGTCTGAAGCGGCAAAACCGTAAGTAGGCACTTCCCACGATTCCAAAGGGCGGAGAGGATGTGCATATCTGGCGTCTCCGTACATCAACACAAAGCGTGGCGCTGTACTCCAAGCCTGAGCGGTTTGAAGGAAACGACGGATGGCAACGGGCGTCGGACGCCCATAATCAAACTGGTCGAAGATGTCCTGCGTCTCGACGACCATCACGTTATAGCCATTCCGGCTTGTGTGGAAACTGGCGACACCTTCGGCGAAGCCGCGCATAGCGGCTGGCGTGATAATTATATAGTCTGCGACGTTGGCCGGATTGGCTAGATCTGAATTGGTGTCAACAGAAATTGCCGCAGGCGTAAGAATGGCATCGGCATGCGCCGCCCAGTAAATGCCGTCCGCATTTCCGGCATCTCCGAACGATATCGCGCCGTTTCCATCTGCAGGTCCTGAGAAACGCTGACGCAGAAAAGGATCCAGGATTGTGATTGTACCGCCTGCGTCAAAGCCGCCTAACTGATAATCGTAGTTTCCACTCCCCTTTGAGGGGAACATGAGCACATTGTTTTGGGCGACTAGGTTGCGAAGCAGGGTTGTTCTGAACCAGTCTGTGTAAACCTTATTGGGTGTTGCGCCGTCGTAATACTGATTGTCTGAAACAACCTCCACATAGACAGTCCCGTTGAACGTGTAAATTTGATCCTGAGTCAACGAAGCTGTTAGTGTTCTGTGTTCGTAGCCGGTCCAGTCAACTCGATCCAATGGCACATAAATTCCATTATCACCTCCCCACGTACGCACTTTGAGTGTGATGTCATGATGGGCCGCAGAGCCTGGTACGACGCGCGCTTCTATAGTAACGGTCTCATTTGGCAATCCTGAAAAAAGCGTGGAACGAACGCCCGTTAGTACGGAGTCGCGGCGGATGGAGTTCTGATTGAACGTATGCCAATAATCTCCCTCACCATGCGTGTAGTAGGGATGCCCGTTGTCCTCCGAGTCGCCATCATAACGACCGAAGTTTAGTTCGGTCTGAAAGGTCTGACGGATCCGCGACACAACCTGAGAACCTGGGGCCGGGTCGAGCGATTCATTGGTGTAACGAAGTCCTGAATCGCCGCCCCAAGTGAGCCAATAGGTACGTGTATCTGTGAACAGGCTAAACTGTTGGCTGCTCTGCAGAGCATCACTCCCAGTCTGCGATTCGTGGATCCGAGTTTCGTAGTACGCCCAGTCTTCTTCTTCGCCTGTATTTCGGCGGCCGACAAACTGAATCTGATCAGACGCGTCCATGATCACAGGATCGCCAATAAACCAAAGCGGAATCTCTAGGCCACTCTCGAATATCCTAAGGGTCGCAGGATCAACGCCTGCCAGGTTTACTCCGGCTGAAGCAAGTTGACTTCCGGAAACATGGTAGATCCCGTCCGCTTCCACGCTCAGTTTTACGTGCGTCAGCGACGCATCGTACCAAGATGGATCATAATCCGGCGATTGTGCAAATGTAAAAGGCACACTCAAGATGAGGGCCATCGCAACGCCAAGACAACCTTTGCTGGCGGGGAATACTCCTTTCCGGGTCAGAACGCGGATAGAGGGAGCGAACATGGGCGAAGAATGCTGAGAGTGGTCTGAGCCAATCGGTCTTTATTGCTTCTCCAGAAGCACATCGGCGAGGGCGCAGAATTTAGTTGATGTGTCAACAGGCCACTAGGCAAATCCTCGGGTATGATTTCGGAGTACGGTAGATTGAAATATAAGAGTCCCGGCCACAAATGCTATCTTCCGCAGCATTTTTTGCCCCGCAAGATCAGGTTCAATGCCCATGTCGGCACCCCGTATTTGTGCAGTTGTCGTCACGTATAACAGGGTGGACCTGCTTTCAAAAAGCCTCGATGGCTTGCTTGGGCAAACGCGTTTGACCGACGAGATACTCGTGATAGATAACGCGAGTACAGACGGAACTACAGAGATGCTGGCTAGCAGATACCAGAACGTTGTAGTGCATCGGTTGCCAAGAAACATGGGCGCCAGCGGCGGTTTTTCGGAGGGTGTGCGTGTTGCCTACGAGAACGGCTTTGATTGGATATGGTTGCTCGACGATGATGTTGTAGCCGAGCCTCAGTGCCTTGAAGAATTGCTTGAAGTTGCCATAGAGTCAGGAAAACTCATTGTTACACCAACGCGCCGATCAGCGACCGGCACATACCCCCGTAATGAGGCTGTAATCAACGAAGCCACTCAATCGTATCGCTGTCCTGCCGATAACGATTCCCGCTGGGTTTCAATAGACATCTTCACTTTTGAAGGGCCGCTGATCCATCGTTCGGTCGTGGATCGTGTCGGTACGCCCAACGCTCGGTTTTTCATCATCGCAGACGACACGGAATATTCTGTCCGCATTTATCGCGAGTTTGGGCCGCTCGCAAGCGCACTTGCAAACAGAACGGCTGTAAATCGCTTAATTCCGCTCGGCGAAGACTTGATTCTTGAGTCCCAGCTTAAACGGCTCGTAACCGGGAATTCCAACGTAGCAATTAAAGCTGACGATCAACATTGGAAGCAGTGCTACTATCTGCGCAACCGACATCTCATCTGGAAGCAACTAGGCTGGCGAAGACGACGTGTGCGGCAACTAGTCATCCATGGCGGCTTTCTTTTTACCGATGCCTTCGTGTCGTTCAGACGAGGGTGGGATTGGCGATTGCGCCTAAAAACCAACGCGCAAGCATTTTGGCTTGGGTTGATAGGCAAGGACGGCGCCTTCATCGATCCCGCGACTTACCATGCCACCAGAAAGCGTAGAGCCGAAGCGAAAAACTAGACGGCCGTTTTAACGGGGTTCGCTTCGTTCCTAAGCCTGTCTCGCTGCGCGAGGTGTGCGATGCGTTCTTTTGGTGACTCGCCTGCTGAGGCGGCCTCCAAAATGGCCTCCAGCACTTTCGCATGGTTCCGTCTGTCGAAGTCGCGTTCGGCAAGGGCGCGCCCTCGGGACGCCATTGCCACCAATGCTTCTTCGTCAGCAAATGCCGATTCAATGGCGGTAGCCAATGCCGCGTCATCGCCAGTCGGGACGTAAAAACCAACGCTCTCTCGCTCTACGAGGTCTTTTGTCCAGCCGGGATTTGTCACGACTACCGGGGTATATCCGGCCAGGCTATCATACAGTTTCGATGGTGAGTTCGTGCCGAGCGAGGGTACGTCGATAAATGTGACAAGAGATAAGTCTGCCAATCGGAACCACTCAAGCATCTGATGTTTGGCCAGTGTCGGAATCGTGCTCACATTTGGTAGTCGCTCAGCAGCATTCTCAACCTGAGGCTGCAGGAAGCCGTATCCGATGAACATGAAGTGGAGGTCTTCGCGGTGTTGCAGCTGTTCCGCAGCCCGAAGCAGCATCGGGATGTCATTCATCCGCCCAAATTTTCCACCATAAAGGACGATCTTTTTGCCCTCCAGGCCATGCTCAGCCCTCATCTCGACCAGCCTGTTCTCATCGGGTCGGTCGACCAGATAGAAATCCGTTCCGTTTACGATGGTTGTGACCTTCCCCTCAGGCGTTCCCCTCTTCAAAATGTACTCCGTCATGCCCGGAGAAAGGGAGACGACGTGGGCAGCGCTTTCGTACAGTTTGCGTTCCATCCGGAAAAGCGCACGTTGTGCCATAGGATTGCTGATGGCGCCGACCTCAACAGGAACGAGAGGCCACAAGTCTTTTACTTCGAATACCCACGGCACCCGCTTAATTCGGGCTATTTGCCTAGCCGTCCAAGCGGCCGTAAGCGGCGTAGAGATTCCTAGAATCACATCTGGCTTCTCCATCTTGAGCCCTGAAACCAGGGCGCGCACCATGTAGTCAACGAAGGCAAGGCCGCGGCGAGCCACACCCATTTCGTTCTCGTAGGCTACCGGAATATGAACGGCTTCCACCCCTTCAGGCAGCCATTCAAACTCATTTGTGATTCGCTGATCGAAAAACGCTCTACTTGTGACCAAAGAGACCTTGTGCCCCTGCTCTACGAAATATCGAATGAACCCGTGATGCTTTGCCGTAGTGCTGCAATCGGGGCTGTTGTAGAACTGATAAACGTAAAGGATGTGCATGGGAACCGCGTGCCCGAATCGGATTGGGGATGATACCGGCTTACGAACCCTAAGACTGTGCGGTATCTGAAAACTTCAATCTGCAGCCGCACTGCTAAAGGATGATGCGAACGCCACCGCGGATGAAGTACGTATCCAGCGTGGCCACGTTTTGAAAATCAGGAAGGACTCGGTACGTAACCTGCCCGAAGGGGAAGACCTTCCAACCCTGAGCTCGCATGTAAATGCCTGATGTCAGGTTCAAGCCCAAGGCGCCATCTCCTCCGTGGCCTGCATACGTGATGCCTGTTCCCACGTAGGCTCGAGCACGATCGAGAAACGCGGGAAGATTGGCATGGACATCTACGGAAACCGCATATACACTACTGGTGTCGTTGGCAACACCGCGGCCTCCACGACTCCATTTCGAATAGTAGTACTCGAAATTCGGTACCACATCGAATGAATGGCGTGCAATTGGGAAGTAAACTGCCCCGGTTACTCCCCATCTTCCAATCTCTTCCAGATCGTGGTATGCCACACCTACTCCGGCCGAGACCTGGGCGAGTCCCGTAGGGCAAAACGCGAGTGCAAATCCAACGATTAATAGGGCGAAACGGGTCGGCATGAGGGGCGCGAAAAGCGCAGTCGGTTACGCTAGAAAACACGGATGGGAGCAGTTTGCCCGCTTTCGAGAAAGAAAATACTCTCCGACTATCGGGCCTCCAATACGCTGTCATATCGTCCAGATTGCGTCCCGAAAGCTTGCTTGCACTGGAACCGAAGCCTAGTTTCCAAGGCTTTCACGGAAAAAACGGCCTCACGCCATCTTGCGGCGTTTCTATGCCTGATTACGGAGCGGTCGAACGAACCGTACGAAGAATACTTCGGATCACGCCACTGGTGCTGATTCTGGTCATTGGATGGACCTCAACGGCCCAAGCCCAAGTTTCTCCGCAGGTGCAGGATGAGTTGCGCAGACGCGGGATGACAGAAGATGAGGCGCTTCAGGAAGTTGAGCGGTATGGCGTAGATACGTCCTCGCCGCAGGCGCTTGAGCGCACGGCTCGTGAGCTTGGCTTTTCTGAGGACGCTATTGCCGAACTCCTCCGCATGTTGGAAGAGCGCGATTCACAACCATCGCCCTTTCAGCGAAATCTGTATATCCTGCAGCCTGAGACAGATTCTCTGCTCGTAGAGGGAGACAGTTTGCTTATTGCGGATAGCCTTGCTGCCGAGCGGAAGCGTGATAAAATTGACGAGCGAGGGCGGGAGCGCAATCCCTATTCGGATTTGATGGACGAGACTACGGGCCTGGAATACTTCGGCTACCGCACATTTCGTGACGTGGTAGGGGCGGGCTTGGATCAACCATCGGACATGCAGCCAGCCGATGATGCTTATGTAGTAGGTGCAGGCGATGATGTCCGCCTAGCCGTGTACGGTGCTGCCGAATTCAACTACGATTTGGCTGTAGATAGAGGCGGTCGAGTTAACGTTCCCGGGGTCGGTTTGCTCACGGTGGCCGGAACAACATTGGGCGATCTCCAAAACCGGTTTGAGCGCTTTCTTTCAAGCCGCTATGCTGGCATCATTTCCCGTCCGCAAACGGTTTTTGTGGATGTGTCGATCACGAGGTTGCGTCCGGTACGCGTTTTTGTTACCGGCGAAGTAGAGCGCCCCGGTGCCTATACGCTTGGTGCCGGTGGAGGCATCTTCAACCTTCTGTACCAGGTAGGTGGGCCTACGATTCGAGGTAGTCTAAGATCGATTCAAGTTAGCCGCGGTGGCCGAATCATCGCCAGTGTAGACGCCTACGACTATTTGCTCGAGGGCCGTGAACCCGAATCATTTTCACTGCAGTCGGGCGACCGAATCCTCGTTCCCGTTCGTGGAAAGACGGCCTATATAGACGGCGCAGTTAGCAGGCCGGGCATTTACGAGATGCGGGATGATGAGCGGTTCGAAGATCTTATTCGGTTTGCTGGATGGTTGCTTCCTGAGGCCTATGTCGCCCGTTTTCAGGTTGAACGGATCATTCCGTTCACGGAGCGGCGTGATCCTACTATTGCCCGGCAAGTGCTCGATCTTGACCTCCGCGCTGTGCTGACGGGCCTCTCTGAGTATCGCCTTGCGGACGGCGACCGCGTCGAGGTTTTCGCTATCGACGACGTGGATGAAGCGGCCCGGAGAGGGCGGTTCAATGCAGTAACGGTAGACGGTGCGGTGTTCCAGCCTGGCCGCTACGAATTGGGCGAAAGCCTCCGTACAGTTAGTGATCTCCTGAATCTGGCCGACGGATTGACGGACGATGCATATCGTCAGCGAGCGAACCTAGTCCGCAATCGGCCGAACTTGCGCCGCGAGATCGTTGCGTTGGACCTTGCCCGCGTTCTTGCAGACGACCCGACGCAGAATCTCCCACTGAGCGCCGGTGATAGCCTGTATGTTTATTCAGAGCGCGAGTTCGAACGGGAGCGCGTCGTAAGCATCGAAGGGCAGGTCCTCAACCCCGGCGAGTATACACTGTTCGACGGGATGACGCTTTACGACCTCCTTTTTGTGGGGGGTGGCTTGCTCGATCCAGAATTCCGATCCGACGTTTTCCTCCCGCGCGCAGATCTGTATCGTCGCAAGGATGACGGGACGCCGGAGTTGATCGCATTCGATCTTGAGCAGGTTCTGGCAGGTGACGATCGTTCAGGAATGCTTCTTGAACCATTCGATCAGGTCCGTATCTATCCGGCCGAGGTCGAGGTCATCCGTGAGCAGTTCGTGGAGATTAGTGGTGCCGTAAAAGAGCCGGGGCGCTATCCGCTCGGCGAGAATATGACAGTTCAGGATGTCATTCTCCAAGCGGGTGGTGTCGTCGAGGGCGCGTACACAGAGTCTGTGGAAGTGACGCGTATGGACGTCTCTGGAGATGTTGAACAGCGGGCCCAAACAACCACGGTTCCGCTAGCGCCCGGTGCCCCTGTCGTGGAAGCACGTCTGCCGGGAGGAGTGCGCGTTTTGACAGAGCACACATTCGAACTGGCCCATCGGGACCGCATCTACGTTCGTCTAGATCCAAAATTTCGGCCACAACAAATAGTTACTGTTCGCGGTGAGGTACGCTTTCCCGGCACTTATACATTGCTCCGTGAAAACGAGCGACTAAGTGATATCATTGGTCGTGCTGGAGGGCTGACGCCTCGAGCGTATGCCCGTGGCGGCCAGTTGTTGCGCGGCGAGCGTCAACTCATCGTGGAAATCGACCGAGCACTCACCGCCAATTCCGGTTCGTCGGATGTTCCGATGCTTCCCGGTGATGAAGTGACGATTCCTATCCGTCCGAATACAGTTGAGGTGCGTGGTGCAGTGGCCAATGAAGGGCTTATTCAATACGACGCAGGAAGGCGAGTGTCCTACTATCTGGATCGCGCCGGTGGTATTGCCGATAACGCTGAAGATGTGTTCGTGACTCAAGCGTCGGGCGCAGTCTTCAAGTTGCGACGCGGGTTGTTCTCCCAAAACCCAGTTGTGGATGATGGAGGTGTGATCTACGTTTCGCAGAAAGAAGAGCGGCCAGATGGTGGGCCTGTGGTGAGTACACTTCTCCGCGACACTCTCGCTATTGCCGCAAGCGCTGTTACCGTGATTGTGCCAATTATTCTGGCGTTCAGAAACTAGGAGTGGCTAGACGTGCAGGATCAAGATTCCCATGCGATCACATCGTCCGGTGGCGAGGATTTGAGGCCACTGACGAAGGAGTTGTCAGTTCTGGACGGACTCTATGTTTTGGCCCGCCACAAATGGCTGATCATCCTGCTGCCGGTTGTCGGAATATTCCTTGGCGTCGTCGTAGCCATCATCACACCTGAAGAGTATGCTTCATCTGCAGTACTGATGCGCGAAACACAACAAGAGTCATCGAGAACGGGCCTCGCTGCGCTTCGTGGATTAGGATTGAACATCGGAGAGTCTCAGTCCGGACTAACCATTGAGGCTTACCCTAATGTTCTCGCGAGTCACGAGGTTCGCTCAATTCTTCTGGAGGAGCGGTTTCCAACATCATCCGGTGCCAAGATTACGTTTCTCGAGTATGCCCGGAATGTAGAACCAGGAAGCATCGGAGAGCGTCTGCGCATCATGCTACGTTCGGATCCGGATGGATCTTCTATGGGCAATCTCGACGATTCACTCTCTCTTTCCGTGGCCTATTCGTATCAGGAACAGCAGGCGATGGAGACCATGGGCGAAATGATAGGTGTGGATGCCGATGCAGAGACTGGCTTAATGACGATTACAGTCACTGCGCAAGATCCAGTTTTGGCCGCCTCGCTTGTTGGGCGGCTGATTGAAGAGTTGCGTAGTCGTGTGCAGTCGCTTCTTACCCAAAAAGCACGCGAGGACTATGAGTTTATCGGTGAACGCACCACTGAGGCTGAGGGCGATCTTCGAACCGCGCGGGCGCGCCTGGCCCACTTTGATGATCGTAACAGGGGCCTAACATCGGCACAGTTGCTTGCCGAACGAGATCGACTCCGGCAGGAAGTGAGCTTCGCAACAGAGGTTTTTAGCCAGTATCAGGGGGAGTTGAAGCAGGCCGAGATTGAAGTGCAGCGGGCCAGCCCAGTTATTACCGTGCTTGATCGGCCTGTGGTGCCGTTGCGTCGCGTTCGTCCGCGCCGCACGGTTATCGTTTTGGTAGGTGCCTTGTTTGGCTTGGCTATGGGTTTGCTGCTTTCCTTCATCATTGAAGGCTTCAAGACCGAGGCCGACACAGCTGGTGGGAAACGCAAGAGCGCCGCGATTCGTGAAGCGCTCGTGCCAAGCCGGTTTCGTCGCATGAAACCTACCCGGACGAAAGGCGAACTCGACGTAGAAGACGTAGACGAATTGCGTCCTTAACGGCTCTTTGATATAGCTGGTCTACGATTTGGTGCGGTATTGGCTTATCCTAAATGTCCTATCGTCCCCAACCAAGTCTGAGTAAATGAAAATCACAGTTGTTGGCACCGGATACGTCGGGCTCGTCACCGGTACCTGTTTTGCCGAAATGGGCAATGATGTCATTTGCGTAGACATCGACAACGCAAAGGTCGAGATGCTTCTTCGCGGAGAGGTTCCAATTTTCGAGCCGGGATTAGAGGTTTTCTTCGAACGCAGTACGCGCGAGAACCGTCTGCATTTCACCACAGATCTTAAGGAGGCTGTTGAGGAGGCAGAAGTTGTTTTCCTGGCACTCCCGACCCCGCCGGGCGACGATGGTAGCGCCGATCTTTCTTATGTGCTCGGCGTTGCCGAAGAGATTGGGGATATGCTCGCTGCTCATCCCGACTGGAGCTACAAGGTTATCGTAGACAAAAGCACCGTTCCCGTTGGAACAGCAAAGCGCGTGACGGCAGTCATGGAAGCATGTGGTATCAGGGAAGGTGTGCGCTTCGATGTGGTCTCAAACCCCGAATTCCTTCGTGAAGGCGTAGCAGTAGAGGACTTCATGAAGCCTGAGCGCGTAGTGATTGGTACATCGTCGTCGCGGGCGAGCAATGTGATGACGCTTCTCTACGAGCCGTTTGTCCGTTCCGGCAATCCGATAATTGTGATGGACGAAGAGAGCGCCGAAATGACGAAGTATGCTGCAAACGCTCTGCTGGCAACGAAAATCACCTTTATGAACGAGATTGCTAACCTTTGCTCCAGAGTTGGCGCAGACGTGGACAAAGTGCGACGCGGCATCGGTACAGATAGCCGAATTGGTTCAAAGTTTTTGTACGCGGGTATCGGATTTGGAGGGTCATGCTTCCCGAAAGATGTTCAAGCGCTGCAACTCACCGCCAGAGAACACACGTATGATTTCCAGATTCTGGACGCCGTGCTTCGGGTGAATGAAACACAGCGCAGGGTGCTTGTTCCACAGATTGTCGAGGCTCTCGGCGATGAGAGCGGACGCCTTGACGGAAAACGCTTCGCAATGTGGGGTTTAGCGTTCAAGCCTAATACGGACGATGTTCGCGAGGCCCCGGCTCACTATATGATTCATGATCTGACCGCCCTCGGTGCCGATGTGATCGCCTTTGATCCGGAAGCAATTGAAACGACTCGCAACGAACTTGGGGAAGGTCCGATAAATGACGGAAGCCTTAAATATGTGCCAGGTGTCTACGAAGCCGTAGAGGGTGCGGACGCGCTCGTCATCGCAACAGAGTGGCAGGAATTCCGGCGCCCCGACCTCGTTCGCGTACGCCGATCACTCAAGCAACCGCTCGTCTTTGACGGCCGCAACGTATTCGACCCCGATCGGATGGCTGAACTTGGGTTCTCTTATCACTGTATCGGTCGTCCATTTGTGGCCCCGAGTCTTGTTCGCGACGAAGTAGCCGAAGCGTAAATCAAAGCGTCCATTCGTAGACATCGGAGAATTCCATGCCCCGTACGCTCATAACTGGAGGAGCAGGATTCCTCGGTTCACACCTCTGCGAACGATTTCTGGCGGAAGGTCACGATGTGGTTTGTATGGACAACCTAGTCACCGGGAATCCAGACAACGTAGCGCACCTAATCGGCAACGAGCGCTTCAATTTTGTCCACCACGACGTGACCAACTTTGTTTATGTCGAAGGTGATCTGGACTACATATTGCACTTCGCAAGCCCGGCATCACCTATTGATTACCTCAAGCTCCCGATTCAAACGCTGAAAGTTGGGGCGCTGGGTACGCACAATTGCCTGGGCCTGGCGAAGGCGAAAAGTGCACGTTTTCTGATTGCCTCTACATCTGAGGTCTACGGCGATCCATTGGTCCACCCCCAAACCGAAGAGTATTGGGGAAACGTTAATCCGGTCGGTTTTCGAGGGGTTTATGACGAGGCAAAACGCTTTGCTGAGGCAATAACGATGGCCTATCACCGCTATCACCGTGTCGAAACCCGTATCGTGAGGATTTTCAATACGTATGGGCCTCGAATGCGTCTTGACGACGGCCGAGCACTACCTGCGTTCATGGGGCAGGCTCTCAGAGGCGAGCCCATTACAGTTTTTGGAGATGGCTCGCAAACGCGGTCGTTTCAGTATGTGGATGACCTGATTGAAGGCATCTTTCGGCTGTTAATGTCAAACGAGAGCGAACCTGTGAACATTGGCAATCCGGACGAGATTTCCATTAGGGAGTTCGCGGAAGAAGTAGTTGCACTGATTGGATCGAGCAGTTCGATAACCTTTGAGCCCCTCCCTGCGGACGATCCGAAAGTCCGCCAACCCGATATCTCCAAGGCCCGCAGCGTGTTGAATTGGGAGCCGAAGGTTTCCCGGGAAGATGGCCTAAAGCGAACTCTCGCGTACTTCCGCGAGCATGTCGGGACGCCACTGACCGCCTAGGACAATGGCAGGGCCAACGTGAGGTTAGTTTCAGCGCGCCAACCTTAAATTGGAGGTTACGTGACAGACTTTCTTATCGATGTCCGGGCATTCGCCGAAGAAGCTGGACGGATAATCCTAGACTATTACGCCAAACCACTTCCGGTCGACTATAAAGCCGACGATTCGCCGTTAACCCAGGCCGACCGAGCGTCTCACGTTTTCCTGGTGCGGAAACTGACGGCGTTAACGCCGGATATTCCAGTTCTGTCCGAAGAGTCCGACCCAGAAGCGTATGCGGCCAGGCAGTCGTGGAGACAATTCTGGTGTATCGATCCGCTGGACGGGACCAAGGAATTCGTGAAAAAAACGACGGGTGAGTTCACCGTAAACATCGCCCTCATTGAGAACCGTGAGGCAGTTCTGGGCGTGGTGCATGTACCTGTTCAATGTCGTACATACTACGCATCGAAGGGCGGCGGAGCCTATTTGC
>JAHEJB010000188.1 GCA_024639085.1 Rubricoccaceae bacterium | reverse complement strand
ATCAGAAACCGCTCCGATGGCACCACCCAGAAACGGAACGCCTCGTGCGATTCGTCCGCCGATACGACGACCAGCCGCAGCCGCCGTCCAGATAAAAGAGGCCTTTGCGATGGATCGAACACCCTTTTCAGCAAGTTTTACGGTTACCCGGTTGATGGTTTCGGCTTGCTCCGAATTGACGTCATCGTCTGTTTTCAACAGGCACTCCACCACAGTATTCTGTGTTGCCGGATCCTCCAAATCGAAGCCAGCAAGGACTGCGCAAGAAGCCGCCATGTGAAGCTGAAGTAAGGCAACGCCGGCAAGATCCGCCGGAACTGTAACAGGGCTCGTGATCCATCCGCCAAGCCCCGTGGCGAATCCCGTTCCACCGGCAAGGACGATGTGCCGGCCAATCATAGCGTCAGCATGTTCTCGTGAGGGACCACGGCGGATGTACGTTGCAGCAAGTTTCTCAGGCGTATCGAGCAACGGTAGCCCGGATACGGCTTTGGGGTACAACTGATTTAGGAGAAAGGAGGTCATAGTCCGTTTGTGTGGAAGACTCTGGCCAATACAGGAGAACCAGCATACGGGTTGCGTTTACTCCGCCGATCCGTTCATCAGGTGCATGTCTAACTGTTCGTTGATTTCTTTCTCCAGCGCCCATTTGAGCGGAATCATAAAAAGCCTAAGTTTCACTCTGACGTTGACAAGGCTGTCGCTTACGTCCAGTTCGCCTCGCACGCCAGCACCGCGAACGAGCAGCCTGTCGCCTTCCCAGTGCGTTGTTACGCTGTGTTCGCTGCGCAAGTTGTCGGCCACCCTATCAGCCGCCACTCTCGCGGCCTCAAGGCCAAGGCTGTGGTTTCGCGAGATGTGGATTACGGACATCGCCAGAATACGTAGGACTGGGTTTATTGTGATTTGTGATTGAAGCTACGGGCTGGGAATATCTTGCGATTCAAGTCAGAGCCATTTCATGCCCACATCCAAATTCAGCATAGTCAGCGATCAAGATGCGCAATGCGATCCTTATCCCTACGTGTATGCAGAAAACGATGGAGGTGCTCGGGAGTTGCGCTCCATAGAACGAGCCCTTCTGGAGGAACCGTTTTACGCGGGTGATGGAGATCGCCCGTACATGAAGCATTCATGGGATCAGCGGGATGGGTGTGGGAAGTTCAGCGGCTTTGTCGCTCGAAATTCCGTACCTGACGACATAGAGATTCATGCAATACCCGATGGCGGCTAGCGTATGACAAATTCGTTTCTAGGCAAAGTTCCGCATTTTGACAATTCCAACTACATCGCACCAACTGCCGCAGTAGTTGGTGATGTGACGCTGGGCGAAGGAGCCAGTATCTGGTTCGGAGCGTCGCTGCGGGGTGATGTTCACTGGATCGAGGTAGGTGCAAGCAGCAACGTGCAGGACTGTGCCGTTGTGCATGTTTCACGCGGGACACATCCCTGCAAAATTGGTGAGGGTGTAACTATTGGGCACTCCGCCATCGTTCACGGATGCACCGTAGAGCACGATTGTTTGATCGGAATGGGCGCCGTGGTTCTAGATGGGGCCTTGATCGGGGAGGGGAGTACCGTGGGAGCCAACGCCCTCGTCACAATGAACACCATCGTTCCGCCTCGCTCACTCGTTCTGGGCTCGCCAGCCAAGGTAATTAGGGGGCTGACAGAAGAAGAAGTGGAACGTAACCGAGCGAATGCCACACACTACGTGCGCATGTCGAAACTGTACATCGGACACGATTTACCACCTACAAACCCTTTCTACGTGGACGAAAGGGGGCAATAGGTCAATTCCGGATGCACTGTGTAGAGTGTGGCGCGCTATTTGACTGGAATCGAAGTGCTTCGCACCTACTCACCAAACGTCATGTCGCGTTCTCGCTATTCTGCAGGCCCGATCGGTTGGCTAACTGTCGTTGGTCTCGCTTGCCTTGCTTCAAGGGCTCTCCTGCATCGTTCCCAGCGCCGGGTGGCGCTACCAGTATCAGATCGCCCTTACAAACGCGACAGCGAGATCCACAGGCGCTGCTTCATCTAAGTTTCTACTGCACAAGCGGTACGAACTGGCCGTCTGGGCCGACCGTCATTCCTGGAGGTGGGGGATTCGTTGGAAAGTTGCTGATCGAAACCTCGCCCGACCAACCATTGGGCACGTAGTGTGTGTGGTCGCCATGCGAAATGGCCACATAACCTGTTGGGCTAACTGCTCCAATCTCGGATTCCCAGAAGCCCAGTGCCGTCCCAACGGCGAGGAACATGAACAGGCCGAGGATGGCGAATAGCCCGAGGCGAATTTTCTGGCGGGAGGTCATGGAGCGCACGTTAGTCTAAGAGCACAACGACCCGCTTCTCTCGCTCAGGTTCCAGTAGAACTATTTCCGGGAGCGTGCCTTTTTGTCGACAGCAGATTTCTGGCGATAGAGATCCATGTAGCTTGAAATGCTGTAGCGGTCCCCGTAGATGTCTCTCATCTTCTCAAAGCGCAGCCTGCAGGCCATTTTGAAAGCCTCGTCTTCGCCATACTTCTTGATGGAAAAAGATGTCCCCCGAGCTACGCCCGGCTCCGGGTTCCACGAAACCGCATACACTTCGTGTTTGATGCCCCGGCGATCCCTCTTGAACGTCCGTGAAATTCCAACTACACCAGATGAGTTGTTCTTGTTGTGCCGGATGAGGCGTCGCCTCGGTGCACTCTCAGGCATGGCCGCGACTTCGGCTTCCAGCTTCTCCCGATACGTGTTGGCTTGCTTAAATGCCTCGTCTTTACCGCCCGATTTACGATCCGAAAAAAGCTTGGAGTATGTTTTGCCGTGACGGTAGACACGGACCTGATAACCGTGAGTAGAATCCGAATCAATGCGGATGACGCCTTTCGATCGGGGCATAGCTATGGGAGTGGGGGTTTGGTGGGGTGATGTCGGAGTTGTTACCGCTACCAAGCGACACTGTCGTGGGGATCCGGCACTGTCGCGCGGTGGTGAAGTAGCAGTTGGAATTCTCCAACGATGAAAAATATAGCGAACAGGCGACAAACCACGCGATAACAAATAGGTGGGCGGAGAAAAAGGCCGTTGTCACATATATTGCAAAATGTTATCATTTAAGTAAATAGCGCAAAAACCAAACGGTTCCACACTCAAACTGGTCCTAAAGCTTTCGGTTCTTCCAGTTTATCCTCTGGAAGACAGCTAGTGTGCCAGGAAGGGTGATCATATAGAAGAAGAAATAGGCTTCAAAGGCAGGAAAGGCAAGAAGGAGCTTTCGTCGACCGCTTGCGCCAAGGGCGCCAAATAGAAAGAAGAAGTCACTGAACATTTTCAGAACAATCAGGCCTATTGCCCAGAACGGAGCGACCAACAGCCCGATGACTGGGAGTAAATGAGCTAGATGCGTTACGATATAGAGAACGTAGACCCACGCTGGCGCTAGGAGGCCGCCGCGCGCCCATCGCCGCCTCTGACTGTAGACGTCTCGAAGTCGTTTTAGGGGGAGGGTAACCGTGTGAAGTTGGTAATCAAGGGGAAACCGAACCCGAACGTCGTCGCGCTTCGCGACGGTTTGAAACAACACATAGTCCTCGGTAACCGAGAAGGGAAGCGCCGGATAGCCGCCCACTGCTTCGTATACCGAGCGCCTGATGCCCATGTTGTTGCCCATCGCGGTGATGGGCTGTCCTACCTCGCTCAGGATGCTTGCCGATGTCAGGAGGTAGGACCAATCGAGGGCCTGAACCGCATCGAGCAATGTGTTGTGCTCAACGTATGCATGCCCGCAGACCATTCCGACAATAGGATTAGTGAAGTAGGCGGTATAGTTGCGAGCCCAATCAGGTGGCGGTGCGCAATCGGCGTCGGTGATGAGTATCAG
>JAHEJB010000064.1 GCA_024639085.1 Rubricoccaceae bacterium | reverse complement strand
CGATTGATCCAGGTCAAGAGAGACAGACGCTGAAGTTCTACTTCACGCCTCGGCAGGCACTTGCGGGCGAGTTGGATGAAACGAACCCACTCGCTAAAGCGTCCACAGTACAGCCGGAGGTTCTTGAGGCGCTGGAAGACCACTTCGGTGAAGTCATCACGGGAGTTACCGAGTATGCGTCAGAGCAGACCGTCTTTGTCAAGAAAAATGCTGTTGTGGACGTTCTTCGATACATAAAGGAAGAACTGGGCTACCGATACTTCTCGGACATGGGATCGATTGACCGCTTTACGGAGGAAGAGCGTTTTGAACTCTATTACTCGCTAGTGAGTATGAAAACGAAGAAGCGACTTCGAGTGAAAGTGCGCGTGGAGGAGGACGATCCGACGGTTCCATCAGTAACCGACGTTTACCGTGCGGCGGGATGGCATGAGCGCGAGGCGTGGGACATGATGGGCATCCGCTTCGACGGTCACAAAGATCTCCGGCGCATGTTCCTGCCGGAAGACTTTGAATACCATCCGGCCCGCAAGGAATTCCCGACGCTCGGCATACCGGGCTCGCTGCCGCTGCCGCCACAGGTCAACGATGGTGAGCTCACGCTCGATCCGTTCGCTCGTGCCCACGGCAAACTCCCTATAGATTGATGGAGACGACGACAGCACCATCTGCTATCGCCAACGCGGCAACTCCCGACGAGAGCGTCTTTACGTTCTGGCCTCGTCACAATGCGGCCATCTACCAGGCGCTGGAAGACAAGTATGTGCATGTGGAGTTGGATGACGATCCTCTTGAGTCGAAGATGATCCTCAACCTCGGTCCGCAGCATCCGGCCACGCACGGTGTCCTCCGCTGCGTAATCCGGCTGGATGGCGAGAACATCGAGCGATGCCTGCTTGACATTGGCTACCTCCACCGCGGCGTCGAGAAACTGGCTGAAGTAAAGACGTTTCAGGAGTTCATGCCCTACACGGATCGCATGGATTACCTCCAGCCGTATGCCAACAACGTTGCATGGTGTCTCGCGGTTGAAAAGCTCGCAGGCATCGACGTGCCACCCCGTGCACAGTGGATCAGGACGTTGCTGTGCGAGGTAGCGCGCATTCAGGCGCACCTTCTGTGGATTGGCACAATGGTGATGGATGCGGGCGCACTGTCTGTCTTCCTCTGGACGTTTAAGTACCGCGAGGAGATCTACAACATCATGGATGAGGTGGCCGGGGCGCGTTTCACGGTGTCGCACAGCCGCATCGGTGGCCTGACGACGGATATTTCCGACGCGAGTATGGCACGCATACTGGCGTTCGTAAACGACTTCGACGTGCAGCTGAAGGACTGGAAGAAGCTCCTAAATCGCAACCGCATCTGGATCGACCGCAACGCGGGCATCGGAACGCTCTCAGCCGACGACGTGATCGAACTCGGCTTCACCGGTCCCAACCTTCGCGCATCCGGTGTCGGCCACGACATTCGCAAGTTCGAGCCGTACCTCGTATACGATCTCATCGATTTCGACATTCCCATGCGTTCAGAAGGCGATTCACTTGCCCGCTACTTTGTGCGCGTTGAGGAAATGGAGCAGTCGAGCCGCATCATCCGGCAGTGTCTCGAACATATACCCAACGTCGCTGGCCCTATTCGCGTTGACGACGCGAAACAGACCTACGCCTCCAAGGACGAAGTCTATTATTCGATGGAGGGGATGATTCACGACTTCATGATGACGGACACAGGTGTGGCTCCGCCGAAAGGCGCAGAGAGCTACCACGCTATTGAGGCCGCAAAGGGCGAGCTGGGTTTCCACCTTGTTTCAGACGGCACCGGCAGCCCGTGGCGCGTGAAGATGAACAGCCCCTCTTTCTGCAATTTGCAGGGCCTTGAGTACCTCATGGAGGGCGCGATGGTCTCGGACACCCCCATACTTATTGGCTCCGTCGACCCCGTTATGGGCGACGCAGATAAATAGAATGACTCAACCCACGAACGGCTCTCTCCTCCAGCCCGACTACGTTCCGGGTGAACCCGTCGAGCGACATTTCGCCGACGCGGATCTCGTCTGGACCGACGACGAACAGAAGCAGATCGCCACGTTCCGCTCGGAATACCCTACCAATGACGGGGCTGTGATGAAGGTGCTCTGGATGGCTCAGAACAAGTTTAGCTGGCTGCCTCCGGATGTGATTCAGTTCGTCGCCAACACCATCGAGGTGCCCTATGCAAAGGTTTACGGTGTCGCGACGTTCTACACGCAGTACTTCAAGGAGAAGAAGGGCAAGTTTGTCCTGGACATCTGTACCTGCTTCGGTTGTCAGGTTTGCGGTGGATACGACATCCTGCACTATCTCGAAGAGAAGTTGGGTATTGAAAAGGGTCAGACGACCGACGATGGTCTGTTCACAATTCAGGAGGCTGAATGCCTCGGCGCGTGTGGCTCAGCTCCGATGCTTCAGGTGACCAACGGTCCTTACGTTCACAACCTCACGAAGGAAAAAGTGGATGGCCTGATTGTCGATCTGAAGGCCGACAAGATGCCCGGCTTCCAGTCGGTAACGCTACCGCAGGATGAGACGGATTTGGGCGGCAACCGCCGCTCAGACACTGAGGCCGTCACCGAGTACCAGACGCCACCTGTCTCCGAAACGATTCACTAAGATGGCCGAAGCACCCTCTCTTATCACAGGCGAATCTAAGGCAGGCGACTGGCGCAATTACGAGCGCGTCATTCTTCCTCCCGTGAAGGACCTTCACAAAATCGAGGTCTACGAAGAGGATGGCGGCTATTCGGCGCTGAAGGCTGTCGTGAAGGATGGCAAGTTCGATCCCGCAGCGCTCACGGACGAAGTAAAAGCCTCTGGACTTCGCGGCCGTGGTGGGGCTGGGTTCTCTACAGGACTTAAGTGGAGCTTCATGCCACCAGTCGATCCGGAGAAGCCGCGCTACCTCTGCTGTAATGGCGATGAATCCGAGCCAGGCACCTTCAAGGACCGCCAGATTTTCGAGTACAACCCGCATCTGATGATCGAGGGGATCATACTCGCGTGTTACGCGATGACGATCAAAACATGCTACCTCTATATCCGCGGTGAATACATCGACTACGTACATCACGTTCAAAAGGCGGTTGACGAGGCCTACGCGAAAGGTTACATCGGCAAGAACATTCTGGGCACCGACTTCTCGACGAACATCGTTGTACACTATGGTGCAGGCGCGTACATCTGCGGTGAAGAAACGAGCCTAATGGAGAGCCTGGAAGGCCATCGCGCCTATCCGCGTATTAAACCTCCGTTTCCTGCGCAGTCTGGTTGTTGGGGGATGCCGACGACTATTAACAATGTGGAAACTCTCGCCTGCGTGCCGCTGATTGTGAATCGTGGAGCGGCATGGTTTTCAGGGATCGGTCCAGAGCGGCATCCAGGTCCTGTCCTCTACGGGATCTCGGGCCACATAAACAAGCCCGGTGTGTACGAATTCCCGACCGGTATGCTCATCCGCGACCTCATAGAAGTGGCTGGCGGTGTTCGTGGAGGAAAGAGCGTCAAGGCGGTTGTGCCTGGCGGGTCTTCAACGCCTCCGCTTACCTGGGATATGGCAAAGGATGCCACAATGGATACTGAGACCCTGCGAGAAGCCGGTTCTTCGATGGGCACGGCCGGACTTTGCATCCTCGACGAAGACACCGATATGGTCGCCTTCACGCGCCGGATCGCACACTTCTACCACCACGAATCTTGCGGACAATGCACGCCCTGTCGCGACGGCACGGGCTGGTTGGAAAAACTCCTTTCTCGCATCGAATCTGGAGAAGGCTACACGCGCGACCTCGATCTGCTCCTTGAGATCTGTGATCAGATGGAAGGCCGAACCGTCTGCGCGCTTGCTGATGCTGCCGCGTGGCCCGTCCGCTGGGGTATTCGCCGTTTCCGTGACGAGTTTGCTGCCCGCTGCAAAGCCGATTCATTTGCTTCCTCTGAACAAGGCGATGGCTCCGTTGAAGCGCAACCTGTACTCTAAATTTGACTAATTATGAAACGTTTATTTCTTGTTCCGTTGCTTCTTCTGGGCGCTTGTACGCCTGCAGAAGAGCAAGCTGAAGACTCAACTGCTCCCGTTACTGAGAACGACCAGATGGTGGCCGAAATGGGCACCGTTGTGGGCGAAGACCCAGGCGATGGCGCTGTTCTCTTTGTTGATGATGTCGTCGGCCAGCCCGATGGATATCTCGGCGCTCCTGTCCGTGTAGCTGGAACGGTAAGCGAAGTCTGCCAGAACGCAGGCTGCTGGCTCACGTTTGTGAACGGGGAGAATGTGTCGTTCCGTGTCAATGTCCCGAGCGACGACAACGGCTACATCTTCACATTCCCCAAAGACATCTCCGGTTCACACGTCGTGATCGCGGGAGAGCTAACGGTAGAGGAAACGTCGGTTGAGACGCTTCAACACCTTGCTGAAGATCGTGGTGACGACGCAGAGACTATTGCGGCCATCACCGAGCCCGAGCGCACGCTTATTCTCAGTGCCACCGGCGCCCGCATCGAAGGCGAAGTCTAATTATCAATATGCCGCAGGTCATCATAGACGGACACGCCCACGAGTTTGAAGCTGGAGAGCGCCTTCTCCAGTTCTGCCTCGATCGTGGCATTGAAGTTCCGCATTTCTGCTACCATCCTGCACTTTCGGTGCCGGCAAACTGCCGTCAGTGCCTCGTAAAAGCCGGTTTGCCCGCGCGCGATCGAGCCTCCGGTGAGTTGGTAAAGGACGAGAATGGGAACCCGGTGACCAACTACTTCCCCAAACTCCAGACGAGTTGCTCGCTCGATCTCGCAGATGGGATGGTTGTACACACGCAGTACGATTCGGAGGAGGTTTCCGGAGCTCAGGCCGACAACCTCGAGCTGATGCTTATCAACCACCCGCTCGATTGCCCGATTTGCGATCAGGCGGGGCAGTGTCCGCTGCAGATTCAGGCGTACAAATACGGCCCGGAAGGCTCCCGATTTGAGTTCGAGAAAGTTCACAAGCCGAAACGCGTCCAGCTAGGCCCGAACGTGGTCCTAGACGCGGAGCGCTGCATCAACTGCACACGCTGCACGCGGTTTACCACCGAGGTCTCGAAGAGCCACCAGCTTTCGATCATCGGCCGCGGCGACAAGAACTACCCGATGACCGCGCCTGGCCAGGAGTTCGACGATCCGTACTCCATGAACGTGACGGACATCTGCCCGGTTGGCGCGCTTACGGAAGACTACTTCCGGTTCAAGGCGCGCGTCTGGGAGATGTCGCACACGCCGTCGATCTCAGACTTCGGTGGTAAGGGTATCAACGTAGACTACTGGGTCCGCGACAATCAGATTCTGCGCATCACGCCACGCGAGAACCTGTCGGTGAACGAATTCTGGATGCCCGACGCCGCACGTCTTGTGTACCAGCGCTACAACGAAAACCGCCCGAAAGGCCCCTCTATTGGTGGAAAAGCCTCCGATTGGGACGCTGCCTACGACGAAGCCGCCAGCCTGCTGAAAGCCGCAAATGGAAAGGTGCTCTTCCTCGGCTCGGCGTACGCCACGGTGGAAGACAACTATCTGCTGATGAAGCTCGCCGAGGCCATTGGCTCCGAAGCACCGCAATACATCTCGCACGTTGAGGCTGGCAGTGGTGACGATTGGTTGATATCCGACGATAGAGCACCAAACACACAGGGCTGCGAGCGCCTCGACATTAACCCGGTCGATCCGGTGCTTCTCAAAGCGAAGCTTTCTGAAGGCGAGATCCAAGTGCTGTACGTCCTGGAAGACGACCCGATTGCCGCTGGAGTCCTCTCAGCAGAAGACCTCTCGGGCGTGAAGGTGATCCTCCATCACTATCATACGACGAATGAGACCCTATTCTGCGCAGATGCCGCTCTTCCGGCTGCAATGTGCGTTGAGACCATAGGGACGTACGTGAACGAGGCGGGCCGTGCGCAGCGCCTCCGTCCAGCGAAGATGATTCGCTTGATGAACCGCTCGCTGATGAGGGAGGCTGGTGTCGGGCAGAGCCGCACCGACCGACACGGCACGCCATTCGACCGCTGGTTTGACGAGGGCAACCAGATCGATTGCAAGCCTGGCTGGGAGTCCATCCCCGCTATCGCTGAACGCGTTGGATTGACTCTGAGCTACAAGAGTCCGGCCGCCATCATGGACGAGGTCGCCTTGACCCTTCCTGCTTTCGGCGGAGCCACGCACAAGGCGATGGACTTGCTCGGCGTTGGCCTGGAAGACATCGGAGAGGTTGTATAGATGTGGAATGGAGAATGTAAAATGGAAGATGTGATGTCCATGGGTGCCATTTCCCATTCTCCATCGACCATTACCAAATAGTCCATGGCTACTCTTCAGGCAATCTGGGAATTCATCGACCTGCCATTGGTCATCTTCGGGATGCTTAATGGCTTCCTGATTACGGCGTCGCTGCTGGTGTATGCCGAGCGAAAGGTGTCAGCTTACATCCAGGAGCGCAATGGCCCCGACCGCGTCGGCCCGGTTGGTCTTTTGCAGCCGTTTGCGGACGTGTTCAAGCTGATCTTCAAGGAAGACATCGTTCCGACGAAGGCGACCGGGTTCATCCATTCGCTGGCGCCAACCCTGATGGTCATTATCGCGATGAGTACGGGGGCCGTGATTCCGTGGGCACGCACGCCGAGTGGAGAGGCGCTGGCCGTCGCTGATGTGGGCGTGAGTCTGCTGGTTGTCCTCGCGATGACTTCGATCTCTGTGTACGGTGTAACACTGGCCGGCTGGTCAAGTAACTCGAAGTATTCGCTGCTGGGCGGACTCCGCTCTTCGGCGCAGATGATCTCCTACGAGCTTGCAATGGGCGCAGCGGCGATATCGGTCGTCGTGATGGCACAAAGCCTGAACCTGTTCCATATCGTGGAGAACCAGAACCACGCGGAGTTCGGCATTCTGTCGTGGAACATCTTCCGCAATCCGATCGGCTTCATCGTCTTTGCCGTGTGCGCACTGGCCGAGACCAACCGCGCGCCGTTCGACCTCCCCGAGGCCGAGCAGGAGCTCGTGGGCGGCTACCACACCGAGTACTCGGGCATGAAGTTCGGCATGTTCTTCCTCGCGGAATACGTCAACCTTTGGGTGGCGGGCATCTTCATTTCCACGATGTTCCTCGGTGGCTATCTCCTTCCGTGGGAGGGCCTCTACAGCGGCTGGTTCCTCGAAAACGGCCTCGGGGGGTTGTTCACGTTCTTACAGGTGCTTTGCTTCCTCGCCAAGGTCGCTTTCATCGCCTTCTGCTTCATCTGGATTCGCTGGACGATCCCGCGCTTCAAGTACAACCAGCTCATGAACCTCGGCTGGAAGTACCTGCTCCCGATCTCCATAGCAAACATCATGCTGATTGCACTGATCGTGGTCGTGTTTAACCAGTTTGGCTGGGCGTGACGTCAGTCATTGCGAGTGTAACGAAGCGATCTCGTTGCATGTGAGATGTTTCCACGAGATCGCGTCGTCGCTAGGCTCCTCGCGATGGCATTTTCCCCATCTCCCGTGCAATTCACCGTCGCGGATTGAAAGGGGTAGAGCTGATCCCGTAGCTTCCGGCAGTCCCACTGCATCTCTCTGGTTTTCATGTCTGAAACGCTCGTGGCCGAACCTCCCTCCGAAACGTCTGCAGATCTTCAGGAGGAGCCGGTTGACCTCGCCGCGCTGACAGCGCGCACCATCCGCGGCCTGTCGATAGACGCCGTTCAGGCGGCCAATTCGGGGCATCCTGGCATGCCTATGGGTATGGCCGACGTGGCTACCGTGCTCTGGACGAGGTTCCTGAAGCACAACCCGAAGGACCCCGACTGGCCCGACCGCGACCGCTTCGTGCTCTCGGCCGGTCATGGCTCGATGCTGCTCTATAGCTTGCTCCATTTGAGTGGCTACAACCTGCCGTTGGAGGAGATCAGGAATTTCCGGCAGCTTGGAAGTAAGACTCCGGGACATCCCGAGTACGGTCACACGCCGGGTGTGGAAACAACAACAGGACCGCTTGGAGCAGGCCTGTCAAATGCGATTGGAATGGCGGTGGCCGAGAAGCACATCGCTGCTGTTTTCAATACGGATGAACACCCAATTGTCGATCACCACACATACGTAATTGCATCCGACGGTGATTTGATGGAGGGCGTCACGAACGAGGCGTCGTCGCTGGCAGGGCACCTCGGCCTCGGCAAGCTTATCGTCTTCTGGGACGACAATAGAATCTCCATCGATGGCTCGACGGATCTCACGTTTACGGAAGATGTCAATGCGCGGTACCGCGCGCTCGGTTGGCATGTTATTGGACCGATCAATGGGCACGACCACGTAGCAATTCATGACGCCATCCAGCAGGCGAAGGCTGAGTCGGATCGCCCTACGCTCATCGATTGCAAGACAACAATTGGATTTGGAAGTCCGAACCGCGCTAGTACCGCGAAGTCGCACGGCGAGCCGCTGGGTGAAGAGGAAGTCGCGCTGACGAAGGACAACCTCGGCATACCTCAGGAGCCGAAGTTCTTGGTCCCCGAAGGCGCCGACACGCTCCTGAAAGAACAGGCGTTCTCGGGGATGGAAGCCCACTGCAAGTGGGAGGGCCGACACAGCGAGTATCGCGATGCCAATCCTCAGCAAGCTGTCGAGTTCGAGCGACGCTTCGCTGGAACGCTTCCTGAGGGCTGGGATGCTGACATCCCGGTCTTCGAAGCCGACGAGAAGGGAATGGCCACGCGCGCGGCAAGTGGAAAAGTCTTGGAGGCCATCACAGCGAGCCTGCCAGAATTGATCGGTGGCTCTGCAGATTTGTCAGGCTCGAACAAGACCGAGACATCGGCGACGAAGCATCTAACAGCTGGCGACCCGAGTGGTCGATACGTCCACTACGGCGTTCGTGAGCATGCGATGGGGTCAATCATGAACGGTTTTTCTCTGCATGGCGGTGTGCGCGGCTACGGTGGCACGTTTCTGATTTTCTACGATTACATGCGTCCGCCTGTGCGACTCGCCGCGCTAATGGGTATCAACCCGGTTTTTGTGTACACGCACGACTCCATCGGTCTCGGCGAGGACGGTCCAACGCACCAACCCGTAGAACAACTGGCCGGACTCCGTTCCGTGCCCAATTGCTGGGTTATCCGACCTGCTGATGCCAACGAAACAGCCGAAGCGTGGCGCGTTGCCATCAAGCGAACAGAAGGACCGACCGCGCTCGCCCTTACCCGCCAGAGCGTTCCAACGATGAATCGCTCGGACTATGCCTCCGCTGAAGGTGTTCGGCGAGGCGGATATGTGCTGTCTGACTCAGAAGGAACACCAGACGTTATCCTGATCGCGACCGGCTCTGAAGTCCAGTTAGCGCTTGAAGCAAAGAAGGCATTGGCAAACGAAGGCGTTCAGGCGCGCGTTGTCTCGATGCCGTGCTGGGGCTTATTCGACGAGCAAGAAGAGGCCTACCGCAAAGAGGTCCTGCCACCTGCGATTACTGCCCGTGTGGCCGTTGAAGCTGGAACATCATTTGGCTGGGAACGCTACGTAGGGTTGAAAGGCAAGATTGTCGGCATTGACCGATTTGGCGAAAGTGCACCTTATCAAGAGATCTACCAGCATCTTGGGATTACTGCCGAGACGGTATTCGCAGCGGCGAAATCGGTGCTGTAGCCGGTCGCTAACTTGTCCATCTTCCACAACCACAGCTACCACGACAGTCCAGTGATCCTTGCAGCTTCTATACTTGGTGCCGACTTTGGCCGCCTTGAAGCGCATACACGTGAAGCTCTGGATGCCGGTGCTGAGTGGATTCATGTAGACGTGATGGATGGGCATTTCGTGCCGAACATCTCGCTCGGCGCGCCGGTAATGAAGGACCTCAAGGCGCTGGCCGAAGAGAAAGGTGCGTTGCTTGATGTTCACCTGATGATTGAGAATCCGGATCGCTATCTGGAGGATTTTGCCAAGGCCGGAGCGCATGTCATAACAGTCCATCAAGAAGCCTGTGTGCACCTCCATCGAACCATTCAGGCTATCAAGGACCTAGGCTGCAAAGCAGGCGTGGCCCTGAATCCTGGAACGCCTGTCTCGACCCTGGAGGACGTAGGCACGTATCTCGATCTGCTTTTGGTGATGTCAGTAAACCCTGGTTTCGCCGGACAGGGTTACATCCCGGCAACGACTGAGAAACTCCGCCGCGCAAAGCAACTTCTGCGCGCGTCACATTCTGCCGCGTTGTTGGAGGTGGATGGCGGTGTGACTCCGGACAATGCCCGCGAGGCGACGGATGCGGGAGCCGATGTGCTTGTGGCAGCTTCGGCAATCTTCAAAGGAGACATCACGGCAAACATCGAAGCATTTCGGCGCTCGCAGATGCATGTGATCTAACCCGGGAGCTACCTTTTGAAGGTTGCACCAACGTTTCGGTCATGTCGATTCATGTTATTCTCTGCGCTTTGCTTCTCGCGGCCTGTGTCGAGATCCCCAATCCAGAAGGCGCCGCACTCGATTCATTCTCTGACGATGACCTTGCCGCCCGCGCGTTGGCATCGGGGATTAGCGGCGATCAAGCACTGGAACTGGTAGCTCTTGGCGTTCCTGTCGTCGTTCCCGTTGTTGACTCAACGTGGCGTCAAACGGCATTTCAGGCGGACGTATTTGAGGACTTCGGTTATCGGTATCCGGAATACGAGATGTCTTATCAGCGGAGCGATGGTGTGTGTTTTTCCATCCGCGCAGCAACGGAAGGTGTTGGAGATGTGTTTGTGCTCGAGCCACCTAATGATCAGGAGGTTGAGGTTCCGGGAATCTCGACCTATGGCCCGGTTCTTATGGGCTGGAATAACCTCGGTGTGCCCATAGACGATTTTTCTGAAGGCGATGCCTTGTATACCGAGTGGTTCGGCGCGGACGGGGTTGCTGTTGGATTTGTCAGCTCATCCGATGAAGAGGGTTGTTTACGAATTGATCCGACCGAAGCCATTGAGATCCTGCAACAGCTTCGGTACCTCAATCCGCAAGACGATGTTGAGGGAAATGGAACCTTTAGCTTCTTGAATATGCACGGTCTGCCTGCTATGTCGCCAACACCAGAAGAGGCAGTTGAAGGAGTTTGGGGATCCACGGAAACGGCTTACACGCTAGACATAGCATCTCAGCGAGATCACCACGCGATTGTGTATATCATCTGGCCGGATGTGATGGACGACTCAGTCAGATCTGAACGCATCCGCGTGGTTGTTCAGAATACGCCTCAAGGCTGGGGTGTGCTGGAGGCCGGAAAGCAGATACGTTGCCATGATGGTCGTGGACACGCAGGGTGGGGAACCGACTCCTGCGTATGAGCGGTGTCTGACAGCCCTTTGGCACAGATGACGGCTTAGCTTCAGCCATGTCCCGGCTCGCAGAAATCGTCTCCCTCACGCCAGTTGATGGCACGTTTACGTATGTCGTGCCATCGGATTTGGACGTTGAAGTGGGCATGCGCGTTGTCGTGCCGTTCGGGCGGCGGAATGTGATGGGCGTGGTTGTGGAGCATTCGGATGGAGACGCGACTGAACTGAAGGCAATCGGAAGCGTGCTGGACGAACGCTCCACACTCTCCAACGAGTTGCTCGAATTAACGCAGTGGATTGCTGCGTACTACATCTGCTCTTGGGGAGATGTGTTAAGTGCGACACTACCAAAAGGCCTTATCTGGACATCAAAGGCGCAGAATGGCACAGCGGTCGGAATAAAAACAGCCCGACATCTTCGGCTTGCTGAGGGTATTAAGGTGGACGCCGTGCTTGCCGAATTGAGGGGGGAGAAGCAGAAAGCATTGATCGACATTCTGGCTACTAGCGGGCGCGTTCCGCAAACGGAAGCGTTGCAACTGAGCGGCGCTTCAAGCTCCACGGCGAAAGGACTGATCGAGAAAGGACTTGTAGAAGCGCAGGAGATCGAGGTCGAACGTATGTCTGACGGGATGTCTGTCCAAGTTGACCCTCCGAAGAAGGTGGAATTGCATCCCGCGCAAACGGCGGCATTGGAGGCGATCTCGGGAGCAGTGCAATCCGAGTCTCAGACAACCTTCCTGCTCCACGGTGTAACCGGAAGCGGTAAAACGGAGGTCTACATTCGTGCGCTAAAGCAGACGCTGGAAAAAGGGAAGACGGCTATTGTCCTCGTCCCTGAGATCGCGCTGACGCCCCAGGCAGTCCGGCGTTTCCGCGCGCATTTTGGCAACAAGGTTTCGGTGCTTCATTCCCGCATGAGCGCTGGTGCCCGCTTTGATGCGTGGCGTGCTATTCGCGATGGACGCTATCCCATCGTCATCGGGCCACGCTCTGCCGTTCTTGCTCCGCTTGAGAACATCGGCTTGATTATTGTCGACGAAGAGCACGAGACGAGCTACAAGCAATTCGACCCTGCACCCCGCTACCACGCCCGAGATGTGGCTGTGATGCGCGCGCACAAGAACGGAGCAGTCTGTGTGCTCGGTTCAGCGACACCATCTCTGGAGAGTATGGCCAACGCACAAGCAGAGAAATACACACTTCTCCGCATGCCCAAACGCGTACCTGTCAAAGGGCATGAGGCAGCGCCCTTGCCTTCCGTGCGAGTTGTAAACCTAGCGCGCGAGAAGGAAATCAAGCGTTTGAAGGGTGCACTTTCGGATGAACTCCGCGACGCGATTCGAGCCCGGTTGGAGCGCGCCGAGCAGATCATCCTCCTTCAAAACCGCAGAGGCTACGCACCTGTGTTGACGTGCGAGGAATGTGGTCACACGCCCGAGTGCCCCAACTGTGCCGTCTCGCTGACAGTTCACAAACCGAAGCGCCAGCTTCGGTGCCACTACTGTGGTCGGACACAGCGCCTTCCTACTTCGTGCTCGGTTTGCGACAGTTCGGAACTCGCGCTTCTCGGAATTGGAACGCAGCGCATCGAAGAAGAAATCGGGGACGTCTTTCCCAAAGCCCGCGTGCTTCGCATGGACTATGACACGACCTCAAGGAAAGGGGCCCACCGCAAGATCCTTGATGCGTTTGGAAGAGGAGAGGCTGACATTCTCCTCGGCACACAGATGGTCGCCAAGGGCCTCGATTTCCCCAAAGTCACGCTCGTTGGGGTCGTCAACGCAGATACGGGCATGCTGATGCCGGATTTTCGGGCGGCTGAGCACGCGTTTCAGCTTCTTGCGCAGGTAGCAGGACGAGCAGGACGGCACGATCTGCCGGGCGAGGTCATCCTACAAACTCGGAATCCGGATCATCCAGCTATTAAGTTCGCACTCTTACACGACTACGAGGGCTTTGTCGAGCACGAACTGAAAGACCGCCAACTACTGGGGTATCCGCCATTCGGCAGGCTTGTTGGGATCGAGTTTAAGGGATCGGAGAATGGAGCCGTTAGACGCCTGGCAGAGTTGTGGACCGACGAGTTGGAGAAAGATGTGGAGGGCGCAGCAGCCATCCTCGGACCAACGCCTGCCTTCGTTGGGCGTGTGAAACAACAGTGGCGATATCACACTCTCTTGAAAGCGCCGAGCTCAGTTCCGGCGTCCTCGTTAGCACGATTCGTTCGAGCCACGATTGACCGCGCTGGTGCTCCAAAGAAGGGCAACCGGATCAACGTGGATGTAGACCCGGTTGGGCTATTCTGACGAGCCGAGATTAGAACTCCTCAATCAGTACGCCCATCTTGCCAATCTGGTAGTCGCGCATCGCTTCGAGGATTTCCGTTGTACTGCTCATCACAAACGGCCCAGATGATACCACGGGCTCGTTCAGTGGCTCGCCCGCCATGAGGAGCAGTCTTGTTGGTTCTTCTGCTTCTATGCGGATGGACTCACCGTCAAGGTCGAAATGGACGAGATGCTCGCCCAAAACCAATCGATCGTCGTTGACTTTGACTGCGCCATCAAGGAGATAGACAAACGCACCGTATGACTCGGGAATGGGGAAGTCGTACGTACCGCCAGCCTGAAAAATGGCGTTCAGGGCGAGCACTGGACTATAAGTCCTTATCGGGCCGGCCACTTCATAGAGACCCCCAGCAACGGATTCGTCATGGGAGCGAACAGCTGGGATCTCGTCTTTCTGAAATCCCTGATTGCGCGGCTGAACGTCTTTGTACTCTATCGGCAAATTGATCCAGAGCTGGATGATTTCCTGATCGCCACCTTCGTCCGTCAAAGCCGGTGGAGGACGCTCGCTGTGGATGATTCTTCTGCCTGCCGTCATCCACTGAACGCCGCCCTTATAGATTACGCTGTCATCCCCACGAGAATCTCGGTGATGCACACCGCCTTGAAAGATGAACGTGACAGGCTCGAATCCGCGATGAGGGTGCGGCGGCACGCCTTCGGCGCTTGGCTGACTTCCTTTTGCAGCATGGTTTTGTGCGTAGTGGAGCAAAAGAAACGGATCGATATGTTCGCTCGAATCTGAAGGCAACGGCTGTTTGACGCGGAAACCTCCCATGCTGAGCGGTTGGGCGGGGATGCTGTCTCGGATTGACCTGTACGAAGGCATGGTTTTCGAATTTGAGGATGCACCAGAGTTGTACGCGAGAGGGTTTCAGCCCGGAAGCCGGTGCAATTCCAC
>JAHEJB010000187.1 GCA_024639085.1 Rubricoccaceae bacterium | reverse complement strand
GTCTGTTCTGAATCACCGCAGCCGGCGATGGCTAGAACAGCGGCGAAGAATAGGGTGCGGGATAGTCCGAGCATAGCAAGATCAGGGAAGGGAGTGCGCATAATGAACTGAGTCGTAACCGGTTTCGCCCTAGGCCTTTTCCTCGGATGACTTGCCTCTCGGTGGCGTCTTTGCCGCCGCCGCTGAAATGGCCGCGAGCACGTCCTTGGTCCCTTCAAAGATCTGCTTGTTGTTGAAATGCAGTTCGGTTATTCCACGCTCGCCCAGATAGCTGGTCCGTTTATCATCTCCGTCTGAGGTCTCTGCCCCGTCAAGTCGAATAGCCAGCAGCTTGTCGGCACAGTAATAGTCGAGGACATAAGGCCCGAACGTGTATTGCCGAAGAAACTTGAGGCCGTCGAGCTTTTTCTTCTGGAGCTGTTCCCACAACGCAGCTTCGGCAGGCGTTCCACGCCCGTCTTTTTGGTGTTGCTTGTTCTTCTGAAACGAGGTGGCCATGAGTTGGATGTTTAGGTGCTCGTCCAACGTAACGACTTCACGAAGGTTCAGGAGGATAAAAAGTTGCCGACCAACAGCGAATCTCCTACATCGGTGGTGGAGCGCAACAGGTCCAACTCCAATGCATGAACGCCACGAACAGTGAAAGACACAGTAACAGCAGGTTCACCGCCACCATCGGCCAGTTTCGATCGCGCGCCTGAACAACCGTTGCGCCCACCATAACGAACCCGAGCCCCAGCGCAGCGAGGATCACAAAACTGCGCTCAAATCCAACTAGAGGCTGTAGGCTGACGCCTGCGGCGCCGACGATTTCCAGAAGCCCCAGCGCATATATCATAGGCGCGGGGTAGGCCCGAAGGGGTTTCATCTTCTCCTTCAGCGTTGCCGTCGGGACACCGAGCTTCATCACGCCCGTCAAGAAGAAGACAACGCCGAGAAGGCTTTGGGCGAGTAAGAGGGTCGTGGGCATGCGAAGTAGGTTGAGGTGTTCGTCCAACGTAACTGCGTCACGAAGTATCGCCGTTGATCATTGTGGAAATAGCGGCGACCACGTCTTGCGTGTGTTCGAACACACGGCGGTTCTCGAACCGCATCACACGAACTCCTCGAAAGCGTAGGTACCTGGTTCGTTCGGCCTATTACTCGCCACGCGAACCCCTGTCTCCACCTGGCGGCGAAGCCCGTCCCCCTTGAAGGGGCACGGGCTTGCTGCGTTGGGGGGAGAGCTCATTAGGACTGAGATCAACTCCTACTTAATAAACAGCATCTCGCGGTAGGATGGCAGCGGCCAAAGGTCGTCTGCGATGACGCCTTCGAGGGCATCGCAGGCAGCACGGACGTCTGACATGGCCGGAAGCACCTTGTCCTTCATGGTCTTTGCCTCGTTCTTCGAAGCATGCAGCGCGACGCGGCTTTTCTCAAGTTTGCCAAGAGCGGCTTTTAAATCGTCAATCAAAGCGCTGACCTCGCGGGCAGTTTCAAGCGTTCCACCGAACGACAGCCCGAGATCATTGCCGCGAGCAGCCGTGTCAATCAGTTCGGAGAGGTAGCGAACGGCTGCGGGCAGGACCATTGTCTGCGCCATGTTCTCCGTCGTCGCAGCCTCGATGTTGACCGTCATCACATACTGCTCGGTCAGGATCTCTTCACGGCTCTCAAGCTCCGCTTCCGAAAGCACGTCGTAGGTCGTGAAGGCTTCCACCGTGCTCGCGGACGTCAGTTGGGGTAGCGCATCCGGTGTTGTTTTGAGATTCAGGAGGCCGCGCTTCTCGGCTTCTTTGTGCCATGCGTCCGAGTAGCCATCACCATTGAAGATGATGGCTTTGCTGGCTCGGATGGCATCCGCAATCACATCGTGGACGGCGTTTTCCAATGCCTGCTTGTTCGGCTTCTTGCCTAGCTTCGCTTCCAGCTTCGTGGACAGGTCATCAATTGCCTCCGCCGTGATTGTGTTGAGGGCGGTGAGCGGGAGGCTCACGCTCTGAGAGGAACCAACTGCGCGGAACTCAAACTTGTTGCCCGTGAAGGCGAACGGCGAGGTTCGATTACGGTCGCCGGCATGGCGTGGAAGGTGTGGCAGGACCGGCGTGCCGAGGCCAAGGAACCCGCTGGCCTTCGAGCTCGCCGCTTTGCCGTGCTCGGCGATCTGCTCGAACACGTCAGTGAGCTGATCGCCGAGGAAGATTGAAAGGATCGCCGGTGGGGCTTCATTTGCGCCGAGGCGGTGGTCGTTCGCCGCCGTGGCAATCGTCGCCCGCAACAACCCCTGATGGCGATGAACCGACTGAATGACTGCCGTACAGAAGAACAGAAAGAGCAGGTTCTCGTGTGGCGTTTCGCCGGGTTCGAGGAGGTTCATCCCCGTGTCCGTGCCCATTGAGAAATTGCAGTGCTTACCCGAGCCGTTGACGCCCGCGAACGGCTTCTCGTGCAGAAGGCAAACCAGCCCGAAGCGCGATGCCATCCGCTGTAGCGTCATCATCATAAGCTGCTGGTGGTCGGCAGCGACGTTGGCATTCTCAAAGATCGGGGCGAACTCATATTGTCCCGGCGCCACTTCATTGTGCCGCGTCGCGACAGGAACGCCCAATTTGTACAGCTCTTCTTCGACGGCGTTCATGAACGCCATGACGCGCTCGGGAATCGTCCCGAAGTAGTGGTCATCCATCTCCTGTCCACGTGGCGGTGCGGCGCCGAGCAGGGTACGTCCGGCGACCAGAAGGTCGGGGCGTTCAAGGAAGAAGGACTCGTCAATCAGGAAGTACTCCTGCTCCGAGCCAAGCGTAGCCGTTACGCGAGCCACATCGGCATCACCAAGCAGTGAAAGAGCCCGTTTTGCCTGCTTGTTCAGGGCCTCCATGGAGCGGAGAAGCGGGATTTTGTGGTCCAACGCCTCGCCCGTCCAGGACGCAAACGCCGTTGGAATACAAAGCGTGGCAACGTTGTTGTGCTTGATGATGAACGCCGGGCTGGTCGGATCGTATGCCGTGTAACCGCGCGCTTCGAAGGTGGCACGGAGGCCGCCGCTTGGGAAGCTGGAGGCGTCAGGTTCACCCTGGAACAGGTTCTTGCCGGAGAACTCGGCCATCGCTCCGCCGCCTTCGTTGGGCGTGATGAAGCTGTCATGCTTCTCCGCCGTCCTACCCGTCAAGGGCTGGAACCAGTGCGTGTAATGCGTCGCGCCGTGCTCAACCGCCCACTCCTTCATCGCCAGCGCGATGGCGTCAGCGACTTCAACATTTATAGGCTCGCCGTCCTGGATCGTAGCGAGAAGATGTTTGTAGACGCTCTTGGGTAGGCGCGCCTTCATTTCGGAAAGGCCGAACGTGTTTTGGCCGAAGATCTTCTCAACGTCCATCGGTGCGTGGTGACCGTTGCCGTTCATGCGGAGTGTGGGCGAAAGGGTGGAGGGCATGGGCTGAAGTGTAAAGCGTGAAATTTGGAGGGTGAGTCTGCTATGCGGCGACGCCATTGTTTTCGGATTCCGAAAGAACCATCGGCTCGGCTTTCAGGTACCGCGATTCCTTTAGCGATGAGAGCACGAGAGAGGTCTGCGTTCCACGAACGCCGGGGATGTGTTGAATGCGGCCTAGTAGGTTTTCGAGCGCAGCCGTATTTCGAACGCGGATTTTTAAGATGTGCGAGCCCTCGCCCGTGATGGAATGGAGTTCCTGTACCTCGTGCATCGCCGTGACGGCTTCGACGAACTCGGCGTAGTGGTCGGAGCCCGTCGAAATAACGCGGACAAATGCCGTGATGTCGGAATGCAGGCGCTTTGGATTTACGACGGCGTGGTAACCGGAGATAACGCCGCGCTCTTCCAGCTTTCGCATTCGTTCGGACACAGACGGCACGGAGAGATCAACTGCCTCAGCAAGTTCGGTCCGCTTCATGCGCCCGTTTT
>JAHEJB010000186.1 GCA_024639085.1 Rubricoccaceae bacterium | reverse complement strand
CCCGGGTCGAGTTTTTCCAGTTTTTCGGAGAGGATCATAAAGTTGTTTTGAGTGATTCAGGAATCGTCGTCAAGGCCGAGCATCGCAGCGAGGTCGGCGTTGTGTCCGGTCATCCAGCGGTTGAGCAAATCAACGACCGAGGTGGCATCCGGCTGGGCCAGTGCTTCTTGAGCAAAGGACTGGGCTTCCTCGAACGTCATCGCCCGAATAACTCTCTTCACAAGCGTTAGGTAAGCAGGTGAAGCGCTCAGCGTATCCAGACCAAGTCCGACGAGAAGCGGCGTTACGCGAGGATCCGCCGCCATCTCGCCGCACAGGCTCACGGAAATGCCGGCATTCTTGCCCGCATCAACCGTTCGTTTGATCAGTGAGAGTACGGCCGGATGAAGCTCGCTGTACAGTTCCGCAACCAGATCATTGCCGCGATCGACAGCCAGCGTGTATTGCGTAAGGTCGTTCGTTCCGATAGAGAAGAAGTCTGCTTCCTTGGCGAAGCGTCCGGCCAACAATGCAACCGCCGGGACTTCCACCATCAGTCCGATTGGAATGGTCTCATCGAACGCGATGCCTTGGTTGCGCAATTCATCCTTAACATTCTCGATCAGCGTTCTGATCGCGCGCACTTCTCTGATCGCGGAAATCATGGGGAGGAGAATTCGAGCTGGGCCATCTCCGCTGGCACGCAAAATTGCTCGTACCTGAGGAAGCAGGAGATGCGGCTTGTCCAAAAGGATGCGCACGCCACGCCAGCCGAGGAACGGATTGGCCTCGCGATGTGCCATCGGAAGCAACTTGTCGCCGCCGAGATCAATCAGCCGAAAAGTGACAGCGTGCGGTGCGGCAGCCCGAACTGCATCGCGATAAATCTCATACTGCTGCTCTTCGTCCAGGGCCTTGCCCTGCGTAAGGAACAGCATCTCGGTCCGAAAAAGGCCCACGCCTTCCGCGCCGAACTCGTGGAGCAGCGGAAGTTCTTCGCGGAATTCCAGATTGGCCTGGAGCGTTATATGACGGCCGTCCTGCGTTTCTGAAGGTGCCGCCGCAACCTCGCCGCTTTCCGCAGAGAGCGCCTGATACCGAGCTTGCTTCTCACGGTACAGTTCCAGGGTCTCGTCGTCCGGGTTGATAATCACCACACCCGAGAATCCATCCAGAATTAGGATCTCGCTGGCCTTTACGACCTCAGACAAGCCGTGAAGTGACACAGCGGCCGGAACGCCGAGAGCACGGGCCATGATGGAGACGTGGGACGTTGGGCCTCCGAAGTCGAGCACACATCCCAGAATGCCCCTACGGCTGAACAATAGGACGTCTGCCGCGGTCAGGTTCTCTGCGACTACAATATGGTTGGCGTCGATCTTTGACAGTGCCCGGCCATGTCGAAGATTGCGCAACACACGGTTCTGGACATCCACAATATCAGCTGCGCGCTCGCGCAATGAAGCGCTCCCGGATGCTTCCATGCGCTGGCGGTGGTGGCCCAACACCGTCTGGACCGCGTAGCTCGCTGCATAGCGATTGCCTCTAATAAGATCTACGACGGCATCATAGAAGGATGCGTCGTGGAGCATGAGAAGCTGCGCGTCGAAAATGACGCCCGAATCCTCGCCCAACTTCTCATGCGCTACCGTAACAATCTTGCCTAATTCCTTCTCCGATCGAACGATAGCAACCTTGAATCGCTGGATTTCATCATCAATGCTAGCTGCATCCAACTGCTCAGCGTCCGCTTCGTACGCCTCGCCCTCGTACAGATATACGGGGCCGATTGCAATCCCCGGGGCTACGCCAATCCCAGCGAACGACACCATCTCATGAACCGCGGTTGTCGAAGCATCCGGCCGGTCTTTCTGCGGCTCGTTGGGGAAAAGTGGGACGGACATCGGGATTAGATCGGCTCCCCGAATCCCCGCTCGAATACGGCTTCCAGCGCGTCTGCGGCCTCGTTCTCATCCGGCCCATCCAGCAGAAGCTCAAGGGTTGCTCCTTGCTCTGCGGCCAGCGTCATTACGCCAATAATGCTCTTTCCGTTGATCTCATAGCCGTCCTTACGGATGAAGAACTCCGATTTGAACCGCGAACCCTCACGCACAATCATCGACGCAGGGCGCGTGTGGATGCCTGCACGATTGCGGACAGTTACCTCGCGGATGAGCATGGACAATGAGGGAGACATGTGGGGCTTGAAAATACACAGTCCGCGCCTCACGAACCGCGTCTTCGACGGCGTTAACGACCTCGCTGCATAAGGGCCTTCACAACACCCCGCAGTGCGACTGACCCCTTTCCCGAGGGCATGACGCTTAATCCCGATAGGCCACTTTGATAATGCTCTTCCACCGCCGCGCTTGCCTCGTTTAGAACTCCGAGAGCCTGCATCCTGTCTCGTACTTCCGGAACCAATTCTGCCGAGATACCCTTTTCCTCAACAATGCCTGAGAACCAGCCTTTTTCTCCATCCACGGCTAATTCCAGCGCGCGGAGAAGCAGAAACGTCTTTTTCCCTTCCATCATATCCCCGCCGATGACTTTGCCCCACTTTGCGTTGTCGGCGGTGAGATCTAGCAGGTCGTCCTGAATTTGAAAAGCCCGACCAAGATCACGGCCAGCCTTGCAAAGATTAGCGCGTGCGTCTGAGTCAGCCCCGCCGATAAGCGCGCCGATTTCTAATGCGGCCTCAAGCAACGCGGCCGTCTTTCGCTCAATCATGTCGAGATACTCGGCTACGCTTACCTCTGCCCGCATTTCGAAAGCCATATCCAGCGCCTGTCCTTCGCAGAGTCGCGCCACCATCTGATGGAAAATGCGGATGATTTCTGCCGTCCGATCCGACTCGACTCGAGCCAACAGATCATAGGCCAGGCCCATCATTAAATCGCCGCTGAGGATGGCGGTGGGTTCGTCCCACTTAATGTGAACGGTAGCCCGGCCCCGTCGCTCGTCGGCGCGGTCCATGATGTCGTCGTGGACAAGCGTGAAGTTGTGAAAGACCTCTACAGCCAGTGCAGCCGGTAGAGCACGTTCAAGTGCCTCTTCACCACCAAATGCTTCCGCAGCCAAAAGCGTTAACAAAGGCCGGATTCGCTTTCCTCCGCCTTCCAGAACATAGCGGACCGGGTCGTACAACTCCGTGGGATTGTCTGGAAGAGACAGACCCTGAAGTTCAGCTTCCACCCTCTCGGTCAGCGACTGAACGTAGGCTACCGCTTCTTCTTGCGTTTCAGGTGGTGATAACAACGCCACGCGATCTACCTAGGCCGTGGCTTCCAGCGAGGACAACGCTTCTTCAATGTGCTCGCGGACTTCTTCCAGTCCGCCTAAGCCTTCTACTTCAATAAACCGGGCGCGCGACCTAAAGAAGTCTTCCAACGGTTTGGTCTTGCTGTGGTATTCCACCAGACGATTACGGATAGCCTCAGGCTGATCATCCGATCGATGCTGGAGGCGATCCTGAGGGATATCTGCCGGCGGGGGCTTGAAGTCAAGGTGGTAGATCTCGCCCGTCTCCTTGTCAGTGCGCCGACGCGAGAGCCGCTGTACGATATGTTCTTCCGGAACCTGTAGACTCACAACTGCATCCAGCGGAGCGCCCTTCAATTCGAGGCGACCAAGCAGAAACTCGGCCTGTTCAATCGTACGAGGATAGCCATCCAGAATGAACCCGCTGTGATCGAGGTCGGCAATCGCTTCTTCCACGATTCTGTTAACTACGTCGTCTGGGACGAGCTCTCCCTCCTTCATGTAACCGTTCGCCTCTAAACCTACCGGCGTCTCGTTGCGGACGGCTGCACGGAGCATGTCGCCGGTAGAAAGATGCAGGAGGTTTCGGTGCTCAGCGAGCAGTTTGGCTTGCGTGCCTTTTCCGGCTCCAGGAGGACCAAAAAGAACGAGACGCATGGTTCGATGA
>JAHEJB010000063.1 GCA_024639085.1 Rubricoccaceae bacterium | reverse complement strand
GCACGCGATCCGGATCGGCCTTCAGGTTTTCACGAGAATGCAATGCGTGGAACCCGCGTTCAGGGTAATTTCTTGACCCTGTCCGGGTGCCGTTAGTTGGTCTATTTCGCCCTTCGAGCCCGGTCGCAGTAGTCTGTCTCTCTCGCCCGCCCATGCTGGAAACATTTCTGTTTTTCCTGTTCGCCATCGTCGCGGTGGTTGGCGCATTGGGGATGTTGATCGCGCGCAATCCGGTTTCTAGCGCGCTGTGGATGATCATGACACTTTTCTCGATCGCGTGTCTGTACATCACACTGAACGCTGAGTTCATCGGTGTTATTCAGGTGCTGGTTTATGCGGGAGCGATAATGGTCCTCTTCCTGTTTGTGATCATGCTCCTGAATCTGGAGTCCATGCCGAGCCTGGGCGATCTGGACTGGCGGAAGGTGGTGGCTTTTGCGCTGGGCATTGCCGTGCTAGCTCAACTTCTAGTCGTGATCTCACTCAAGCTGGATGTCATGCCGGAGCCAGTCGCTATAGCGGAGGCCGCCGACGCAACGAGCGCGACTAATATTGGCATTGCGCTGTTGACTGAGCACTCTTTCTCGCTGGAGATCATTGGGGTCCTGCTCCTCGCCGCCACAGTGGGCGCTGTGATGCTCGCCAAGAAACGATTCGTCTGATATCACTTCATGGAACTAGCCCTCAATTGGTACCTCTCGCTTAGCGCCGTTCTCTTTGTAATCGGCGTGCTAGGGGTATTGCTGAGGCGCAATGCGATTGTCATTTTCCTGTCCATCGAACTGATGCTGAACGCAGCAAATCTTGCGCTGGTGGCATTCAGTCAGACCTTCGGTGACGTGAACGGACAGGTCTTGGTCTTTTTTGTGATGAGCGTTGCTGCGGCCGAAGTAGCCGTGGGTCTGGCAATCATTATCGCCCTTTTCCGCAACAAGGAAACCGTCAACGTCAACGAGATCAATCTTTTCCGAGGCTGATCCAGCCGTACGTACAACTCAGGCATAAGCCTTCATGCACACGACTGTCCTTCTCATTCTCATCCTCCCGCTGGCACTGGCGGCGTTCAACGGGCTGATGGGCCTGTTCGTGCCGGCGTATCGGAAGAACGAGTGGCTGATTGGCGGGCTCGGAACGCTTGCTGTGGCGATTCCTTTTGTGTTGACGGTTAAGCTCTTTCTGGGCTTCCACGGTGAGGCTGAAGTTGTCCACTTCTTTACGTGGATGGCTGCGGGCGACCTGCAGATCGAGTTTGCTTACAGGATTGATCAACTATCGCTGGTGATGACGTTGGTCGTCACGGGCGTCGGCGCGCTGATCCATTTGTACTCCATCGGGTATATGCACGGCGATTCAGGTTACTGGCGATTCTTCGCGTACCTGAATCTGTTCATCTTCGCGATGCTCAATCTGGTGCTCGCGGAGAATCTGCTCGTGCTGTTCCTCGGCTGGGAAGGCGTTGGCCTTTGCTCGTATTTGCTGATCGGGTTCTGGTATACGGATCTGAAGAATTCGGCGGCGGCAAATAAAGCCTTTATCGTCAATCGTATCGGCGACTTCGCTTTTCTGCTGGCGATGTTTGTCATCTTCGCGGTCGTAACAGGGAAGACAGACGGCGCCTTTGGTCTTGACTTTACAACGCTGCTTGCGCCGGAAACGCTTGGCCTCTTTGGCGCTGGAACGCTCCTCGCCGTGGCGCTTCTCTTCTTTGTAGGAGCAACAGGCAAGAGCGCGCAAATTCCTCTGTTTGTGTGGCTCCCGGACGCCATGGCCGGACCAACGCCTGTGTCCGCGCTGATCCATGCCGCGACGATGGTAACCAGTGGACTGTACCTCCTCGCCCGCCTCAGCCCGATGGTGTTGATGGCCCCGACGGCGATGACGATAATCGCCATTGTTGGCGCGTTGACGGCGATCATGGCTGCGACCATCGCCATAACGCAGAATGACATCAAGCGGGTGCTTGCCTATTCAACGGTGAGCCAACTGGGCTATATGTTCCTCGCGGCGGGCGTCGGCGCTTACTTCGTCGCCATCTTCCATGTGATGACTCACGCTTTCTTCAAGGCGTGCCTATTTCTCGGATCAGGCTCCGTGATCCATGGCATGCACGAGGTAGAGCACGAACTGGAACACAAAGGATTCCTTGGCTCGCATGGCAAGTCCGAAGAAGAGGATCCGCTAATGGCCGTTGAGCTCCCTTACGAAGGCAAGTTCGACGCGCAGGACATGCGGACGATGGGCGGGCTGAAGCGCTTCATGCCGCTGACACGGTGGACGTTCCTCATTGCAACGCTGGCGATTGCTGGGATTCCACCGCTGGCAGGGTTCTTCTCAAAGGACGAAATCCTCTTCAAAGCCTTTGAACTTGGCTACAACGGCCACGTCTGGTCCTACTTCGTTTGGATCATCGGCCTTGTGACGGCTGTCTTGACGGCTATTTACATGACCCGTGCTTATCTCCTCACGTTTGAGGGAACGCCTCGCTGGCCGGATGCCATGGATACGAAGCCACACGAGAGCCCATGGACGATGACGGTGCCGCTTGTCGTTCTCGCGGCGTTATCCGTTGTCGGCGGATTCGTCGGGCTTCCCGCAGTTCTCGGTGGCAGCGAGATCCACCACTTCCTTGTGCACGATGGTCACGGTCCGGTTGCAGAGCCGCATCACGAGTTCCACGTTCCGGTTGCTATTGAATGGGGCTTGCTTTTCCTAGGCCTCGCCATTGCAGCGGGCGGCGTTCTGTTCGCCTGGTTTGTCATTCGATGGGGATCACGTGGCCCAGAAGCCGACACGAGCGTTAAGCGATTCTTTGGGCCGCTGTACGGCACGTTCTCTCGCAAATACTCTGTGGACGAGATCTACCAGAAGTGGGTTGTCAACCCGGTTGTAAACAGTGCCAGAAAAATCTTTGCGCCTTTCGATGAGAGTGCGGTTGATGGGGCCGTCAATGGAGTAGCGAAGCTTGTTCAGGGCATTGCGCTTCGACTCCGTGGCATCCAGACTGGCGTTGTGCAGCATTACGCCCTTGCACTGGTCCTCGGTGTAGTCGTCGTTCTCGCCTTGATGCTGCTGGGCTAGCGATTAAACCAATCTGAATGAACGCACTCGCTTCCATACCTCACATCGTTTCGCTGGTCATCTTCCTGCCAGCGATCGGCGCGTTGGTGGCGTTGTTCGTACCGAGTGACAGTGGCGTTAAATGGACGGCGCTGATCACTACGGTCGCAACTTTTTTGCTCTCACTCGGCCTGTATTTGGGTTTTGACCCGGCTGTGAGCACGGCGGAAGCACCTCAGTTGATGGAGAGAATGAACTGGTTTCCGGGCGTCAACGTCTCTTATTTCGTTGGCGTGGACGGGCTAAACCTTTTGCTCGCCATGCTGACGACGCTGCTCGGGCCAATCATCATCCTGTCTTCGTGGACGTACATCGGTGAGAAGATTCGTGGCTACTACTCGCTGATGCTACTTCTTCAGACGGGCGTTTTGGGTGTCTTCCTTTCGTTCGATCTCGTCCTCTTCTATGTGTTCTTCGAGATCACGCTTATCCCGATGTACTTCATCATCGGTATCTGGGGTGGTGAGAATCGGATTTACGCTGCCATCAAGTTTGTGCTCTACACGCTGGTTGGCTCATTGCTGATGCTCGTTGGCGTGCTCTGGCTTGGCTTCGCTGCGGGCGATGCCATCAACGGCGGAGTGTTCACGACCGATTGGTACCAGCTCGTCAGCTACGGTGTGCCGCTTGGAGCACAAGGTTGGTTGTTCTTCCTCTTCCTGCTCGCGTTTGCGATCAAGGTGCCGCTCTTTCCATTTCACACGTGGCTTCCCGATGCACACGTTCAGGCTCCGACAGGAGGATCCGTGGTGCTCGCAGGCGTGCTTCTAAAGATGGGCACGTACGGCTTGATTCGCTTCACGATTCCATTCTTCCCGAACGCAGCGCAACAGTTTGCACCGCTGCTTGGTGTACTTGCGGTTGTTGGAATTATCTATGGGGCGCTCGTTGCGTTCGCGCAGGAGGATGCTAAGAAGCTGATAGCATATTCATCTGTGAGCCACCTTGGTTTTGTAGTTCTGGGCCTATTTGCGATGACAACTGAGGCCGTACAAGGCGCGATGATCCAAATGGTGAATCATGGGATCTCAACCGGCGCGCTCTTCCTCATAATCGGGATGCTCTACGAACGCAGACACACGCGTGAAATGGCGGACTATGGCGGAATCGCCAAGTCGGTGCCCGTGCTCACATTCTTTATGATGCTCACGGTATTCGCGTCGGCTGGGCTGCCAGGGCTGAATGGATTTGTGGGCGAGTTCCTGATCCTCATTGGCTCTTGGAAGAGTTCGATGTTCAATGGAGCCCTCGTGATTCTTGCCACAACGGGTGTGATTCTGGCTGCCGTATACCTCCTCTGGATGGTTTATCGCACGTTTTTCGGCGAGATTACCCACGAAGAGAATCGCACGATGAAAGACCTGAACTTTCGCGAAGTCGGCTTGCTCATACCACTCGCAATCTTGATGGTCTGGCTCGGTCTAGGCCCGGCACCATTCCTTGATAAGAGCGAGGCCGCCGTTCAAGCCATCCTCAACACCACGGAGGAAAAAGCGTTGGCCGTAGAAGCTGCTGCGGACCAAGCCGACGCGGTCGTACAGGTTCCTTTGCGTTGGCCTGACGCCGTTGCCGCGTCGGAATAATCCTAAGCCAGATGCCATCCAGCTCCGTACGTGTTCTCTTGATATTGCTCGCGCTCGTGTGCGCGAGTGGTGTCGCGGCGCAGGATACAACCCAGACGCGGGAATCTGAGCCGGAAGCGATCGAGGCGCATGATGTTGCGTCTGATTCTGAGCAAGGGGACACGGGTCTAATCGACGAACCCGCTGCGCATGGCGAAGCACATGGTGAAGAGGAAGGCCATGCCGAAGACCACGGGCCCCCTCCGCCAGTCTTCCTTGTCATTCCGTTCGCACTGCTGCTTTTGATGATTGCCACGGGGCCGCTGTTTTATACCCACCACTGGCATCACAATTACCCGAAGTACGCACTTGTTCTCGGGTTGCTAGTGTCGGCGTATTACCTGGCCGTGATGCGCACGTCAACTCCCATCATGCATGCGTTGGTGGAGTACATTTCTTTCATTGCATTACTGGCATCGCTGTTTGTGGCAAGCGGATGCATACTTATTAAAACCGATTACGGTGGCACGCCAAAGATCAACAGTATCCTACTTTTATTTGGAGCGGTGATCTCGAATGTAATAGGGACGACAGGCGCGTCCATGCTCCTGATTCGTCCGTACATGAGGATAAATAAGGGGAGAATCAAGGCGTACCACATCATCTTTTTCATCTTCATCGTGTCCAATGTGGGCGGCGCGCTTACGCCCATTGGAGACCCGCCGCTATTTCTTGGATTCCTTCGCGGTGTACCATTCTTCTGGACAGTTGCTCACGTCTGGTACATCTGGCTACCAACGATATTTATCCTGATCGGCATCTTTGCCATTGTTGATAGAAGGAACAAGGAGGAGAGTGCTCGCGAGCAAATTGAGCACGCGGGTGGAAATCCTGACCCTGGTGAGGCAAGCGACACGACACCAGTACATACATCGTCTCACATCGTTGTTGAGGGGAAGCAAGGGTTTATCTGGCTGGCGATTATTGTTGGTGCTGTGTTCCTTGACCCGAATGTGGTTTCTTGGGTGCCCAATCTGCACGACATGTTTGGTGTTCCCTTTGGGATAAGGGAAATGATCATGCTTGCGGTGTGCTTCCTTGCTTACAAGACGGCTAGCAAGAAGGTGTTAGAGGGCAACGAATTCAACTTCGAGCCCATTCGGGAGGTCGGCTGGCTCTTCATCGGCATCTTCCTTACCATGCAGCCTGCGCTTGAGTTGATCAGGCTATTCGCGCAGGAGAATGCTGCTTCACTGGGCGTGACGACCTTTTATTATGGAACCGGTATACTCTCCGGCGTCCTCGACAACGCGCCAACGTACGTTTCATTTCTCTCCGCAGCCATGGGCAAGTTTGGGATGGATGTGAACATGCCAGCGGATGTCTTGGATTTCGCGAGTCACCCCAGCGCTGCGTCAGGATTTTACCTTCAGGCAATTTCAGTCGCTGCCGTGTTCTTTGGTGCGCTGACATACATCGGTAATGGGCCGAACTTCATGGTGAAGGCAATCGCCGAGTCCGCAGGGGTTCAGACTCCATCCTTTGTTGGCTATGTGTTACGGTACTCATTGCCGATCCTTATTCCAGTTTACATCATTGTCTGGCTGATATTCTTCAGCGGCTATATCCTCCCGATACCCGTCGGATAACACTCATGCCATCCTATACAACCCTTACGAACGACCAGATTCAGGCCCAGCTCGGCGATCTTCCAGGCTGGACGTGGGATGAAGATCGGATTGTCAAGACCTATACGTTTGGGTCGTTTCGCGAAGCCGTCAGTTTCATTTTGCGGGTTGCCTTTGTCTGCGAGGCGCACAACCACCACCCTGAACTTTCAAACGTCTACAACCGCGTAACGCTTGCGTTCACGACCCACGATGCCGGTAATGCCATCACAAACATGGACGTGACGGTTGCTCGCGAGATCGAAGAGCTCTCCTGGGTTTAGCACTATCGGATTTGTGATTCCAGACCCTGTGGCCTGGTACTTCTATTATGTACGACTTTCTACTTCCCGACATGGGCGCAACGGCGCCAATCCTGCTCGTGGCCTTGATAGGTGTCGTGCTGGTGGTCGTCGATTCATTCAGTAACGATAGTGCAAGCATCCCATGGCTTTCTGGCGCGGTGCTAGTTGCGGCGATCACCATCGAACTCGCGCGTGTGGGCGTGACGGACTCCGCGTTCATGGGCCACGTGATGTCGGGCGGGTTTGCCTCGTTTGTGAACGTAGTGATCCTGCTCGGAGCGTTGGGAAGTGTGATTCTCTCTGTACCCTATCTATCGCGAACAGGTCACAATTTCGGAGAAGTCCACGCGCTGATTCTCATAGCAACGGCTGGGATGATGGTGCTCGCAAACGCGGGCTCGCTGATCACACTATTTGTAGGATTGGAGACCATGTCGATCTGCCTCTATGTGCTTACAGGGTTGGTTCGAGATAACGAGCGGGCGAACGAAAGTGCGCTCAAGTACTTCCTTCTGGGCGCGTTTTCAACAGGGTTTTTTCTTTACGGAATTGCGCTGCTGTACGGTGCGACTGGTACCATGATGCTCTCCGATATGCCTGCAGCGCTTGTGGAGACAGGTCGGACTGGCTTCTTTGCAGGCGGCGTCGCGCTTCTGTTGATCGGGTTCTTTTTCAAAGTGAGCGCTGTTCCGTTCCATATGTGGACACCGGATGTTTACCAGGGTGCGCCGACGACACTTGCAGGGTTCATGTCGACGGCCTCAAAGACCGCCGCCTTTGCTGCACTGATTCTCGTGTTGGGTCGAATTCTACCGTTGGATGATGTTGGACTGGACACGCGGCACGTACTTGCGATTGTAGCGGCCATCACAATGGTGGTGGGGAATGTGTTGGCACTTGCCCAGCGTAATATCAAGCGGATGCTGGCCTATTCTTCGATCGCTCACGCTGGCTACATACTCACAGGATTGGCTGCAGGTGCGCTCGGCTATGCTGGAGCATTGTACTACCTGCTCGCTTATACGGTCATGAACATTGGCGCTTTTGGGGTGATGTCCGTCCTCGAATGGGACGGAAAACAAGGCGCAGAGCAAACTATTGATTCGCTTGCAGGAATCGGATCGCGTAAACCGCTACTCGGTGTCGCTATGGGCGTGTTCATGTTCGCCCTCTCAGGCTTCCCGCCCTTGGCCGGTTTCTTTGGGAAGTATTTTGTTTTCGCGGCTGCGGTCGATGCTGGCCTCACGTGGCTAGCATTGATCGGCGTATTGGCTTCTGTGGTTTCGGCGTACTACTACCTCCGCGTACTTGTCGCCTTCTGGATGAAGAAACCGGAAGATGCCCATGTGTCTGTCCAGTCCGCAGCTTTCGATGTTCCTCTGTTTTCGAAGGTGGTCCTCGTGGCTTGCGTAGCAGCGCTGATCGCTCTCGGGATCGTTCCCGGGTTTATAACGGAAGCAGCCGGGGCGTTCTTCGTGACGCCCGAGGCTACCGCGTTGTTGCCATAAGGAATCGTATGATCACGGTTCCATGTCGATAGACGCCCTCCTTCGAGAATACATACCGCACGCGCCGAATATCGGGTTGTTCGTTGTGCCTGATATCCCACGGGCAAAGCTTTCAGCTGCCGTTGGTGATTACGCGAATAGCGTAGAAGCATCTCAAATTCTAGCCCTATACGATGCAACACGGTTGGGCTCAGGTAAAGACGGCGCATTATTTCTGGAGGATCGAATCGTCTTTCAGAACAACAACCTCGAAAAACCACGCACCGTTCGCTATGATGATATCGTGCGTGTGGATGCTCGCCGTCAACTTCTTGGTGGTCGCAAGGTCGAGATCGACATCAATCAGGGTAGAGCGACAGTCACGGAGTCTATCGATTTCTCTGGGCGACCCGATGCTGCTGAATACGTCGAACGCTTTCTCAGAGAAGCGATGTTGACGAACCTGACTAAAGGAGAATCGGCGCGAACGAATGTGGACCGCGTTAGATCTGCGCTGGAGCAACTTGTCAGGGAAGGACAATTGACGGAAGACGATCGATCGCGAATACTGGCCGTTCTACCTAACGAGTAGGAGCGAGGCAACGCTGGTGAGACCTCCCCAGGTTGCCGCTTTGGTGTCTCTATTTCGTAAGCGTTACCTGGCGAGCATCCGCGAACCGCTCGCCGATTGCGCGAACCATGTAGCTGCCAGAAGGAAGATATGTCCCGTCAATCTGGAACTGGTGGACCGACTCAGCGCCGAGGGTTCCATCATACAGCGTTGCAACGCGCCGACCAAGCGCATCATACATCTCGATACGCACCCTCTGCTGCTCGGCAATTTCTAACGAGAACTGCGCCTGAGGGTTGAACGGATTCGGATAAACCGCGGTCAGGTTGTGCGTTTCCAGGACACCATCTAGGCCTGGGAGTATGGTCGTGATCTCCTCATTCTCGAGAGACACGTCGTCGATAAAGAAGTTGGTGGTTTCTCCATTCGTCGCCAAGATCCCTCCATGAAACTCAATATTATGGAGACCTCCGTCGGCGTATGCATCGAGATTGACAGTCTGCTCGGAGTAACCTGAAACGCCACACAAAGTGCTCGTGCCGTCCACGAGAAACTCCTGGACTCCGTCGATGAGAACCTCCATGTAGTCATCTGGACTGTCGCAAACGACTGGAATTTCGAGCCAGAATGTTAGAACTGCCGTACCAACATCTAACATCACGTTCTGGTCAATACTGCCTTCTTCAATTTCTGCGATTCCGCCAAACCACGCCCACCATTCGCCTGTGCGGGGACCAGATCCTCCTCCAGCACTGCAGTTGGCAACTGTACAGAGCGGAGTACCGAAATTCAGCGAGGCTTCTGTCCAAAAGTCATTCGGGCTTCCGGTTTCAAAGCTGCCATCCTGAATCACATCTATCAGAGGACTAGTGGTTGCTTGACTTCCCGCTCGATAGTCCGCGATACGAGTCTGGGAGGATGCGTTGGGCAGCAGAAATGAGTACGCGATGACAGTTGAAAGGACAAACAGTCTCATGTTGGTGGTATCGACGTTCATGCGGCGGCAGGGTTCTGGGTCGACAATAGCCTGTTGGATCGCCGCTGTCAAGACAATAGATCTGTGTAGAGAAATTGGAAACGACTGGCAAGCATGGTCGTATTAGGAACACTTTTCCTCTAACCAATCACGTTAATCCATGGCATTCACCCTCCCCAATCTCCCTTATGCACTCGACGCATTGGAGCCGCACATTGATACGAAGACGATGCAGATCCATCATGGTAAACATCATCAAGGTTACACGGACAAACTGAATGCTGCGATAGATGGAACTCCTATGGAAGGGCAAAGCATTAAGAGCCTCTTGCGCTCACCAGCAACTGCGGCTGTCCGTAACAACGGAGGTGGTTTTTACAACCATAGTCTTTTCTGGTCCGTGATGAGCCCCGATGGAGGCGGTTCTCCTTCGGGCGCGCTTGGAGATGCGGTTGCCAGCTCATTTGGCTCATTCGATGCCTTCAAAGAGAAGTTTGCTGCAGCAGCTGGGGGCCGGTTTGGTTCAGGCTGGGCATGGTTGATCAAGAAAGAGGATGGCTCCCTCGCGATAACATCAACTCCCAATCAGGACAATCCACTAATGGATGTGGCTGATGAACAGGGCACACCCTTGCTGGGTTTGGATGTCTGGGAACACGCCTACTACCTCAACTACCAGAACAGGCGCCCAGACTATGTCTCCGCGTGGTGGAATGTTGTGAACTGGAACGAGGTAGCCCGCCGATTTGATGCCGCCGGCTAACCGAGACGGGTTTTCAGTGCTTCCAGGGGCGGTAAGTAATCTTGCCGCCCCTTATTGTTTTGGTGGAGATTCCTTGCGCACGACCGCAATGTTTGAGAATGCAAGCCAGGGCATCACGCGAGTCAGGCCAGCTTCGAGATTTCGAAACAACGGCTTTCCACTGACGAGCGGCAGAGGCACGAAGTCGGCCGCATATTCGGCAACATCAAGTTGAAGAATATTCTCCAGGAAGTTGATCCAATGTGAGCGATCCCAGGCTACGACGTGGCCTCTATTCACGTAATGACGCCGAAAGAGATTGCTCCACACAACGGTTGGGCGAACGGGGTTGGGGACAGCTAAAACGGCAACGCCGCCTGGGCGGACGAGCCCCATTACACCTCTAACAAAATCTACCGGATTGTAGGTATGCTCCAAAACGTGCGAGGCCATTACGCAGTCGAACAGACGATTTCCAGGAAAGAGCTTGTCCGCCGTGGCGTGAATAGATTCTTCCAGAGCCACACGGTCGGCAGTTATTCGGAGGCATTCTACATCCATGTCTGAGGCCACAACGTGCAGATCTGGGCGTTGTCTTTGGATCTCAACCAGCGTGTGTCCCACGCCGCATCCAATGTCCAGAATATCTCCGGCATCCGGTGCGTACTCGCTCACTAGATCAGCGACGACCTTGTGGTAGGGCTTCGGCTGGAGATCGTACGGAATGTGGACGTTTGCGCTTGCCTCGGGCATACCGCAAGCTATCCCACGGTGCGAACGGTCGCGGATTCTACAAACTGTAGCCAGCCGCTGGAATCGCGGTAATCCTCAATTACTGCCGTCAAGCCGCCCGTTCGGTAGGTCTCCATTATTCCGTTGACTTCCGTGCGGAAGCTCTCCAATGCATTCGCAATCAGATCGGCCTGATAGCCACGCTCGCCCATCTCGATGGTCATTTCCATTGACATGATGCGACCTAGAGCCTTTCCAAGCTCGACAAGCTTGCGCTGAGGGAGCGCCCAATCAACATCGAAGGAGAGAACGTCGCGGAAATAGTCGGCAGCGCGAGTTGTACTGTCATCCTGCTTGAGATATTGATACAGGTTGTTTTCTTTCATCTTGCGCATGCTCTTCAGCACCGATTCAGATATCTGCTGATAAAGGATATCGTTGGAGCCTTCAAAAATCTGGAATGGTCTGCTGTCGTTGGTGGAGCGGCCAGCAATGTTGTCTTCCTTGTAGCCTTTGGCCCCCAATAGTTGCTGAAGCGATTGCGATGCTTCATGCATGAGATCTGTGACCACGGTCTTCATTGCATTGGCTTTGAGGCCTTCGTTCGCCAGGTCCTCATCTACACCAGCGTGCTCCGATGAATGCAGACACATAGCAGCACATGCCGTAACGCTTGCCTGTAGGCGTGCTAGCCGAGCCCTTACCTGGTCGTAATCGAACAGAGGGCTTCCACCGACAAAACGTTCACGGCAGTGCTCAACAGCCTCATCCAGCATTCTCCGAAGAAAGCCCATGCCCATTCCAGGGAACTGCAGACGACTGCGGTGGAGCAGATCGAGCATCAACTTGATGCCCGTGGACTTCGGCTCGAGGCGGGCAACGCCGGGTACTTCCACGTCAATCTTGTTACGGCCGTAAGGAATCATGCGGAGGCCGAGATTCCTGTAAACCTCTTCAACCTCAATGTGCTGCCCCGGCGCGTTTACATCGCAAACGAAGAAATCGATGTCGCGCCGTAGATTGCCATCCGTGGCCCGGGCTCGTGCTGTGAGGAGCCAATAGTCAGCCCAGCCGGTCAGTCCGGCCCAGTGCTTTGTTCCTTCAATGTGATACGAATCGTTGCCCGTCGCTGTGTACGCCGTCTGCATACTAAGGGCGTCGGAACCATGATCGGGCTCAGTGATCATGAGACCTCCCATCTTCTTGTTCCGCGTGAACTGCTCAAAAATAGGTCGCTTGATCGACTCGTTTCCGTACTTCCCAAGAGGCTGAAGGAAAAGTCCACCATTGATGCCAATAGTGAGGCAGAGGGGGAGCGATTCGTAGCCGGTGGCTTCAAGGATAGAAAGGCACTCCGAGATATTATTGCCCCGCCCTCCGTACTCGGTTGGGATGTACACGGAGAGTGGATCTACCTCGCGAACCAGGTTCATGGCGAATGGAGGGAGGCCACGATTCAAATTCAGACGATCAGCGGTAGTCCGCGATTCGAAAAGCTGGGTCAGGCGAGACCTGTAGCGATCGAGGAACTCAGAGAAACTCTTGCCGACACGCTGCATTGACGAAGCATCGCGAATAGAGGTGAGCGGAAAAGCGCTCATGGGCGTAAACTGCGCGACAGCACAGTTGGGAATGATTTGAAAGAAGGCCGTTCTACAAGCCCAGTTCACAAGGTACAGGTCAGTACGGTGTTAACTAGCTCTCAACGTGATTTTGTCACAGTGCACAAATGTGCAAATTGCTTTCATGCTGTGACGTCTGCGCACGTCCTTAATTAACAGTCATCTTATCTAATTGATGCCGTTTGTCGAAGTTCCTACGGACGTTGCTTGGCAATTTGGCCTGGTTGAAGAGTTGCCGGATGATCTCTCGGCTGTTCTTTCAGTGCAGGAGCTGGATAGAATGGAGTCTTTCGGTTATCCAGGGCGCCGTCGTGGCTTTGCCCTGGGGCGGATGACGGCTCGGTCAGTTCTCGCGACTCGGCTGAGGATTCAACCACTTGATGTTCCGCTCGTTGTCGCCGAGGATGATGGGCTAGTTGTTGATGGACATGCCCTTCACGTTTCCATTAGCCACGCCGGACGTGGAGATTACGCACGATCAATCGCGGCGATTGCGGAACGCCCTGTTGGCGTTGACCTAGAGGAGATCGTTCCTCGACGGCCAGACCTCTATCGTCGAATCCTCCATACTAACGAGTATGGGCTGCTGGAATCTCTTGGTCTTCCTCACAACGACGCCCAGCTTCTACTCTGGTCGCTGAAAGAGTCAGTGCTCAAAGGTTTGCGAACAGGATTTCGGAGGTCAGCGCAAACCGTTTATCTGGACGACCTTTCTGATGGATCGGGTCACGCCCACGTTGGTGATGGCCCTTCGTGGGCACTGCGCTACGGCCGGATGGATGATTTCTGGGCTACACTAGCATTTCTGGACTAGTAGATCGCCGGCCCAAGTTTGTTGGCGAGTGTGAGTTGAAGCGAGGGGCTTCGTCCGGCATAAGCAACCATCATAGCACCGTGCTGGAACACGCTGCTTGTGCCACCGCCGGAGGAGTCAAGAATGAACTCATCAACAGCCCGCTCGGCCATTTCCGTTGAACTGAACTCGTAAATCCGAATTCGCTCGCCCAGCACCCGATATTCGTATCCGATATCAGCTAGCGAGAACGGCACAGTCAGGCCCGTGGGCCGAAGAATATAGCCTTGGCGACCTAAGTGTGTAACGAGGTCCTCAAGATGATCGACAGATTCACCGACATCCGTGACAGAACTAGATCCGGCGCAGCCGGCAAGCAATAAGGTGAAGAGTGCAAAGGGCAGGACTACGCGGTATGCGTTCATGGGGACCTGGGAGTAGGTGACACACGGGCTGTAACGACTTAGCCGCTCAATCTGTCTGTATCGCTACAAGAGTACCGTCTTTTTGCCCTGCGCACCTCGCGCCGCTGGCAGTGCACTCCAGCCGGATGTGTACGAAACGTACCTCACCGAAAATCGGCAAAGGTATCGCAGGTTGCAGGGTTGCCCGATTGGAAGCCAGCCTGGAAGGCCTGCGTTCGTTGGCGTGAAGAACCGTGGGTGAAAGCATCGGGCGTCACGCGTTGACCCGCCATTTGCTGCATCCGGTCGTCGCCTACTGCCGCAGCGGCTGCTATTCCCTCTTCAACATCGCCAGCTTCGAGCATGTCTCGAGCGTGGTATCCCCACACGCCACCAAAGCAGTCCGCCTGGAGCTCCGTCCGAACAGAAAGATCGTTGGCGGTTCGTTGGTCGGTTCGGCGTTGGGCATTGCTCACAGCGCCCAGCGTGCCTTCGATGTTCTGAATGTGATGGCCAAACTCGTGAGCTATGACATAGGCTACAGCGAAGTCGCCCGAGGCTCCGAATCGCTGTAATTCCCGAAAGAAGGATAGGTCGAGATAGATTGTCTGGTCGTTCGGGCAGTAAAAAGGGCCAGTCGCCGCGCTGTTCATTCCACACGCGGATTGAACCATACCCTCGTAGAGATAAAGCTGCGGATCCTGATAGCGGATGCCTGCTTGCGGAGTTACGC
>JAHEJB010000185.1 GCA_024639085.1 Rubricoccaceae bacterium | reverse complement strand
TAACAGCAGACGCCGACCGCGAGTTCAGTGAAGACGTGCTCTACACCGGCGTGTCTGGCAACTCAGTCGGAGGTTCCCACAACGTTGTAATCAACGAAGATTCCGGCTTTGCCTACATCGTCGGATCGGGCTCCTGCAATGGTGGCCTCCACATGGTGGATATTTCAACACCAACGAGTCCAACTTTCGCGGGATGCTATTCAGGAGGCGGCTACGTCCATGACGCCCAGTGCGTGATTTATGACGGCCCTGATAATGATCACGTTGGGGCGGAAATTTGTGTTACGTCAAACGGTGGCACGACGGTCATAGTGGATGTGACGAATAAGTCGGCTCCGTCATTTATTGCAAACGTGGACTATCCAGACACGGGCTATGCCCACCAAGGATGGTTCACCGAAGACCAACGGTTTTTTCTGGCGGATGACGAATCGGATGAGTTCAATAACAATTTCCCAGGGACCCGGACGATTGTCTTCGATTTTCTCGATCTAGACAATCCTGAAGTTTCGTTCATGCATTACGGCACGGTGTTTAGCTCGGATCACAACCACTACGTCCGCGGAAATTACGTCTTTCAGAGCAATTACGAGTCGGGACTTCGCATCCTCGACCTGACAAATATCGAAAGCGGAATTCTTTCGGAAGCAGGGTTCTTTGACACCTTCTCTTCTGGGACTGACAGCCCAGGGTTTGGAGGCCAGTGGAGTAACTACCCCTACTTCCCAAGCGGCAACATAATCGCGACTGATCAGGACAATGGCCTCTTTATTGTTAGAGCAACGTTTCCGATTACGACCGACTCTTCTGCACCAACGGAAATACCTGGCGAATCTGGATACGTGTTGTCAGCCGCATATCCAAACCCTTTTGGCACCGATACACGTCTTTCCCTTGCCGTGTCTAGGGCCCAGCATGTCGCGGCCGAGGTGTTAGACATCGCTGGCCGCCGCGTCGCTTTGGTTCACGATGGCGTGGTTTCCGCAGGTACAGCTGTGTCTCTTGCAATTGAAGGAGCTGATCTGCCAGCAGGCATCTACCTCATCCGCGTAACTGGTGAGGACTTTTCGGCAACACAGCGCATTACGGTTATACACTAAATGCTCTCATCCTGCATAGCAAGCACCCGATCTGTTTTCGCGGCAGTAGTTATTGCGTCTTTGGCGACTGCTTCTCCCCTTCTGGCTCAGTCTCGAATAGCATGTGCGGAAGGGTCCGCCGGAGGGTTTCCTTGCGAACGCATTGATCTGTCGTCAAACATACCACTCGCTACTTTTGAGGCAGGCGAGGGAAACGATATTTGGGGTTGGACTGACCCGCTGGACAGCCGCGAGTACGCGCTAGTTGGCCTCGATAATGGCGTCGCGTTTGTTGAGGTAACAGACCCAGAGTCACTTGTTTACCTCGGGAAGCTTCCAACGGCAACAACTGCTTCGGTTTGGCGCGACGTGAAGGTCTACGAAAACCATGCCTTCATAGTGGCAGACGGCGCAGGGGCGCACGGAATGCAGGTGTTCGACTTAACACGTCTTCGTAGCGTGGCAAGCCCGCCGGAGTCGTTTACGACGGATGCCGATTACAACGGCGAAACCGAAAACGTCCCGAACAGCACGCACAACATTGCCATAAACGAGGACTCAGGGTTTGCGTACCTCGTCGGCTCAGATGATTGCGAGGGCGGCCTCCACATGGTGGATCTTCAAACGCCGACTAGCCCAACGTTCGCAGGCTGTTTCTCGGCGGATGGCTATACGCACGATCTTCAGTGTGTCAACTATGCTGGTCCAGATACAGACTACGCAGGCCAGGAGATTTGCATTGCAGCGAATGAGGACACCATCACGCTTGTCGATGTCACAGATAAGGGGAATCCGATTCTAATCGCCCTGGGCACCTATCCGAACCCAAGTTATACACATCAAGGTTGGCTAACGGAGGATCATCGGTATTTCCTTGTAAACGATGAGCTAGACGAGATAAACGGTGGAACGACGAACACACGAACCATCATTTTCGACCTTGAGGATCTGGACAACCCAGAGTTCTTTGCATTCTATTTCGGCACGCTGGGTGCGATTGATCACAACCTGTACATCCGCGGCAATCACGCTTTCCTCAGCAACTATAACTCAGGCCTGCGAGTTCTTGATCTGACCGCTATCGAGACGGGCGTTCTAACAGAAAAGGCTTACTTCGATACCTATCCTGCTGACGACGAGATCGGATTTAGCGGCCAATGGAGCAACTACCCGTTCTTCGAGAGCGAGAACATCATCGTCAATGATATTACGAACGGCTTGTTCGTCCTCACGCCTACGTTTGAGCTTGAAACAGCAAACGAGCCCCTGCCTGAAACCCCCGGAGAGAATGGCTTCTCGCTATCCACGGCACATCCCAATCCTTTCAGCACTCGAACACAGATCTTGCTTGCTGTCGACCGTACCCAGCATGTAAATGCTGAAGTGCTGGACATCACTGGCCGACGCATCGCCCTGCTGCACGATGGCGATGTTGGCTCGGGCGCTGCGCTCTCAATTGAATTCGACGGAAGCAACGTGCCAACTGGTCTCTACCTCATCCGCGTGACGGGCGAGGCTTTTTCATCCACCCGCCGCATCTCGTTGGTTCGGTAGGCACACCTCACCCCTTTTATGTTGCGCAATCTTCTCCTTGCATCGGCGATCGCGGCTTTCTGTGTCCCCTCTGCCTTCTCGCAATCTGCAGTCGCCTGCGTTGGTGGAATGGCCGGAAGCTTTCCCTGTAATGAAATCAATATGTCGGCGAACCTGCCGCTGTCTACATTTGGTGCATCTCGCGGGGCAGACATTTGGGGCTGGACCGATTCGGAAACTGGAAACGAATACGCCCTGGCCGCCTTCACCCACGGCACAGCATTCGTTGACGTAACTGATCCGGAAAACCCAGAATATGTGGGTTTTCTTCCAACGTCAGGAGAGTCGACTATCTGGCGTGATGTGAAGGTCTATGCTGACCATGCGTTCGTTGTCGCAGACAACGCGGGAAGTCATGGCATGCAGGTCTTTGACCTTACCAGGCTACGCGATGTGACGAGTCCTCCGGAGACGTTCACCGCAGACGCCAACTACAATGGAATCGGAAGTGCACACAATGTCGTGATCAACGAAGACACCGGCTTTGCCTACCTAGTCGGCGCAGACGACTGCTCAGGCAGCTTTCACATGGTGAACATCCAGACACCCACAAGCCCGACGTATGCAGGCTGCTATGGTGATGATGGATACACGCACGATGCCCAGTGTGTGCTGTACACAGGTCCTGATCTGGACTATACAGGTCACGAAATCTGCGTTGGCGCGCAGGGTACGTTTGACTCTTCAAGCCACATTGTGGTTGTGGACGTGACGGATAAGAACAATCCAGTATATGTTGGACAAGGCAATTACACGGACGCCGTCTACGCCCACCAGGGATGGTTTTCCGAAGACCAGCACTACTTCTTTCTTGGCGATGAGATTGACGATGGCGCACCCGGCAATACGCGAACGATGGTCTTCGACATGACCGACCTGGACAATCCGGAGTTGGACTTCTATTACTACGGGCCTGTTGAGACGACTGATCACAACCTCTATATCAGAGGGCGCTACGCGTTTATGAGCAACTATGAGAGTGGCCTGCGCGTCGTAGATATCGAAGACATCGCAAATGGAACGCTCACCGAAGTTGCCTTCTTTGATACGTATCCGACTGGCAACTCCGAGTCTTACAGTGGACAGTGGAGCAACTATCCTTACTTCGAGAGCGGGAATATCATTGCGAATGATAGAGATTTTGGACTTTTTATCCTGACGCCCACGTTCCCAATTGGCACGAGCAACGAGATCGTAGAAGTGCCAGCTGACGCTGGCTACCTACTCAGCCCACCCTATCCTAACCCCTTCTCCGAGCACGCACGCA
>JAHEJB010000184.1 GCA_024639085.1 Rubricoccaceae bacterium | reverse complement strand
CGTCTGCATCGAAAAGATTGCAGGCCTGGATGTTCACCCGGTGGATTACAATAACACTCCGGGCTGTACCTACTGTCTCCCGGAAATTGCTTCCGTGGGCTACACAGAGGAAAAAGCGAAGAAAGCTGGCTTCGAGATCAAGGTGGGCAAGTTTCCGTTCACCGCTTCAGGCAAGGCCGCGGCCATTGGCAACCAGAACGGCTTCGTCAAAGTGATTTTTGATGACAAATATGGCGAGTGGCTCGGCTGCCACATCATCGGGCCAAACGCCACGGAAATGATTGCCGAAGCATGTCTGGCCCGTACGCTGGAGACCACGGCACACGAGGTCATGGAAACCATGCACCCCCACCCGACGCTCTCAGAAGCAGTTCTGGAGGCTGTTCGGGATGCCTACGGGATGCCGATAAATGCATAGGTGAACAAGCTTGGTCAAAATCTTTCGATCCTCAATAAAGTAATTGTTATAGAACATAAAAGCCGCCGAATTACGCTTACACTGATCCTCCTGCTTTCTGCTATAGATGTGGTGGGTTGATTGGCCAGCGCAGAACACGCCGCGACACGAAAGTCATTTTGCGCATGGGTAGATCAATATTTGCTCGCCTCCAATGACTTTGCTTGCACAGCCAATGATCTTTACGCAGCACGTTGTGGAATTTTGCATACTCTCACACCAGATTCAAGTCTGGCAATGGACGGAAAGGCGCGACAAATTCCTTGGGCGTGTGGAGCAGCTTGGTTAGGAATGTCAATAGTGTTGCACGCGCAGCCCCGTCTCACAACAACATCCGCGACATCTTCGGGTTCGCGACTCCGTGACAGCGATACCGCTTAACGTATCGCAGCGGGCCGATCCACCTTTCCTTCAATACAGACGCTGACGTCCAGTAAAACGACACACGCGTCTTCAAATCTGGCTCTTCTCGTTAAACAGCCGACAGCTCCCCAAAGCATGAAACCAATCGTTGCACGAGGGTCCGACGCGGAGTGGATGCCCCTTGTAGAGGACGGAGTTAACACGGCCGGGATCGATGTAAGAGTACTGCGCTTTGACAAGGCAACTCAACGTCCGCCAACGTTCATGTTGAAATTCGACGCCGGCGCGTCGTCTCCAAATCACAACCATCCAGGCGGTGAGGAGGTCTACGTGTTGGAAGGCGAAGTCCGATTTGGTTCCATCCAACTCAACGAGGGCGACTATCTTTACAGGCACCCTGGAGAAACACATTCGGTCTTCTCCCGAACGGGATGCGTGATGCTATTTATGGTGCCGGAAGAAGTTGAGATTTTGTAGGGGTACGAATCTGCCGAAAACGCGAATGCTTATGGCCATCAAAGTGGTCCACACGATTGTCTGGACGTTTTTCGTGGCCTGCATAGTCGCTATTCCCATTGCGTCCTGTCTGGGCAATCAAACGGCGGCAGGGTGGTTCATCGGCATCGTTTTTCTGGAGGTCGTCGTCTTGTTGATCAATCGCTGGCACTGCCCCCTCACGCCGATGGCAGCCCGTTATACGGGTGATCGCAGAGACAACTTCGACATCTACCTGCCTGAATGGCTGGCACGCCACAACAAGCTCATATTTGGTGTGCTGTACGTTGCAGGCATTGTCTTCACCGTGGCGACTTGGATGTTGGCGTCCGGATAGTCGGGATTTCTATGAGCAAGTTGCCACAGAGCTACACAATCTCAAGATGCGCCGAGCGTGTCGTGCTCGATGCGAACTGGGATAAGCCGGTCTGGCAGCACATCAAGCCGCTGGTGCTTAACCATCACATGGGCGAAGAACCTGACCATCGCCCCAACGTGCGCGCTAAGCTTGCATGGGATGAGGTGGGATTGACGATCATATTTCGCGTGGAGGACCGCTACGTTCGGGCCTTAGCTAGAGAGCATCAAGGCCCAGTTTACAAAGACAGCTGCGTGGAATTTTTCTTCACGCCGGGCTCCTCTCTTGGCCTCTCTTACTTCAACCTCGAAATCAATTGTGGGGGCACGATGCTCTTCTGGTGGCATCCTGAGAAAGGCGAGGCAATTCCGGTGTCCACGGAAGACTGCGAGCGAATCGAAATTGCTCAGTCACTCCCGAAGATTGTGGATTCGGAAATCACCGAGCCCACCACGTGGACGGTGGAATACCGCCTACCTTTTGCCCTCATCAAGAAGTACTGCCCGGACGCCGCCAAACCCAAACGGGATGTTGCCTGGAGGGCCAATTTCTACAAATGCGCAGATGAAACGTCTCATCCTCATTGGTTGACCTGGTCTTACGTAGAAAATCCCACGCCACAGTTTCATTTGCCCCAATATTTCGGCAAGCTGATGTTTATCTAAGGTCCGGCGCAACGTTAACGCTTCACGTGCGTAGCCTACGATGATGCTATAGCTTTAGCATATTCGAAGATCTCCGCCAACACAGAGCATTACAGCATGGCCAGTACCAGTAAGCCGTCCCGGGTTCGAGTCTTGTTGTTGATCCTGTTCGCTTTTTGTGTTGCCGCGAGCAGCCCATGTGTTCAAGCACAGTCGGCTGACACATCCGCCCTTGAGGCTCTTTTCTGGGCTCGTCAGGACAGCGCTAGAATGGCCTTCACGCAGGCCGACGTTGATTTCATGTCCGGCATGATCGGACACCATGCGCAAGCGCTCGTGATGTCGCGCCTCGCCCCAACAAACGGGGCAAATCGCTCAGTCCAGACGCTTGCGGCACGCATCATCAACGCACAGACCGACGAGATCGAGGCGATGCAACGATGGCTCCGTGATCGTGACCAGCCCGTACCCATGGTCCATATCGACGGCTTGAATTTGATGATCCATGGAGGAGGGCACCACGACCACGTGCACATGCCCGGGATGCTTTCCGATGAGCAGCTTCACGAACTCGCCGACGCACAAGATGGCGACTTTGATCGGCTCTTCCTGACTTACATGATCCAGCACCACAACGGCGCCGTTACAATGGTAGATGAGCTTTTTTCGACAGAAGGAGCAGCGTTAGACGAAGCCGCATTCAAGCTCGCGTCGGACATAAACGTGGACCAGATTACCGAGATCGCCCGCATGAACCTCATGCTTAGCCAATTGCCGCAACACGGCCACTAACACAGCCTTTCATACAACTCCGCCACAATCACCCCGTCCCCATGAACGTCTCACGACTAATTCGCCGCATTACCTCAGGCGCGGTTCTACCGCTCCTATTTGCCATGACGCTTTTCGGCGCAACGGCTAGTGCCCAGGGTTCCATCTCGACTGACCCTCGCGTCGGTCTCGGACCTGGGCTTTTTGATGCTGAAGAGGCAATCTGGAACCTCCGGATGCTATCCACGACACCTCCGGCTGAAGCCTTTGTCGGCGTCACGAATTCGGATTTGGCCTTCAGTGGCGATTACGCCTTTCAGGGTAACTATAACGGCGTCATGATTTGGGATATTTCCAACCCAGCGTCGCCTGAACTCGTGACCGACTACCTCTGCCCTGCTTCGCAAAGCGACGTTTCGGTTTACGAAAACCTCCTGTTCGTATCGGGCGAAGGACGTGGCGGAAGACTCGACTGCGGTACGGAAGGAGTTGAGGAAGTCGCAAGTCCAGATCGTCTGCGCGGCATACGCATCTTCGACATCAGCGACATACGCAACCCCGATTACATTGGCAATGTGCAGACCTGCCGTGGCTCCCACACACACTCGCTCCTGAAAGACCCAAGCGACGATGAGAACGTCTATATCTACGTTTCTGGGTCGGCGCCGGTGCGCCCTGAGGAAGAACTTCCAGGCTGTACGTCGGCGTCGCCAGATGAAGACCCGAATTCGGCGCTATTCCGGATCGAAGTCATAAAGGTTCCTCTTGCTCATCCAGAGCAGGCGGCCATAGTAAACTCACCCCGCATCTTTGATGACCTCGTTGCGCCACCTCGGCACGGCCAGGCTCCGGCTG
>JAHEJB010000183.1 GCA_024639085.1 Rubricoccaceae bacterium | reverse complement strand
CGAGCTGCTTCAGTGAGATAGGCCCAGCCACCGATCCGCGCGAGGGGCTCTTCGATGCCCTCGAACTTGCCTATCGAAAGCCCAAATTGCTTGCGAACGAGCGCGTGGGCTCCGGCAACTCTTGCCGCTCCCTTAATTCCACCGGTTGATGAGGCTGGAAGCGAGATTCCACGCCCTGCTGCGAGGCTTTGCATGAGCATCCGCCATCCTTTGCCAACGCCTTCGGTGCCCCCGATTACGGCATCCTCAAGTTTGACAATAACGTTCTCGCCCTCTGTCGGGCAGTTCCAGAACGGCACACCAAGTGGATCATGTCGCTTACCGAGGATTACCCCCTGCGTTTTCGTTGGGATGAGTGCACACGTAATTCCACGATGCTCGCCTTCGCCAAGAAGATTCTCGGGGTCACGAAGTTTGAACGCGAGGCCAAGCAGAGTGGAGATCGCCGCCAGCGTGATGTAGCGCTTCATCCATTTCAGGCGGATGTACAGCTCTCCATCTTCGCCTTTGAAAACGACGCCCTCCGACGTCATTGCGCCCGCATCTGAGCCAGCAGTCGGCTCTGTTAGTGCGAACGAAGGAATCTCTTCACCACGAGCCAGAAGAGGGAGGTAGTGATTCTTCTGCGCATCCGTACCGTAGTGCATCAACAACTCAGCCGGTCCCAGCGAGTTCGGCACCATAATCGTAATCCCAAGCGTGGACGACGCCGAGGCAGTTTTCGCAATCACTGCGCTGTTGGCACTTGGCGAGAAGCCGTGCCCGCCGTATTCCTTGGGGATGATGAGTCCGAAAAACCGCTGATCCTTGATGTACTGCCATGCTTCAGCAGAAAGGTCTCGTCGTTGCCATATCTCCCAGTCGTTTGACATCTGACAGAGTTCTTCGACGGGGCCATCCATAAACGCCTGCTCTTCTTTGGAGAGTCCGGCATAGTCTTCCGCCAGCAACTTCTTGAAGTCTGGCTTTCCGGAAAACAGTTCGCCTTCCACCCAAACCGTCCCACCTTCAATGGCTTCCTTCTCCGTTTCTGAAATGACAGGAAGAAAGTCCAACGCCTTCATCGTCTTCATCACGCCGAGAGACAGAATCCGCCGAATAGGCGGAATTAGAAAGACCAAAGCCAGCGCCGCGACGCCGCCAATCAACCAGACTGGTGCGCCGAGCCCGACAAGAACGCCGAGGCTGAGCGTAGCCCACAGCCAGAAGGGTGCACCGGTGTAGCCGAGCGCAAACAGTACTGCAACAACGCCTAGCGCGAGTGCCCACCACGGAGCAACAGAGGCCAGCACACCGTGAATCGATTCGAGGAAGCCCATGACGTTCGTTGGTTTACGGTGTTAAGTATCGACACACAAGATTCCTATCTATAACGCAGAAACGGCCTTGCTATGCCTTTCACAATGGGTTAACAGTGTAAACTACGAAATGGTTTCGCGGAAGTTTGGAGGTTTGGGGTGTGAGGTAATGCCGTACAAGTGTTCTCCACCTTGTGCGTTGATGTTCACTGTCCGTGTCCACTACTTTCCATCACAGCTCTCACGTCAATAACACTCTCCCTTCCCCATGTCTCAAGCCCCGTTTGAAGGACTCGGCACATTCTATCTTGGTAAAGAAGTTGATCCGGAGTCGGGCGACAAAACAGAGAACCTTGTCCTCTATGATGCCGAGGATCTGACCACGCACGCTTTCATCGTCGGGATGACGGGCAGCGGGAAGACAGGCCTTGGCGTTGGGCTGATTGAAGAGGCCGCGCTGGACAAGATTCCCGTCATCGCCATCGATCCGAAGGGCGATATGGGGAACCTGCTTCTCTCTTTCCCTACGTTCAATCCAGCTGAATTTGAGCCGTGGATGGACCCGGCCGAGGCGCAACGCGACGGCATCACGACTTCGGAGCTGGCACAACAGAAAGCGGATCTCTGGAAAAGCGGCCTCGAAAGTTGGGGGCAGGATGGCGAGCGGATCCAGCGCTACAAGGATTCCGCGGAGTTCACGATCTACACGCCGGGGTCAGATGCAGGAGTTCCGGTCTCTGTGCTCGGTTCATTCGATCCGCCGCCAGAGGATGCACGGTCTGGCGAGGTCTTTACCGAGCGTGTGGATTCCGCCGTGGCTTCCCTCCTCTCCTTAATTGGCGTTGAGGCCGATCCCCTGCAAGATGGCGAACACATCTTCCTCGCTAAGGTTGTCGGCGATGCGTGGGTAGCTGGTCGCAGCCTGACATTGGCCGATTTGATTGGCGCATTGCAATCGCCGCCGTTCGAAAAATTGGGTGTAATGGAAGTGGACAACTTCTTTCCGCCAAAAGACCGGAACGCCTTGGCGATGCGCTTGAACGGCCTGCTCGCCTCGCCGGGCTTTTCGGCTTGGGCACAAGGAGAACCCCTCGACGCCGACCGCCTTTTCTTTGGGGACGACGGCAAGCCGCGCGTTTCTGTTTTCTCCATCGCCCACCTCGATGACGCAGAGCGAATGTTCTTCGTTACGAAGCTGCTCGGCGAGATCATCGCGTGGATGCGCCGCCAGCCCGGAACGGGCAGTCTCCGCGCGCTCGTCTACATGGACGAGATCTTCGGCTACCTCCCTCCCACCGCCAATCCGGCGTCCAAAACGCTCTTCCTCACGCTTCTCAAGCAAGCGCGCGCATTCGGCCTCGGCCTAGTTCTCTCCACGCAGAACCCGGTCGATATGGACTACAAGGCACTCTCGAATTGCGGCACGTGGTTCGTCGGCCGCCTGCAAACCGAGCGAGACAAAATGCGCCTGCTGGATGGCCTGGAAGGCGCGTCGCAGAACGTTGCGTTTGACCGCAGCGAGGTTGACAAAATCCTCTCGGCCGTAGGTAAACGGACGTTCCTACTGCACAACGTGCACGATTCCGAGCCCGTGTTGATGACCACACGCTGGGTGCTCTCGTATCTCGCGGGCCCGATGACGCGCGAGCAGATCAGCCGCCTGATGGAGAGCCGGAAGTCAGCCTCCGTGCCCACGAATCAATCGTTGGGAGGTATTACAACGGCAACGGAAGCCCCGTCCGACGCACAAGCTCCGCCTGCTGATACAACCGCACCAAGCTTGCCTGGAACGATTCCACAGGTTTTTGTCGCACCGAATGGAGGAGCCGTAGACACCTACCTCCCGATGATGCTGGCCCGCGCCGAGGTGCCTTACAGCCGATCGTCTATCAATCTCGATCACCGCGCCAACTACACGCTTCTTGCCGAAGTCTCAGGCGACGCCCCCGACTGGCACAGTGCGGATACGCTTAATGAGCGTCCGGCTTCTCAGGCTCAGCCTGTAGAGGGAGCCACATTTGCGGAAGTATCTGCTGCGCTTTCCGATCCTGCTACCTTTGAGAAGGCAGACGACGACCTTAAGCGCTGGCTTCAGAACGAACGAACGCTGACAGTTTTTCAAAGCAAGACGTTGAAAGCCGTGTCCGACCCGGGGGAAGACGAGCGGTCGTTCCGCATCCGTCTGACGCAGCTAGCCCGCGAAGCCAGAGACGAAAAGAAAAACGCGCTCCGTGAGCGTTATCAGAAGAAGCTGGACGCGTTGGAAAAACGAATCGATACGGCGGAAACGGCAGTTGATCGCGAATCATCGCAGGCCAGCCAAAGAAAGCTGGACACGGTCGTGAACGTGGGCCAATCACTCCTGGGTGCGTTTTTGGGTGGCAGCAGGAGATCGAGTGCCAACCGAATTGGTACAGCCGCGCGAAGTGCAGGGCGCGCTCGAAAAGAAGCGTCGGATGTGGCGCGTGCTGAAGCCAGGCTGAATGAACTAAACGCTGACTACGCCGACCTCGACGCCGAGCTAACACGCGAGCTGGAAGATCTCGATATCATGTTCACACCCGAGACCGAGGCACTGGAAACCATCGAGGTGAAGGCGAAACAGACAGAGATGCATATCACTGAACTTGCGCTCGCGTGGGTGCC
>JAHEJB010000062.1 GCA_024639085.1 Rubricoccaceae bacterium | reverse complement strand
AGGGCGAACTGGATGGCCTGTCCGCCACGCCGCCTTCGAGCCGCGAGGGGTATGCCCATCAACACTAGAATGAGGTTCGCGAGCGGGTATGCCAGCTTCGCATGGAAGTCTACCAGGGGGCGCCCCAACCGACTTGCGCCCGCTCTTCTGAGTGATTCCACATAATCATCGGCCTCTGTTATCGTGAGGCGCTCGGCGTCGCTTTCGGTTCGTGCAATATCGCGAGGGAGTACGGCTAACGATGTGTCGAAGTTTGCCAGCGTATCAAGGCTTTCGCTACCGCCCGAATAGAACGAGCGAAGGACCGGCGCTTCGATAGACCACACTTGCGTTGTGTCGTTCCACGTCATTTGGGAGGCGTCTAGGCGACGAACGAGGTGCTCTGGGCCAGCGACGCCGTCGGTCGTATCGGACTCAAAATCGAGCAGACTGACACGAAATGCCTGATTCAGGCCGGGGTCGAAGAAACCAACGGCGAGAACGGACCCGGGTCCAGACTGGCGATAGATTTCGCTTGTTTCGGCATCGTCAGGCGCATCTCTGAAGTACCGCTGTTGAAAATCAAGAACGGTACCCGTCGATCTAGGCACCACAAACCCATTGAAGAAAAGCATGCCCACTGTAAAGAGGACGGCAACAAATACCAACGGCAACATCAGTCTGTAAAGCGAGACGCCGGACATCGTCATCGCCGTAAGCTGCATCGACTGCGACAGCCGCGACATCGTATAGATCGCAGCAAGGAACAGGGCAAGCGGGCTGGTCAGCTTGATGATCTCAGGGATGTAGTTGAGGTAATACGTGCCGAAAACCTGCTTGACTGTTGCTCCTCGATCCATGAAGTCGTCGATGTACTCAACGTAGTCCAGCACTACGAAGAACACGACGAGCAAGCCCATAAGCAGCGCCGAAGCAGCTACAAAGCGCCGCAGGATGTAGCGATCAAACCGAGTCACGGCGAAGCGAGTGGGGATTGCTAAAGGGATCCGCGAAGAACAAGCGAGGATACGCACAGTGCGAGTCCCGAGAAGCCACCCGCGTTAGCTTACGACCCGCTTTTTGATGCATCCTCTCTCAAAATCCACTCATGAAGGTACACGAGTATCAAGCCAAAGAAATCCTCGGTAAGTACGGCGTCGCGGTGCAGCCAGGTGAAGTTGCCGAGTCTGTTGACGCGGCAGTTGCTTCAGCCGAGCGAATGGCTGCCGAAGGTGTCGCCCTGTTTGTTGTCAAAGCCCAGATTCATGCAGGCGGACGCGGGAAAGGCGGCGGCGTAAAGCTTGCGAAAAACGTGGATGAGGTGAAGGAGAAAGCGGAGGCGATTCTCGACATGCAGCTCGTAACGCCCCAAACCGGCCCTGAAGGGCAGAAGGTTCGCAAGATTCTCGTAACTGCGGCGGAAGACATTGCGCATGAGTACTACATCGGCGTGACGCTGGACCGTGCGCGCGGCCAGAACGTCATCATGGCATCAACAGAAGGTGGTGTCGAGATCGAGGAAGTTGCAGAAGCGACACCCGAAAAGATCGTCAAGGTGTACGTTGATCCTGCGGTCGGACTTCGTTCCTTTCAGGCTGTGGAAGTAGCCTCCAGGCTAGGGTTTGAGGGAGCGGCGTTCAAGCAGACTATTAAGTTTGTACGAGCGCTTTACATGGCCTACGAAGAATCGGACGCAACTATCGCGGAGATCAATCCGCTTGTTCTAACAAATGACGGTAGGGTTGTGGCGTTGGATGCCAAGATCAATCTTGACGACAACGCGATGTACCGCCAACCGGATCTGGCCGAGATGCGCGACGAACACGAAGAGGACCCGCTCGAAATTGAGGCCGGCAAGCACGACCTCAACTACATCAAGCTGGATGGCAACGTGGGTTGCATGGTGAACGGTGCCGGTCTCGCAATGGGCACGATGGACCTGATTAAGCTTGCTGGCGGAGAGCCCGCCAACTTCCTGGATGTGGGCGGAACGGCAAATGCTCAAACGGTTGAGGCTGGATTCCGGATTATCCTCTCGGACCCGAACGTCGAAGCAATTCTCGTCAACATCTTCGGTGGGATCGTGCGCTGCGACCGCGTTGCTCGTGGCATCGTGGAGGCTGCCAAGAATGTTGATATCACGGTTCCGTTGATTGTCCGCCTTCAGGGCACGAATGCAGAAGAAGGGATGGCAATCCTCCGCGAAAGTGACGTGGAACTGGAGTCCGCCATCATTCTACAGGAAGCCGCCGACAAGGTGACGTCTGCATTGCGTAAGTAGCGCAACCTTCGTTTGATCGTTTGTAGGGGCGACCCGCCGGGATGCCCCTACGAATTTTACCATGCCACTCCAATCCGCCGGAATTGTCATCGACAACGTGTCAAAGCGTTTTGGCGATGTAGTAGCTGTAGATCGTGTTTCGCTGAATGTGGAGGCAGGATCGTTTGTTTCTCTGCTTGGGCCTAGTGGGTGCGGGAAAACCACGCTGTTACGACTTATTGGTGGATTCGAGCAAGTTGATTCAGGCGGCATTTCCATCGGCGGCGTAGACGTGACCAAGAAGTCACCACAGGCCCGCCCAACGGCAATGGTGTTTCAGAGCTATGCCTTGTTTCCGACGATGACGGTTGGGAAAAACGTTGGTTACGGCTTGAGTGTGCGTGGTGAGAGAAAGGCAGATGTCAAAGAGAAGGTTGAACGCGCGCTACAGCGTGTTGATTTGGTTGGATTGGCTGATCGGCCCGTCAGTGCCCTTTCTGGAGGTCAACAGCAGCGCGTGGCACTTGCCAGAGCTTTGGCTGTTGAGCCAGCCGTTCTTCTTTTCGATGAGCCACTTTCAAACCTGGATCTTGCACTCCGTGAAGCGACACGTGCTGAATTGAAATCGCTGCAGAGGGAATTGGGCACAACCAGCCTCTACGTCACGCACGACCAAAGCGAAGCTCTCGCTCTTTCCGACCGTATCGCTGTGATGCGAGATGGTCGAATCGTAGAAGAAGGGACACCCGAGCAGCTGTACCACGAGCCTGATTCAGCATATGTCGCCAGCTTTCTTGGTGGATCGAATGTGATCTCGAATGTGGTGTTGGCGGAACTGATAGCTGGCGAGACCCAGCCCTCTGGCAAGGCACTCAGTGTACGTCCAGAGGCCTTAGAGGCACTTGATCAGCAAACGGAAAACGCTGTACAAGCCCGGTTTCTAAGTTGCCAGTTTCTAGGCACTCACTCCGAGTGGGCTGTCGAAGCGGAAGGCGTTGCACTGCGTCTTTGGACAGCGCCAACCCAAAACGTGCCTGAACAGCTATACATTAAATCTAAACAGCATAGGTGGGTTCAATCTGAAAACACTTCTGCTGCTTTGTAATCTGCAAGCGGCAATCCAAGACATGCACGAAATGCAGCCAATTTCCAAGGACAGCTTTACGCTCCGCGACGATCTCGAAGGCCTGACGCCGTCTCGGATCGCAACGCTGTATCGGCGGGCGCCATTAATCCGCCAGACAGACAACGCGGAGAAGCTGAAGCAGGCCTATGACCAGTCCCAGCTAGTATTGTCTGTTTGGGAAGGTGAGCGCCTTGTTGGCATCGCCCGGGTTCTAACCGACGGAGTTCAGGTTTCCTACCTTTGTGATCTCGCCGTAGAGCCCGATGTTCAGGGCAGTGGCATTGGGCGCCTGCTGATTGACGAGGTTATGGAGCGCTGCAAAGGCACGGAACTCGTTTTACGCGATTCAAACCTTTCTTCAGGGTTCTACGAGCATCTCGGTTTCACCACCGTGGATAACGGCTGGGCGCGGAAATCCTAGTAATTAGGCACCAGGGAATTCAAGATGGTCCGTGATGCGCTTCGCTCCGGGTTGTTCGGCAACTAGCGAGAGGACATCTTCGCGTTTCGCATCGCTCTCAATCGTTCCGTAAACGTCCACAGAACCGTCGTGTACATACACACTAAGGCCACGTACCGCGAAGGCCGAGCACTCTACTGCAGAACGAATACGGCGTGTTAGCTCTCGATCCGTTGTAGTTCTCATCCTACGCTCCTGAATCGTGCTCAGGAACGATCGCAACAAGGGTTGAATTCGGTTTGCCGCTTTGTGAGGAGTAGAAAGCATTATCAGGTTGGCCTGAGCGGATTGGAGTACTTGGCCTAGGCAAATGATGTACCCGAACAAGGAATGTACCGCATAGCGCTCAAATACGGAGTTGAAATCTTCGCTAGCGGATTCCATTTGCCCTTTCAAGTACTCCAAGTTGGCTTTTCGAGGTCTTTCCGAGGTTAGAACAATGGCACAAAAAGTAGGCTCAGGCTTACATCTTGTGCTGCCAAACGGTGGTTAGAAGAGCGTCCCGAAGCGGTTTTGCACGTCAGATTGAGGCACATCCAGCCGAAGAAAGTCACGCAGGTGGCCGCTCTTCACATAAATGGAGAAGTTGAATGACGAGAATGCACCGAACGGGATCCAGTTGAATCGCATTTCCCAACAATGCAGATCGCGGACCACAGAGAGCGACGTTGTGGACAGTTCTTCCCGTTCGAAATCATATCCCGTCCGTCCAGCAATCTTCCAGCGTGGTGTAAGAGAAAAATCGAAAGACGAGACCGATAGAATGGCGCTACGCTGTGAATCCTGGGAGCCAAAGCCCGGCGTGATGCCGTACGTGAAATCCAACGAAAGTGACCAGGGGATGGCGAAATCAACGACGCCGTTCTGCGTGATGGCTGCTCCCGGCAGCGACGGGTCGTATCCAAACGGGGCATCGTAGCCCGGCGGTAATGCAGAGGGGCGCCCTCCAGCCGACGACGAGCGAAAAGATGCCCCAGCAGAGAGATTGAAGCGGGTCAGGCGAAGCGGCCTGCCAGTCTCATTCACGTATGCGTTGTCCGTTATGAGTCCGAGAGAATCCAGAGCGTACGGGGAAAACGTCGCATCCGCACGCATTCGATAACGATTGAGTTGGCTGGTTAGGTCGAGTATGACATCTGCAAATGGGCGCTGATCAGCTGCGAAATCGTAGGCAGATCGCGCGCCAAGTGTAAAAAGCTGGATGGTGTTTCTGGTCTCCTCGCCAGTTGAATCTGTTCTCACTATGCGCGTTTGAAACACATTGCGGAGACTGAAGCCGAGCCGTTGGGTCCGACGATTCGGGATGCCCCCGACGATGGGGTACTCGATGTTCTGTCCGAGGGTGTCCGTAACCGTGCGGTAGTAGTTGAAGGGCGAAGCCGAATAGTCAGGTTCGTATGAAAAGCTGACCTGTGGCTGAACTGTATGCCGAATGCCATCCAGCGGACCAAGGCGGAACGGGAAGAGGCCATAGAACTCCGTATTTGCGCTGACGCCGAGATTTACGCGCCGGATAGCCGTAAATCCACTCTCCTGCCTTGTAACGATGGTGCCTGTTGAATCGAGCGAACGAAAATCTGAGCGGGCGTGCCAGTTCTCTGTGTATCGCACCGACGGCGACCAGTTCACGCGAAAAGGGGCCTGGAGTGAGAAGGATGCACTTACAGGAATCGTGTGCGTTGCCTGAGGCGAAAACCTTTCCACAGATCTGCCTGTGGCTCCTTCGTAGTCACTTTGACTGAATAGTGCATTGACCCAGGAGACATCCTGAAAACTCGTACCAACCAACATCGAGTCTGCAAGCGGTGTAAAGTCGAAGGTATTCGTTAGCGAGCCTGTATAGCTGATTCCGATCTTTTCGAACCACGCTTCGTTTCGACCGGCGAGGCGTTGGCGCCGGAAGGGAAAGCGGCGTTGCTGACTAAAGGAAAGTGAAGGCAATGTCAGGTTCGCTCCACCGGTAGAGAGCTGTTGCGTTGCCCGTGTGTCAACGGAGAGAGAACGACCTCCGCGCGGCCAATTATGGCGAAATGAAATTGAGGATGTGCTCGTTTGCGAAACGCGGTCGTCGAAAGCGTTTGAAATGAAGCGTTGCGAATTCGATGTAAGGTCAACAGAAGCGTTGAGCGAGGTGTTGGGGGTAAACGTTTGGGCGTGGCGCCAACGGACCCTAGCATTCTGGGCTATGGCGAAATCGGGGTCCTGGCTTTCACCGCGACGAAGCCGTGCGTAGGAGAGATCCAGCGTCCCATCAAAGCCGTAACGACGCACGTAGTTAAACCGCGTATCTATCTGGTAGGAGCCGAGCGTGCCGATCTTTCCCTGAACGAGCGCATCAAAATGGTCGCTGACAGCCCAGTACCAGCCAACGTTTTCCAGATAGAAACCAAAGGCACTGCGATCCTCGCCGTAGGAAATGGCCAGAGGACCGCTACGCCGGCCTTCAGCAGCGGGGAAGAACCCAAACGGCAACCAGACGGGCATGGGAATCCCAAGAATCGACAAACGGACGGGGCCGGTGTAGATCCACTCGCCGTCCACGATCTTCATCCGCCCGGCCTCCAGGGAATAGTGGGGATGGTCCAGTTCGCAGGTTGTGTAGGCGGCATCCTGTGCGTAGATGATGTGTGCGTCGCGCTGTTTTATTATGCCGCCGAGCAGGAAGCCGTCTTCCACTTGTGTTCGCGCTCCTACCACACGACCACGTCTTGTTCGCATGTTGTAGACGAACTCGCGCCCTGTGAATGCTTCACTCCCTTCAGAAAAGCGTGGGATCTCCGTTTGACCGGAATCGCTCTCCATAGGCGTTGCGCGTAGTTCCTGACGTCTGAAGAGTAATTCAATGATCCCCGCCGATAGCGTCGCTTCGCCGTAGTTCGCCGTCACATTACCGTAGAGGTAGGCGCGGTCATTCGGTTCTTCGCCCTCAGCGGTTGAGTCAGGATCAGCAAATACGATGCGAAGCGAATCGCGGGCGGTGTATCTGACTGGTTGCTCCAGTCCGCCTTCTGCCGGGAGAGCGATAGGAGTTGGGACGCCGTTTCCTATTGTCGTGTCAATCGTATTGAGTGTATCCGTTACCACCGTCGAATCCAACGGGACCGGTTGGGCAGTCAAGCCCGCAGTCGTCCCCGAGAAGACGATGATCAGGCCAGAAAGGGCTGCGAGGCGGGGGGACACCGAACTAAAGTCGAACGAGCTAAAAGATACCGTAGGCACGGCCACTTACAGCCTGTGCCAGGTTTCAAGCTAGTCGTCCTCCTCCAAACGGTAGACGGTTTCCCCAGGGCGACGCATTCCATACTGTTCGCGTGCGACGCGCTCCGTCATTTCGTCCGAAAGGCCCTCGTTGACATGCTGGGCGAGCTCGGTATTCTGTTCCCGTAGCCTATCGTTTTCGGCGGTAACCTGCCGCAGATTGTGATAATAGCCGACGCGCCGAATTAAACTGTGGCTGTCCAGAAATGTGAGCCACGTAAGAAGGCCAGCAAGGCCAATTAACAGAAAGCGCTTCCGCATTTGCGGCTTGGCTAGAGACGACAACAGAGACATGAGGAGTCCGGGGGTAAGACGTGCTGAAACTACGGGAACGGCGCGTCAAGGCCAAGCGTCGAATGCCCGCGATTCGTGTTTCGTTTTGGGTTAGCACGCAAGAAAGCCGTTATTTCAAGATGTCCACACGGCTAAGGAAGGGTATTGAACGGCCTTACATTGCTGGATAGCTGAAGAAGCGGATTGATAGTCCGTTATTGCAATGAAAATTATAGAGACGATTCCACTTCACGAGACCACGCGTGAGCGCTACCTGAACTATGCGCTCTCGGTGATTACGAGTCGCGCGCTGCCGGACATCCGCGACGGCCTGAAGCCTGTTCAGCGAAGGATTCTGTACGCAATGCATACGAACCTCCGGCTGACGCCGGATTCGCGCTACAGAAAAAGTGCAACGGTTGTCGGCGAGGTGATGGGCAAGTACCACCCTCACGGCGACACGGCCATCTACGACGCCATGGTCCGCATGGCACAGCCGTTCTCGCTTCGCGCGCCCCTGGTTGATGGACAGGGCAACTTCGGCAGTCTGGACGGCGACAGTCCGGCGGCAATGCGTTACACGGAGGCACGCCTCCAGCCGCTAGGCGCTGAGTTACTTACTGAGATCAAGAAGGACACGGTTCACTTCCGGCCGAACTACGACGGGACACTGTTCGAGCCTGTTGTGTTGCCTGCTCCTTTTCCGAATCTGCTTGTCAACGGGGCCACGGGCATTGCGGTAGGCATGGCCACGAACATCCCGCCGCACAATTTGGGCGAGATCGTGGACGCGTGCATCCATCTCATTGGCTCGCCGAACGCCCGGTTCGACACGCTGATGAAGCACGTGAAGGGGCCAGATTTCCCTACCGGCGGGCGAATTCTGAACACGCCCGACGAAATCCAGAAAATCTACGAGACTGGCGAGGGTGCTGTTGATGTTCGCGGCGAGTACGAGCTCGACGGAAAGACGAAGATCATCATCACGTCGATTCCCTACGCGATGGCGAAGTCGGATTTGATCGAGAAGATCGCGGACCACATCCGTCTTGGTAAAGTCCCCCAGCTTGTGGACATCCGCGACGAGTCGACGGAAGATGTTCGGATTGTACTGGAAGTGAAGCGCGGCTCGAATGCGGAGGCCGCGATGGCCTACCTCTTCAAGCACACGCCGCTGCAAACGCGCTTTCACGTCAACATGACGTGCCTCGTGCCCACGCACAACCCGGAAGTCGCAGCGCCGCGAAAAGTGGACCTGCGAACGGCCCTAACGGAGTTTTTGACGTTCAGGATGGAGACGGTTGTGCGTCGACTCCGCTACGAACTGGAGCAACTCGAAAAGCGCATCCACATCCTGCGCGGTTTTGCGATCATCTTCGACGCGCTTGACGAGGCCATCAAGATCATACGCGCCTCGAACGACAAGGCCGACGCAAGCCAGCGCCTCCGTCACCGCTTCGAGATCGACGAAATACAGGCCGACGCTATCCTCGAAATCAAACTCTACCGTCTGGCAAAGATGGAGATCGACGCCATTCTAAGTGAGTTGGCGGAGAAAGAAAAACTCGCTCAGGGCTTGCGCGACCTCCTCTCCGATGAAGACGCGCGCTGGAAGGTCATCAAGGGTGAACTTCGTAGCCTTCGAGCCCGTTATGCCGACGACCGTCGGACCGCGATCGAGGGTCCCGATGAAGTGCTGGAGTACAGCGCAGAGGACTATATCATTCAGGAGGACGTGTACGCCATCGTCACACGCGACGGCTGGGTGAAGCGCCAGCGCTCGTACAACGACCTCGAGTCGATCCGCGTCCGCGACGGCGACGATGTGGGCTGGGCCCTTGCCACGAGCACGCGGGCTACAATCTGTTTCTTCACCTCGGCCGGCAAGGCCTATTCGCTGCGGGCGGACGACCTGCCGTCCACGACAGGTTACGGCGATCCCATCCAGAAGCTCTTCGACTTCAAGGACAAGGAGAAAGTGGTGGGCGTGATTGCACTGGATGACCGCGTCCTGCCGAAGCCGCTACCGCTCCTCGACAATCCGGATCTGTTTGCCGGGGACGGAGCGCCGCCGGACAGTTCGTTCGATGGGCCATTCGTGGTCGCGGTGTCCTCGGATGGGCTGGCAATCCGAATGACGTTGGAGACATTCGTCGAACGATCCAACAAAAAAGGCCGGACGTACATGCGCGGCCGGAAAGGAGAGCGCACAGTGGCTGCTTCCATCGCACGCGGCGACGAAAACGTCTGTCTCGCCTCAAAAGAGGGTAAGGGGCTGATCTTTCCGGTCTCCCAGATCCCGATCTTCAAGAGCGCCGCAAAAGGCGTCATCGCCATGCGCCTGCAGGGGCCAAACGACGCCGTCCTTGGCATGGCCATCACCACCGCCGCCCGCGACGGGTTGGAAGTTGAGACAAACCGGGGCCGCACCGAGATTGTCCGCACCACCAAGTTTGAGGTGCAGAACCGCGGCGGTAAGGGCCGCACGGTAATCTCGCGCGGCACGCTGAAAGGCGTGAAGCCTGAGCCGGTTGAGGTGCATTTGAAGGGGAGTGGGAATGGCAAGACGAACGGGAATAGTGAATAGTTCTGTGCAATTCAACCCGAGAAAGTCATGAAGAGGGATATGGATCTTGTCCGCAAGCTGCTAGAAGCAGTGGAAAGCACAGTGGAAGAGCAGGATGGTATTCCAGTACTTGAAGGGTTCAGTGAATCGGAAGTTGATTACCATATAGTCTTGCTCATGGAGGCTGGGCTAGTTCATGGGAATAGGGATGAGGTTGGCGCGCTGGGATTTAGTCGGCTTTCATGGGATGGTCATGAGTTTCTTGATGCTGCGCGAGACGACGACACATGGGAGAAGGCTAAGTCCCTTGCGACAAAAAAGGGAGGCTCTTTGTCATTCGAAGCGATGAAAACAGCTTTATCCGAACTCACAAAGATGGGCGTCAAGACTGCGATGTCAACACTAATAGGAGCCTAGCAACGACCTTACATTCCTGCAGCACATCCGTCCCCCTACAAATGCCAACTGCTACTGCAGAAAAAGCCTACACAGGCGCTTCCATTCAGGTCCTCGAAGGGCTTGAACCCGTCCGCAAACGACCGGGCATGTACATCGGAGGGACTGGCAAGACGGGGCTGCACCACCTCGTATGGGAGATTGTAGACAATGCAGTGGATGAGGCTACAAACGGATATGCTTCGCAGATCGACGTGACGCTGCACAAGGACGGCACGACGGTCACGGTTTCCGACAACGGTCGCGGCATTCCCGTCGATAAGCATCCCACAAAGAAGATCCCCACGCTGGAAGTCATCCTGACAACCCTGCATGCCGGTGGCAAGTTCGACGGTTCGAACTACCTCACGTCGGGCGGATTGCACGGCGTGGGCTCGTCGGTCGTAAACGCGCTTTCGGAAGAGTTGACGGCAGAAATCAGGCGTGATGGCAGCTTATACGAACAGCGCTACGCACGCGGCGTGCCGGTTACCAAGCTGAAGAAGGTCCGTGGCGGTGTGCGGGGAACAGGAACGACCATCACGTTTCGTCCGGATACGGAGATCTTCGAGAACACAGACCTGGACGCCGAGCGCATCAAGGAAGGGCTGGATGTCAAAGCTTACCTCAATGGTTCGTTGCGGATCGTTTTCAAGGACGAAGCGAAGGGCGAGAAAACGGAGTTCCACCACGAAGGTGGCATCGTCGAGTACCTCGACCATTTAATTGCAGAGGCTGAGACGCGGCGCATTCAAGACGATCCGTTCTTTATGCAGCAGGAGAAGCTGGAAGGCGGCGCTCGGCTGGAACTCTCATTTATCTGGACTGAGGCACCGAAGGAGCGCATCGTTTCCTTCGTCAATGGCATCCCCACGAAAGATGGCGGAACTCACGAGCAGGGCCTGAAGGACGGTGTGACGAAGGCTGTACGCAACTACATCGAGACCCACGAAATCGGCCAGAGGAAGCTGGAAATCACCGCCGACGACATCCGAGAGGGCATGGTTGCGGTTCTCAATTTGTATCACACCGACCCACAATTTCAGGGGCAGACGAAGGAAAAACTGAACAACCCGGAGATGCGCGGCTTCGTAGGCGGAGCCTTCCGCGTGGAATTCGAGCAGTTTCTGAACGCCCACCCGACCGTAGCGGAATCTATTGTAGCGCGGATCATTCAGGCCGCAAAAGCACGGCAGGCGAGTCGGGCTGCGGTGCAACAGGTTCGCCGTAAGAGCGCCGTCAGCCACCGTTTGAATTTACCCGGCAAACTGGCGGACTGTTCGTCAACGGACCCGTCCGAAAGTGAACTGTTCATTGTAGAAGGTGACTCTGCGGGAGGCTCGGCCAAGCAGGGTCGTGATCGTCGGACCCAGGCCATTTTGCCATTGCGCGGCAAGGTCCTCAACGCAGAGCAGGCGGGCAGGAAGAAGGTGCTCGAAAACAAGGAGCTTTCCAACGTCGTCGACGCCCTCGGTTGCGGGCTAGGCGAGGACCTTGACGTCAACAAGCTGCGCTACCACAAGGTCATTCTCCTGATGGATGCCGATTCCGACGGTCACCACATCGCTACGCTGCTGCTAACGTTCTTCTTCCGCTACCTCAAGCCCCTCATCGACGGCGGTTATGTGTACATCGCGCAGCCGCCGCTCTTCCGCGTGGATGCCCTCAAAGAAACGCATTGGGCGCTGGATGAAGGCGACCGCGATAAGATCGAGAATGCAATCAAGAAGAAGAACCCCCGCGCAAACATTGAAATGCAGCGGTTCAAAGGCCTCGGCGAGATGATGCCAGCCACGCTCAAGGAAACCACGCTAGATCCTGAGAAGCGCCGTTTGCTCCGCGTAGTTATTCCAGAGGATGCCAAAATCGATACGGAGATGACAATCTCTGATCTGATGGGCAAGGACGCCGCGCCACGCTACTCGTTCATCATGGACCATGCGGCGGATGTTGAGGAGTTGGATGTTTAGCGTTTCCGCGCAATCAACAAAACACTCCCAACAATTACAGCGGCTCCAGCTAGGCTCCACGCGTCTGGGATGGTTCCGAACACCATCGCGCCCCAGATGAACGCGAAAACGACCTGCAGGTAGCCGATTGACATCGCACGCCCAGCGGCTTCGCGGTGGAGGCCTAGGGTGAGTAAGATCTGCGCGACGAGCGTCGTGACACCCACACCGGCGAGGTAGGCCCACTCGACCGGGGCCGGCCAGACCCACCCCAGCGCGATGAACGGGAAGGTTCCGACAACCCCCACCCACGATAGCCAGAAGATGATTACGAGCGGTGCATCCGAAACGCGGAGCTTCCGCACAAGGACATATACAAACCCCGACAGCATGGATGCGCCGACGCATGCGAAGACGGCCAAGGGACTGAGCTCGGAGATCGCGCCTCCGAAAAGGAACGAAGGCCGCGCAATCATGACGACGCCAATCAAGCTGATGCCCATTCCGAGAAAAACAAGCCGCGCAGTGCGTTCTTTGAGGATGACGGATGCAATGAGCGCTGTCCAGATGGGCGTCATGTAGAAAAGCGCCGTGGCGTCGCCGAGGGGAATCTTGGGAAGTGCGAAGTAGAAGAGACTCAACGCCATCACACCAACCACGGCACGAAGTAGAAGCGTCCTTCGGTCGCTTCCGCCTGGAGAAAGGCCCTTCCAGCGAAGCAGCACCAGAGTCGATCCTGTCATCAAAACCGAGCGAACGAAGACCACCTCCATCGTAGGAATCCGTTCACCGGCGAGCTTTGCCAACAGGCTCATCCAACTGAAGAACAGTGCGCTCCCGGCGATGTACAGGAGGCCGACTGGCAGGCCTTTGAGAGTACGTTGTGCGGACGACGAGGCTGGCAAACGATTTCGGTTTAGGAGCGCGTATGACTAGCTGCATCGCAATCCGTTCGGCGAAGATCAGTCTCTTCCAAGCGTCTTCATCTGCCCGACTTAGCGTGCGTTTCGTACACTCCAGCCAAATCACACCTTCTATCATGCCCCGACATTTTTCTCTTGGCCTTCTTGTTCTCAGTTTCACGCTAGCGGTCTCGGCGCAACCAGTTCGTTACAGTGAGGTCCAACTAACGATTCCTTCGGATGGGAACCTGATTGGCCGTTTGGCGGAGCAGGGTCTTCAGCTTGACCACGCTCGTCATGTGGACGGTCGGTTACAGGTCGTTTTATCTGAGGATGAGCTTGCTGTGGTACACACAGCCGGGATTGACGTGTCCCTTGTCGATCCGGATATGGCGGCGACGCTTGCTGCACGCGGGCCGTTCACAGAAGAAGAACGTGCCATAGCCCGCGCTGGAGGGCGTATTGAAGGCAACGTGTTTGGGACACTCCGCGGCTATCCATCCTACGATGAAATGGTAGGGATCCTTGATGACATGATCAGCCAGTATCCCGCGCTAATCTCAAACCGTACATCTATCGGGCAGACGCTCGAAGGTCGCGATATTTGGATGGTTGAGATCTCCGACAATCCGGGAGTCGACGAAGGAGAAGGCGAAGTGCTTTTCACAGCGATGCATCACGCCCGTGAGCCTCAGGGTATGGTGACCGTGCTCTACACGATGTGGTATCTGCTTGAGCAATATGCTACAAATGGGGACGTGACTGATCTCGTGAATGAACGCCGGATGTTCTTTGTGCCGATCCTGAACCCGGACGGCTACGCCTATAACGAGTTGCTGGACAGTGATGGCCAGTATCCGGGTTGGCGCAAGAACTGCCGCGTTAGCACAAACGGAGGTGTTTGTTGCACGCTGGCGAATTCGGGCGACTGCGGTGTGGACATCAACCGCAACTATGGATATCTCTGGGGATACGATAACAATGGTTCCTCGCCGAGCCCCGGAAGTGGCACCTATCGTGGACCAGAGGCCTTTTCGGAAGAGGAGTCGTCCGCGATTCGCGAATTTCTTGAAGGAGGGCGTTTCGTGTCGCAGGCCTTTAATTACCACACCTACAGCGACCTCTTGCTGTATTCGTGGTCGTATGAGGACGGAGCCTATGCTCCCGATGACGCAGTCTTTGAAAGCCAGGCGCAGGCCATGACGGCCATTAATGGGTACGTGTACGGTCCCAGCTGGGAAGTGCTCTATCCCGTCAATGGTGGGTCGGACGACTGGATGTACGGCGAGCAAGCAACGAAGCCAAAGATTCTGGCATACACGCCCGAGGTGGGCCATTCATTCTGGCCAGATCCTTCTGATATTATCCCTCTCGCTGATGAGAATCTCGAAGCCAATCTGCTGCTGGTTGAGTATGCCAACATACTGCCGACGGGGATCGCTGAGGGTGCCCGCGAACATCCGGACGGCTTTGTTCTCGGCGCGAACTATCCAAACCCGTTCAATCCTTCCACGCAGATTCCGTTTGAACTCTCTCAAGCCAGTGATGCAGTGCTGACTGTTTATG
>JAHEJB010000182.1 GCA_024639085.1 Rubricoccaceae bacterium | reverse complement strand
TTCGAGGGCTTCCGCTTTGAGATGATCTCGATCACTGCGGATGCGATCCAGCCTCTCCTCATAGTCAGCGCGGATGCGCTCTGCCTCAGCAAGTTTGCTTTCCGCTTCGGCTCGCTGTAGTCCAGCCTCCAGTGTTTGCTGTTCAAAATCGGCGATAAGGTCTTCGAGCGCTGCCTTCCCCTCCCCGATGAGTTCGCGGGCGTGCTGAACCACGCTGCCTTCCAAACCGACTCGCTGTGCGATATCGAAAGCATAGGATGACCCTGGCACGCCGCTTTGAAAACGATATGTTGGCGCAAGCGTCTCGCGGTCGAACTGCATGGAGCCGTTGAGAACGCCGTTCGTTGTGTGAGCAAAGGCCTTCAGTGTCCCGTGGTGCGTCGTAGCAATCGTGCGTGCCCCTTGTTCAGTCAGCCGCTGAAGAACTGCTTGCGCCAGCGCCCCTCCTTCAGCCGGATCCGTCCCTGTGCCTGCCTCGTCGATGAGAACGAGCGAGCGGTCGTCGGCTTCCTCCAGCATCTTGGTTATTGATGTGAGGTGGGATGTAAACGTCGACAAGTCTTCTTGGATGGACTGCCGGTCGCCCAAATCGACGAACAAGCGTGTGAATAGAGGAACCGATGTGCCCGGATCGCAGGGGATGGGGATGCCACACTGCGCCATCAGACTCAGCACCCCAACGGTTTTCATCGCCACGGATTTGCCGCCGGCGTTGGGCCCAGTGATGACAAGCGTACGCGCTTCGTCGCCCAATTCCAGGTCCAGCGCAACGACCTCGCGACCTGCCTCCTGCTTCTTGAAGTGTAGGGTAAGGACCGGATTACGTGCGCGGACAAATCGGATGACCCTGTCCTCATTGAGCGCTGGCACCAGCGCATCGAGTTCATTCGCCAGCCTGCCGATGGCCGCGTAGGCGTCAAGTTTGCCTAGGGCTACCAGTCCGTCGGCAACCTCTACGCGATGCTGTCGCAACGACGCCGTCACCTCCGCAAGGATGCGATTGATCTCGCGGGTACGCTCAGATTCCAGTTCGCGGATTTCGTTGTTGAGATCAAGGACGCTCGTGGGCTCGATATACACCGTGTGCCCTGTCGCCGACACATCGTGGACGAAGCCCTGTACTTTCTTCTTGGCCTCAGCGCGGACGGGGATCACGGCACGTCCACCCCGAATCGTGGGTTGCTCTTCGGTTGCCCACCCTTCCGAGATGGCCTTGCGTAGCGCCCTCATAAGCGTTTCCCGCAACTTGCCGTGTCGGTCTGCGAGGCTTCGCGTGATTCGCAGCAGTTCGGAACTCGCGTCGTCCTTTACCCTGCCTTGATCGTCTATCGCCTGAGAGATCATCTCTTCGATATCCTTCAGCGTGACGATCTGGCACGCAACGCTCCATAGCGCGGCATACTTGGCCTTTCGTGCTTTCAGGTAGTCGTGTAGCAGACGTAGCGACGTGAGCACACTTCCCGCATCAGCTAGCTCTTCACCCGATGCCGACGACCCTTTTGGCGCAATCCGACCCAGCAACGGGCGGATATCCACTGATGCGGCAATAGGAAGCGGATCATCAAAACCAAGGATGGCCTGCATCTCCCCTGCCTTCTCCAACCGAGCATATACCTCGTCATGCTCAGCTAACGGCTCAAGCGCTTCAAGCCGCTCTCGCCCGTACGGCGTTCGCGCATGCCCTTTTAACCGATTCCGAATCAGATCGAAACCGAGGCGGTATTCTGCGTCGTGGGGGTAGAGGTGCATGGCCCAAGATCGCGCGGATAGAGGGCGAATGACCAATCCCGGCTGACTATGGGCGGCCTCGGGTTATCGCTCGCCACGAGGTAACTACGTAGGCAACCGATCGAGCGGGCTCTTTCCACCCAGGCGATTCTTGTTGAGAATGTGGGTGTAGATCATGGTCGTGCGGAAATCTTTGTGGCCCAAGCATACCTGCTGGATGCGGATGTTCCTCCGGCCGAGTGGACCATGACAACTAGCGGATATATTGCGCAGAACGACGGCCCTCTTCCCTCCCGCATCGTCCCATGCTCTTCCTGGTCATCGAGAACTACCGGGGCGGGGATCCTCGCCCTGTTTACAGACGGTTTCGTGAGAATGGCCGCATGATGCCCGACGGTGTGGAGTTTCGCGGCAGTTGGATCACCGAGGATCTAGGTCGATGCTATCAGATTATGGAATGCATGGATAGGAGCCTGCTGGACCAATGGATCGCGAACTGGAACGACATCGTGGATTTCGAGATTGTCCCGGTCATCACTTCGGCCGAGGCTCAAGCGGCCGTAGCCCCCCTTCTCTGATCAACGAGCTGCATCGGACGCCCGATCGATTGCGCGGCGACGAGCCCCTCCACCCCTCCCATTCTCATGCTATTCCCGCTGTGGTTCGACCGCCCCTTCGAACTGGGCCTTCAGCCTGAGGTGTTCCCGTTCATCATCGAACGGGTGCGTGGTACCCCGGCGCGTCTGCAAGATCGGATCGAGGGCCTGCCTGCAGGCTTTCTGAAGGAGCGCGTAGAGGGCGCATGGTCGATTCAAGAGAACGTCGGCCATCTTGGTGACTTGGAGCCATTGTGGACAGGTCGCCTGGACGATCTGTTGACTGGTCGTAGGGAACTGCGACACGCCGACCTCAAAAACCAGAAGACCCACGAAGCTGGGCATAACGACCGCACCGTACAGGAGCTGCTCAACGCATTCCGGCGCGCTCGGCTTGCGACGGTCGCGCGGCTGGACGAGTTGAAACCTGACCAGATGCAGGCGACGGGGCTCCACCCACGACTGCGACAGCCGATGTCCGTCGTCGATCTCTTCTTCTTCGTAGCCGAGCACGACGACCACCACTTGGCACGCATTTCTCAACTGATCCAGAGACTGACGTGAGCTTGACAAGGCTCAACGTCCGAATGGGCTCGCGGTCTCCATCCGCTCCTGGCCGTCCGCTACGTTTGCAACCTATCCAGCGGGCTCGTTACGCCGAGGCTGTTTGTATTCAGTACGTGCGTGTAGATCATCGTCGTGCGGATATCCTTGTGGCCGAGGAGCTCCTGCACGGTACGAATGTCCGCACCGCGTTCGAGCATATGCGTGGCAAAGGAATGGCGGAGAACGTGCGGAGAGACTGGCTTGGTGATTTGCGCCCTTCTCGCACCGCTCCGAACCGACTTTTGGATGCTGGACGCCGACAGATGGTGAAGAAGAATTTCGCCGGTCCTCGGATCCGCCGATAGTTGGCGTGAGGGAAAAACGTACTGCCACGGCCATTCAAGGCCCGCATTCGGGTATTTAACGCCGAGTGCATCAGGAAGGCTGACAGCCGGACCACTCGATCGCATGCGTCGTTCAAATCCGGTTCGAACGATTGCCAGATGCGTCCGCAAAGGTTCGAGAACCACCTTGGGCAGAACTGTCACTCGATCTGTTGCGCCTTTGCCTTCACGCACAACAAGCTGGCCGGTGTCGAACTCTACATCCTTTATCCGCAAGCGTAGCGCCTCGTTTACCCTGAGGCCGCCTCCGTACAGCAACGCGCAAACGAGCCACGGAACACCCGAGAGCGCATCCAGCAACCTTTGCGTATCTCCTTGCGATAAAACAACCGGCAAACGCTTTGGTCTTCGGGCGCTTACCAGGTTCATTCGCGGCAGTGGCTGCTTGAGAACCGCGTCGTACAGGAATAGCAGCGCGTGCTTCGCCTGGTTCTGCGTGGATGCCGCCACATTTCGCTCTTCGGCCAGATGCGACAGGAATTGTTCGACATCGGCTGGGCGTAGCTCCGCCGGATGCCGAGGGGCTCCGTTTTCGTCGCGATGGAAAAGGCAATATCTCCGAATCCAACCTACGTAGCTCCTCTCCGTGTGATAACTCAGGTGACGCAGCCGGCAGGCTGTGCGCACGCTATCCAGCAGCTTCGCGGAAGTGCGCCTCGGTCGTGTGTGATGCTTTAATTGAACGGG
>JAHEJB010000181.1 GCA_024639085.1 Rubricoccaceae bacterium | reverse complement strand
CAACGCGGCCATTCCGAACAAAACAGGCAGCATAATCAAACGCCTGTACATCCTCCAATCTGGATCCGGGCCGGAGTTGGATGACCGGCTGGAGGATGGATCCTCCAAGCGAGAATCCGGACCGAAACGCGATCTCAATTTCCGCGGCATCCTCGCTCACGAAGAACGCACGTTCGAAAAGCGGTTCATCTTCGTAGCCCTGCTCGGCCACTCGAATGATGTAATTGCCACTGGTCAGGAAGTCGATGTTGGCGTTGGGGAAATCATACGTGTAGTGAACGTACCGTATTTCCGTCGCCGACGACGGGTCGTACCTCCGGATGTCATCGGAAAGGAATGACCTCAAGTACTCGGAAGGAACGAGATCGCGCTTCCAGGTCCGATCGGCGTGGTAGAAATAGACAGACAGTGGTCCTCCCGTTCCCTCATCCAATATGTCGAAGGAAAGCGTCAGGGTACCGTTGGAGTTCAGCGTCTGGATGGGCAACGACGACTCGTCCCCAGTGCGGTGTAACTGTATGCTCCTGACCGCTTCGTCCGTCCGTGCCAACGCGAAGCGATGCGAGGCCCCATCGCTTGCATAGAACCCTGTTTCGATGGGAGAGGCTGTTGCATCATTGGCCAATTCTTCGGAACTCACGCATCCCGCTAACCCAAGACAGGTAGCAACTGCACATAGAGCGAAATAGCGGACAGCCTTCATTGAGGATCGGCGGAATGGTTCGAGAAGATAGATGCCATATGAACGCTGGAAAAGGTCCGAATGGCCACCGTTCTATTCCTACTCGGTCCGATCCAAATACCACCACGCTTTCGCCGCGAGATCGTCCATGAGTTGAGCCGGGCCGGTTTCGTGTTGCTCACGGTAAGCTCGGCTCGCGTCCGCAGCGTACTGATAAGCAGCTGCATATTCGCCAGCTCGATCAGCATAGTGGGCGAGCAATGCCAGACGGTTGCTCTCGACGATCTCTAGCTGACCATCGTCCAATGCGGTCATGTTTTCTGCCGTCGGAAGTTGCTGGAAGGCATTCAGAGCCCCCGCAGCGTCTCCCGCGAAGCTCAGATTTCCAGCTGCGAAAAACCAAAGGACGGGTTCGTTGGTCGCCAAAGACTGAAGGAGTTCGGCTCGAGAAATGGCATCGCCGAGACTGAAGACTGCGCGGAGTCCCACGATCGACAATGTGCTGCGCAAGATGAGCTGTGCTTTGGCCTCGCGAGCAAATGGCGGGAGCAGTCCTAGCGCCATCGCATACATAGTCTGAGCCCTGGTCGTATCTCCCATGCTATTGTAGGCGTCGGCTGAAGAGCCGACGAGCAACGGGTCGGGTTCGCCGACCATTTCGGTCTCGTTTGCAATGGCGGACTCAAGGCGCTCTTCTGCCAAAACCGTGTCGAGACCTCCGCCAATCAACAGACGCGTCCACCCCGCGAGCGCCGGCGCGTACTCCGGATTGTCGGTGAGCGCCTCATGATAGAGCCGCAACGCCTCATCTGCTTCCCCTGCATCTGTCGCCTCTATTGCCAGCCGGGTTAGGTGGACCTCGGCCGGAACGTGATGCGGGCAGTATCGCTCGAAAAGGGAAGGCTGAGAAAACCGCCAGCTAGCGATGGCCTGTGCTTCTTCGTCAGGTTCCAGGCCCCTGATTTCATCTTCCCACGTTGCAGCCAATTCCGTCAAGGGCTTTGCATAGGCCTCCTCAAAATCGCCCGTTCTGTAGGCGCGGCGTAGCATGTCGGCTCCGAACCGTTCGAGGAGAAAGCCCGCGAATGCTCCAGACGTAGCGTAAGAGACGGCTCCTCTCCCAGACCAGAAGCCAAACGGACTCATGCTCTGCACGATGGCATCAGCCGGACCTGCATCCAGTCGCCCCAGTTCATCGTTTGCCATGCCCAACGTCGCTGCGACCTGATAGCGGGGCGCCGGCAACCCGTCCGGCGGTTCTACTGCCACAGCCAGACCTTCTACCAGTCCCACCGCAGTCGAGGCCCGGATGACAGGCATCCCAAACTCCCGCGCGAAGACGTGCGCCAGTTCGTGCCCAAAATGTTCGGCAGAGAAACGCTCAGCCAGCATGTGGATCTGTGGGGTGCCGAGCCAAACTGGCGTGACACTGGTCGTCCGCGAGCCGATTAACGCGGCACGAGTCTCAGGGTCCGGATACAGATACGTGTGAATGGTATCATTAACGTCAACGCCAAGCTGTTCACGAAGTCTCGCGTAGCGATAACGGTGTTCGTCCTCGATCCAGGCGAGCTCGTCCTCCGTAAACGAGCCGGGTTGATAGTGGATTACAAACTGGCCCAGATCGCGCTGTTCCGACAGGACCCTCTCAAGCTGACCGGCAGATGTGTTGATTCCCAGCGGAACCGCAAAGGCGTAGATCAACGCAATGACGACGGCGAGGGCCGCGCCCGATCGGACAAGCCGAGTGCGCTGTCCACTGGCAGTATTCCGGCAACGAAGCCATCTACCAAGTCCGATGAACCAGACAGCCCAAAGAAGTGTCAACCCGCGAAACGCAAACAAGCCAGAACGGATCGCCAACTCTTCGTCGTAAATCGGACCGAGCACACCACCGAAAACGTGGTTGTATGTATACAGCTGAGGATGAAACAGTAGGTCCACCGCAACAGGAATCGTCGCGATCAACAGACCAATCGCGCAAAACCATAACCGCGGCGTCCGAATCGAACCGCCTGTCAGGGCAAAGCCAACCGCAACCGCGAAGATTACGCTCGGCACGACGAACAGAAGGAATAATCCTAGGCCGACGAAGTAGCCGCAGTTTGCCCGCCAGAGTAGTGTCGCGCTGAGAAGCAGAAGCGGGAATGCCAGCAGAGCGATATGTCCGAGAAGCACGCTCGGAAGATCACCGCCCCTTCGAAACGCTCCAATCGCCGACACACCCGCGATGAAGAACCCGGCGGTTGCCACGACCGCTGCGGCCTCCACATGTAGGAGGCCGAACAACGGCGATGGCCAGAGCGAAAGGCTCAGTGCCACGTACAGCAGTGCGGGGATGCGAAGACGTGGCAGCAATGTGGTTTTCGAACGGCCTTACAACAGCGTGAAGGATACACCGAGTGAGAGCAATTCCTTGAACTGAAGGTCCTCGCTCACATCGTTGTCAAACATCGTAACCAAGCCAAGATTGACATTCAGGATGTCGTTCACCTTCATGGCGACATTGTTTTCGAAGATCGTATCCGGAGCACTGTCTCCAAACTGGTTGACAGCCTGGAAAGCACCCAATCGGGATGTCCAGACCACGTTTTCCATGATTTGTCGTTGGGCCTGCACTGCAAGATCCAACCCAGCCTCGGCCCGAACGGACTGATCCGGAGCGTTGCCGTAAACCTCGCGAAGGCGTTCGATGCTGACAATCGTCTCCTTGACGCCAACCCCAAAACGAGCTGTATACCAACTGCCTGGGTCGTACGTGACACCGACGATTTGGGAGAGATACGCAGGGGAGGCAAACGCCGAGACTTGCAGTTGTTGCCCCGCAATCACCGGCAGCGAGACTGGATAATCGGCGGGATCCGGATTGTAGTCGAAACCGGCAGCAAACTGACTGCGGGCGGTAACCGCGAAGGTGGGTTGCAGGACGCCCGTCGCCTGATACTGTAGGGCGAAGGCGTAGCGAATCAAGTCAGACGCCTTGCGGAAGTCGAGGGTGTCCTGCTTGAGCTGACCGAATTCGAGCTGCAGATCATGAACCTGTTTGAACGAACCCAACACACGTTCAAAACGTCCGACTCCAGTTGCCGTGAACGCAAGGGCGTTGATGCCCCCCTCCTGCCAGTTAGAATAGGCAGCTTGACTTGCCGACAGTGATGTGATTGCGGAAGATCGCCAACCGTCTTGCTGCGTGAGTGGCGGAGGGTCTTCATCTTGCGCACAGAGCGGTGTCGCGAGGAGGGTTAGAAGGGTGGTGATGAGTAGCGTACGAAACATGGCGGAGAGAG
>JAHEJB010000061.1 GCA_024639085.1 Rubricoccaceae bacterium | reverse complement strand
TGAATAATGCGAGGTGCCGAACGGGCGATCTCCGAAACAAAGGCAGGGAGGCCACGAGAATCCGAACGATGTACACCATTGGGGATTGCAGCGCTTGCATCGAAATCAGCCAAGGCTCCCGCAGCTTGTTGAAGAGCTGCAAACTGGGCGTCTGCGACCGTAGAGCCAGAAGACGGCGCTGGCATTGCTGACGCCACAGGCATCTGCGATGGCGACTGAGCCTTTGGCCCTTCCGGCTTTTGAGGACTGGTGGAGAGTTGAGGGTTCACAGGACCCGGGGGTCTTTTGGTGACTGGATATGCGCCTTAGGACAAATCCCAGACCACTTCTATAAAGCGGCTTTTTGGCAGCGGGGGTATCGTCCAATTGGGTAGAAGCGGAACGATCCGTACCACAGGAGGCACAATCGGTAACGTTCTATTGACGTGGTCGAAGTTTGTTGGAAGCTTGCGCAATGGCCGTTTGTGGGCCTTCAGACCTCTCCCAAAACAAAACAGCCGACCCTCTCTTGAGAACCGGCTGCCTTGCTCGCAATACCATGGGTGTCTAGAGACCTTCGCAGACTACGTAGTCGTTGTGACGATTACGATGGCCGTTTTCCCAACCTTGCTGGGAGACACAGATAATGTGCTCATTCGACTCGTTGCCCGGAGGACGATGCATGATGGCGACCTTTCGGTTCTGGTTACCATTGCCAGGGCAGGCGCATGCCTGTTGTTCAGGCTCTGGATCAGAATCTGGATCTGGATCCGGATCTGGAATAGGATCACCACCTCCCGGTGGTGGCTCCAACGGCGTGACATTGCAGATTTCTGGAAACAGGGTGGGGTCAACAGAAGTCAGTCGGACTTCTACAACCTGATCACTGAAATCAGGTCGAGATCCATAATTCCTAAGAGCTCTGTAGCCGAGAGCATCCCGAGTTGGCCATCCGTCGCCATCATATCCAAAGTGCTTCAGTGCCTGTAGGCTTGAACGTGGATTGGTCGAAGAATAGTCATCCCAGTCGACATTATGTTGATCTTCCCATCCAATCCGCCACTTCTGCGAATTCTCGGGATGCTGCTCAACAAAACCCCAGATGGACTCCGTCATATGTTCAGGAGCTCCAGTCGGGATTTCTAGCGCGTGGTGCTCATGATCGTAATCACTTGCATTGTAGACATGGCTATCCACGTCGTAATTTCTTGGAATGGCAGGACGGGTTGAACAGTTCTGGTCAACACCGATAAAGAAATTCATCTGGGTACCCTGGGCGATAATCTTGTCCACATCTACTCCGACGTTGTCACCGTAGTGACCAGAAGAGAAGATCATCTCGGGCGCTGGAAGTTCACCGGCATCAGCACCTGGAAGGTGACGCTGTAGGTAGACAGCTGAACAATATCCCGCGGCTGATTCAATGAAGCTGACGTCCAGCGCACTGCAGCGTTCAGCCATCAGCACCGGAATTCGGTAGCTGTCCTTCATCACGTACTCAGCATCTTCATACTCGCCAGTCGACTCGATCGTGATAGAGAATCCGTCGCCCAACCAGGCGCGAACGTCATAGCGTCCTCCCTGATGGTCGCCGATCATCGCTTCCTCACCGCCGTGAATTTCTTCTATGGCGGCTTGAAGATTCGACTCATGCTTGCGGGCAATAGCCATCGCAATATTGAAGCCTGACCTCGATATCTCGCGTGCCAGCACCTCTTCTTCGTAGCCTGCCTGATCGGCAGCAGTTTCGATGAGCGATTCCTGCGTGCCAACTTGTCCGATGGCTATGTACAGGCCTACGCCCATAACCATAATGAGGAGTGCCTTACCCATGGTGGTGTCCCGGTTTGTAGAGGTGTTTTGAGTAGAAATGAAGAGTGATGCAGGCAGAATGCCGGATCTCTCGGGTTGTGCTATGATTGATCAAGTGCTCGCTGGGGGTTCCCAGAACGGGCGAACCTTGAGTGTCGTAGACCAATAGAGCTCTCTGAGATACTCGGGCTCTACAGGGAATTGAGGAACGAGATTAAAAGAGATTCTTAGGTAGTCTCCCCTTTCGACATCGTTCGTTACGCGTCCCTGGCGATCTAACATTGAAATTCTGAAGCTTGAAAGCGTCGATAGACTGTTTCCGTCGCCAACCCAATCGGATGGTGATGGATCGGGGGCGCTACCGTCCGTAACGGGAGATTCTGCTGTATGGCGGTGAAGCTGGAAGACAGGCGTGATGAAGTCACCACGGTCCACATCGCCAACATGCTCCAACTGGTAACGCGTCATCAGGCGCAGCGTATCGCCGGTGGAAACGTTGATGCTATCGCTGTAAAACGCAAATTGCGTTGTATTACCCAGCGTGTCTGTCTGAGGTACCTCGAATCGGAAACGGTTCCGACCGAAGTTCTCGCCGAGGGATAGAATGTCATCCTCAATCCACTCGCCAAACGACAACGCCTTCGTTTTTGTCGCATATGATGCGGTCTGCTCAACATTTGCGCGTTGCGCGTGCATTTGTGTTGCTGCCAGAATCAGAATCACGGCCGCGCCAATGATGATGGCAGAGAGATGGTCTAGAAGGACATGCATGACGGTAAAGTCTGTAGGGCTCTAAAAAGCCTGAATGGAAGGTGACGTAGCTCTGCTTAATGATCGTCTAGCAGATTTGGCCTGCTTGGCATTGGTTATCGCCACCGCCTCCGTTGCCCCAGGGGGTGCCGCCACCTTCGAGCGTTCCGTAGATCTCAGCGTGCTCCATTTCTGCCTTTATCGGGTCGTACGAAACGACGCGTTCGATGGAAATTCGACCATTTGGCAGGTAGTCGCTTTCGGCGTGTACGGTCACCAGCTTGTGGCGCGTCGAAGTCGAGGAGGTCTCGCTTGCGGTGCGATCTCGCACGTATTCGACGTCAACCGATACTTCGAAAGGCAGCGAACGCCCAGTGGAGAGCTCGGCGTCAATCAGCTGCCCAGTCAAGCCATTCACGTCATCCACATCATCGCAATCGGGAGTCTGGAATGGTTCGAGCAAATCACATCCAAGCGATCCGCGGTCGGAGGAACCAAAGTGACCCGTACCTACGAAGTCATCATCGAATCTAGGCAAATAGTTGCGTTCCTGAATGCGCGCGGGTGTTGAACGCTCGTCGAACGACCTTGACGCGATCAGTTCCATCACATGCATAATGGTACCAGAGGCAGCCATCTCGATTTCGTTCTCAACCATCGTTTCGTAGTTGGAGGCCGAGTTGCGCTGCTGGTTGAATGAAACCAGGGAAGCAAGAATGAGAGCGAGAACGGCTAGTAGAGTCTGCGCCATTTCTGTGTGTAGTTGGTGGGCGGGAAGAAGTGGAAACCACTCTAATAGCCGCAATTATGCCACTGCATACGCCTTTTCGTCGCACCGCTATTCAATCGGCGGATTGTCACGCCCGCGCCACATTCAATCCTGCCAACCGCTTGTTTCTTGACAACAATTCCGATCGCTCGAGATCCATTCGTGTAAGTTCTACCTGCTTCGCCTTACGGAATCGCACTTGGGAGTAAGAGGATGGCAAGTCACACGGTTTGCATTTGTAACAGCAAATAGCGAATCCGAAGCCGTTTCTGCTTACCAGTTTTTGGTTGTGAGCTTGGCACACACGTAGCAGAAATCGGCTTCGAATTCGTCAAGGGTAGATATTTTGGGTAGATCGATCTGTCTCCTAGTCACCCTCGCAGACCACGTAATCGTTGTGGTTGCGTAGGTGAGCTGGCACAGCAGGTGCGCCAATGCAGATGATGTGTTCGTTTGCCTCGTTCCCTGGTGGCCGATGCATCACTGCCACTTTCCTGTTCTGGTGCCGATCAGGACACATGCAGTCAGGCATTTCCGGCTCGGGCTGAGGATCGGGGTCCGGATCAGGATCGGGGTCCGGATCAGGATCGGGGTCCGGATCAGGATCGGGGTCCGGATCGGGATCGGGGTCCGGATCGGGATCGGGGTCCGGATCAGGATCAGGGTCCGGATCGGGAATCGGATCGGGAATCGGATCGGGATCAGGGATAGCTTCGGGATCATAATTCGGAAAAGCTGCGGCACAAATAACCGGTTGAGTTGCGGGGTTTATCGGCTCAAGCCATAATTCGAAGACCTGATCGCTGAAGTCTGGACGGCTGGCATAGTCTCTCAAGACCCTATAGCCGTCTTCATCTCTTTCAGACCATCCGTTTCCATCGTAGCCATATTTCTTCGTGGCCTGCAGGCTATTGCGAGGATTGTCTGAGCTGTTATTGTCCCATCCCTCATTATGAAGGTCTTCGAAGGATGCTCTCCACCTCTGGTTGTCGTTGCGAGCTTCCTCTACGAATCCCCAAACTGACTCTGACATTTGATCCAAGCGACCGTCCGGAATTTCGAGCGCGTGATGAATGGCGTCGTAGTCCGCGGCATTAAAGACATGAGTCGTCACATCATACTCTGATGGAATTGGCGGACGTTCGCTACAGTTCTTGTCAACACCAATGAACAGGTCCAGCAGTGTACCAGGAGCGACGAATTTTTCGAACGACAGTGAAGTATTGTCACCATTGTGCCCAGAAGGGAACAGCATCTCTGGTGGGGGCAAATTGTCGACGCTAACGCCCACGGGATATCGCTGCAGGAAAATGGCTGAGCAATAGCCAGCGTCCGATTCGATAAACTCCACTCTCATTATGCTGCATCGACGCGACGTCAGAACGGGCAACCTGTACATGTCATACATGACGTGCTCAGCATCTGCGTAAGTGCCTGTTGAATTGATGTTTATCGCAAATCCGTCTGCAAGCCTCGCAAAGACGCTGTACGTTCCGCCTTGGTGATCGCCCACCATGGTGCCGTCTTCCCCATTGATCTCATCGATAGCATCCTGGAGGTTTGTACCGTGCCGGCGGGCGATTGACATTGCCACGTTGAAGCCAGTGCGCGCGATCTCACGAGCAACGACTTCTTCTTCGTACTCGCTGATATTCTCAGCGGATTCGACCATGGTCTCCTGGCTGCCTGCCTGGCCGAGTGCGAGATAGACCGAGACGCCCAGGGTTATGATTAGAAGTCCTTTACCCATGATATTCCTCTAAGAGTGAAGTTGGTATTGCATCGAAAAAGCTCTGAATCCAAGTCGGGGCTTTGAATCCAATTGTGAGTTCTCAGCCAGGGTTGGGGATCTCCCAGAACGGCCTAATCTTGAGAGTATTTGACCAATAGACTTCGCGCAGGTACTCGGGCTCGATGGGAAACTGTGGAATGATGCTGAACTCTACGCGGATGTAGTCTCCTTGCGCGACATTCGGTGTGACTTCTCCCTCCCCATCCAGCATACTGATATTGAAGCCCGACAACGTCGCCATGCTTCTTCCATCCGATAGCCAGTCTTCCTCCTGGGTAGGCGCGGCAACACCATTCACAAGAGGCGTGTTTGCCGTTTGTCGGTTGACCTGATACAAATAGACCATATTTCCACCGCGCATCACCGTGTCCACGTGCTCTAGCCGATAACGCGTCATATAGCGAAGCGTATCACCAGAGGCCTGAAGCGAATCACTGTAGAACTGGAAATTCGTTGTGTTACCCAGACTATCAGTCGTGGGGGTTTCGAAACGGAAAGGGTTTCGACCAAAGTTCGTCCCTAATGACAGCATGTCGTCTTCCAACCACTCGCCGAAAGAAAGCGCTTTCGTACTTGTGGCATAAGAAGTGGTTGCCTCCAGACTTGCTCGCTGGGAGTATATCTGAGTGGTTAGCAGAATGAGGAGGACTGAACCGCCTATCATTACTGACATGAGGTGATCAATGAGAATGTGCATCGCTGTCTCTCTTGTTTATACGATGTTGGAAATGACTCCCTCGCTTCAAGCCAGTGTCTACGGAGTCGGATTAATGACGCCGCCGTCATCCCCTCCTGCACTCCCATCGTCATGCGTTCCAATCGGACCGTATCTCGATTCGTAGTCCATTTCGGATTCTAGCGGATCGTACGAAAAGACTCGCTCGATCTGAACACTTCCGTTAGGCAGGTGTGAACTAGTACCGCGAATAACGACCAGTTTATGCCTAGTTGGCAAATCCGATCTAGTTTGAACTTCGCGATCGACAACATATTCAACGTCTATATCAACCAGGACAGGAATAGTTAATCCGGTACTGAGTTCTGTATGGACAACCTGTCCTTTTATTCCATCGGCATCGTCAACGTCGTCACATTCTGGTGTGAGGAAGGGTTTACCAAGATCACACCCACCTTCTCCACGGTCTGCATGTCCAAATTGATCTTCCTGGAAAAACTCGTCGTCATTTTCTGGAAGTGCCTGTATAGCGTCAATACCATCTGGAGTAGTTCGCTCATCGAATGCACGAGACCCAACCATTTCCATGACATGGGTGAGAGAGCCAGTGACGGCCAGTTCAATCTCATTGTGAACCAAGCGCTCGTAATTATTCGTTGCACTGCGCTTCTGATTAAACGACATCAACGAAGCGAGAACGAGGGCCAATACCCCAAGCAAGGTTTGCTGCATAACGACAGTAAGTTAAGTTGCTAATTTCTTGGCGGGAAACGTAATCCTTGGCGGGACACGTAATCCTTGGCGGGATACGTCGCTCTTGATATCATCTTCCTTTTAGACTTTCTATATCATTTATTTTATACTCTTATTCATTGTAGCTAAATTGACAGCAGGTCGGTCAACTGACAACCGTTAATTGATTCCAGGCATGGTTGTTATTACTGACCTTGTGTCTCATAAGAGGATTATATAGAAAGCATAATGGTAAACTTTTTAGCGATTTCTAGTTCCTAACGTACCTTGATCTATCCTTTATGACTGGATTTCTCCGGTGAACCGACACCAGCACGAAGACTGGGCTGCATTGCTATCGAGGTCTGCTCCTCTGGCCACCGTGCGCCTACATTTCGAGCTAGACCAGCTCCGAATTCAGTCTATCCAATGACCCCGCGTTCGGTCATGCCAAGGCGAAACATCTTGCAGAACGAAGAAAGGCGAGTTCTGGTGACCGCCGGCACTCGCCCTTGGTCCAGATTAGTCGTCACCCGCTGTAACTCGGAGCATCTCAACAAGGCTGGTCTCGCCACGGTTTACGAGCACACGCGCCGACGCCTGAAGGGTCAACATGCCTTCCCCTTGCGCAATCTTACGTAAGTTGTCTTCGTCGATAACATCGCCCGCTTCAACAATAGCCTCTCGAATAGCAGGAGAGAAGTACAATGCTTCGGCGACCGCGCGGCGGCCTTTATATCCCCGCCCCTTACACGTCGGGCAGGAGCTAGAAGTATTAGGGACAAAGAAGGTGCCCTTCTCTATCTCCTCTTCAGTGAAGCCAAGTTGGTTTGCAAGTACAGTGTCAACCTTCTTGTCGACTTTTTTGCAATCTGGGCAGAGCGTTCTCATGAGCCGCTGAGCCACAACGAGGTTGATGGCGTAGGCAATCAGGAAGGGCTCAATTCCCATCTTGAACAGACGCGACACGGCACTTGGCGCATCGTTGGTATGCAGAGTCGAAAATGTTAAGTGACCTGTATTAGCCAGCTTAATTGCCAATTCAGCCGTCATCTTGTCGCGCATCTCACCCACCATCACAATGTCGGGGTCATGCCGCAGAATAGAGCGAAGGGCCAGCTCGAAGTCGAGCTTGTGGCTCAGCTTGATCTGGCGGACACCTGGAATGATGTACTCGACTGGATCCTCGACTGTCAGCACGTTGACATCGGGCGTGACAACCTGGCTCAATGCGGCAACCAAGGTCGTGGACTTACCAGAACCCGTTGGTCCCGTGAGTATCACCATACCGTGAGGTTGGCGAATAGCCTTGTCAAACTGTCCGAGAGCACCCTCTAGAAGCCCAAGCTTGGAAAGATCGGTAATGACTTTTCGGTCGTCCAACACACGAATAACGATGCTTTCGGCCCTGATTTCCGCGTTTGCCGTTGAAATGGGTAGTACAGAAACACGGTAGCGAATCAGCGTATCATCGATACGGCGCTGGATAAAACCATCTTGCGCCATGTCGCGCTCGAAACGGTCTACGCCGCCCGCAGCGTCTTTGAGAACGGCCAACAGAGCCTCAGGGTGTCCTTTTTCTTCTGTATGCCAGTGTTGCAACTTGCCGTCTAGGCGGAAGTGAACCTCGGTCTTGCGCTTGGCATTTGGGTATACATGAATATCTGATGCGCCCATGCGAACAGATTCAACGAGAATGGCCTCGACGAGATTGATGAGGGACGAGCGAGAAATCTCCGCCTCGAGTGCTTCCTCATCCACGAGGCCGGAATCGTCCGACTCGAAGTTCATCCCGAAGTCAAAATCAGCACCTGCCTGATCCTGAAGTCGCTCCAGGTATTCGTTCTTACGGGGGAAGGCCTCGACGAGTACGCTCCGAACGGTTTCACCCGGTGCATAGCAGAGCTCGAATCGCTCTAGTTCCAGTGCATGCATGGTCCGCTGCAAATCCTGCCGCATCGGGTCTTCCGTAATGAAAACCAGCTTCAGGATTCCACTAGGTTGATCCTGTGCGTACGCGTACGGCGCAACTTGCAGGTCAAGAAGTCTGTCTCTGTTCTTCTCAGAGAACGAGTCTAGAACAGTCTTTACGAACTCTGCCTCTGGTTCGCGTTCGGCAACAGGAGCAATGCGGAAGGCATACGTTACGGCAGCCTGCTCAAACACAGCATCTCGACTTACCGTGCCAAGGCTTGCGAGCATCCGCCAGAGTGGCTCTTTGCTCATCTGGCTCTTGTGCAATGAGCTCGCTTCGCTTACCTGCTCCGCACTCACTACTCCTTTGCGCAGAAGCGCCTGGACGACGCGATCCTGAATGTTCGAATAGGCCTGGGATTGCGTCGCGACGACCTGCATTTCTTCCGCTGGCTCTATTGCCTCGGGTTCCTCAACCTCCACCGGCATCTGAAATACGACATCAGGGTCAGTCGAGATCGGAAGTCCGTTTGCTGCTCCGTCTCCAGACGGAGACTCAGGGTCTGCCGTCTGGGCGGAGTCAGGTTCGGACGTGCTGAAGAAGCGGCTGTTGGACATGCCAGATAGGGAAGAAGTGAAGGGGGGTCAGGCGATCAATCCGAGTGGATCAACCGTTGTTGCCCGGCATGAAGTCGCCAGCAGATGGGCGGATGAGAGCTGTCTCGGCTGAGAGCACGGTCAAGAACGCGACCATGATGCCAATGAAGAGACTCACTACGGTCTGAATGGACTGGATGGCTACTTCGAGTTTCAGCGTCGTTTCTTTCTCGTAATAGTCGGCCATTTGCTGTGCACTTTTTCTAACGGCACCTGTCTCGGCACCCGAGCGGTAACGTGCAAGCGCCATATCGGTGAACACCTCGGACGCCTCCATGGCCTTGACGAGGTCAACGCCTTGCGCAACCATCATCGGAACGGTGATCGTCTTGATCTGGTGCTCCATATACGAGTTGCCACAGGCTTCTGCCGCAACCTTGATCACCTCGATGTTTTCGCCTGAACCCGAATACAGGATGGCGAACACGCGGCTAAACACTTCGATGTTCAGCTTGTGGAGCAGGCTGCCCATTAGAGGCATTCGAATCATATACTTGTGCGCCAGAAACTTGCCTTTTGGCGAGCGCAAGAACATTACGACAGCGCCAACGGAGACCGCCATGAACAGGATCAGCCAGATCATGTTTGCATCGAGCCATTCGGACCACGCGATTGACATCGTTGTGAGTGGCGGAAGCTCGATGCCGTCAAAGTTTTTGAACAAACCGGCAGTCTGCGGAACGATGTACCAGACGTACCAGATGAACACACCAATGGTGGCCAGAATGGTCACAGATGGCATAATCATTGACGAGCGAACGCTCTTTCGGAATTCGTCCTTACGCTCCAGGAATCGGGCCGTGGCCTCGTAAATCTCGGCCATGTTACCCGACTGGCTCGCTACGCCAAGCATGTAGGCGGTAAATTTTCCAAGCTTGTCTTGATGCTTCATGAACGCCGCTTTGGCTTCCATGCCGCTCTTTAGGTCAGAGTTGATATCCCGAATAACCTGCTTCAGCGAGTTCGAAGAGATGTCGGCAACGAGGAGATTGAGCACCTCATTGAACTGCATCTTCTCGCTGAGAAGGTTGGCCGCAAGACGTACAAACATGATCACGTCACCGACGGGCGGCTTCGAATTCCTGCTCATCAGCTTCTTTTGGATGGAATCAACTTCCATCCCCATTCGCTCCAGAGCCATGCGGATTTCAGAAGCGTTGTATGCCTTCTGCTCACCCTTGATGACCTTACCCGCATCATTGCGCACCTTGTAGCGGAAGATCATCCGCTGCTCAAGCTCTCTGAGCTTGAAGCTGTGCTGGTCGGCGAGGTTGATAATCTTCTTCTGGGCGGTACGCTTGTTTTTCGCGTACACAGTTCCCTGAACGGATTGTCCGGTCGGAGAAACGCCAGTAAATCGGAACTCGCTCATAGTAGTTGGCGGTGTCGAATCAGATAAGCTTGGCCTGGGAAGTCCGGCTTGGTATCGGCAGAGTGGATGTAATTCCTAAGTGACGCCGGGGAGTGTTAGAATTCTTGCTAGAGAGAAATGCCACCGTTGTAGCTAACGGAACTCGAGTCGATGCCATATCCCCTCACATACACGCGAATACCGATGTCGGGGTAGCGATCGCTGACGCCGGTTATTTCGACCGTGTTAACCGTCGCAGCCGTAATGGCATAGGTTCCCCTGATGGTTGCGGAATCGAGCGCTAACGTTTCGAGCCCATTGTTGGCAAGTTCGAGGTACGATTGATTCCCTCCGTTGAAGGGATCATTCCTCGATTTCCAGCTGACAGCGTGCGTCGCTATCGAAAGACCGCGTTCGAGTAGACCATCTCCTTCATCGTGCCGAAAATGGTGTTGGAGCATTTCCAGCCCAACGATGGTTGCGAGCCCAACTAGGATGACGCCGATTACGAGTAGTAGAAGTTGCTGCTGACCCATTTCTTTAGTGGATTTTGTTCAGAATGTTGGCGAGTTATTGGAATTGGCAGGCGGAGCGATTCGTGACCTAGGAGCACGTGGGAGCGCTTGCAGGATTGATTGAAGATGTGATGTCTTCAGCGGCAGTTCCAGTGACGAGCACATAGACCTCGTTGGCATTCTCTGAATTCGTGCCCGTTATCAACAGGCAGTTCGTTGCTCCATCAAGGGTGAAATCCCCTTCGATTGTTGAGTAGACACCGCCGGTATGAACAATGTTGATGTCCTCATAGGTACCATCACCGATGTCCTCGCCCGCGGCGGGGCCGCCGAATGCGTTGTGTTTGAGCGCCCAGGCCTGCATATGATTGGCAATGCGTACGCCAGTGTTTACCAGTGCATCACCGTTTGATTTTTTCTGATTCTCACCGAAAGCCTGGATCCCAACGACGACGGCGAGGCCAACGATTACGATGCCAAGTACGAGAAGGAGTAGCTGCTGCTGGCCCATGAGGGATTGATTTTATACGAGGTAGAAACGTGCCCGTCCGCAGTAGATTCTTGCCCTTTCGAGGCCAGAATCAGGCGAAAACACGTTGTTTTCATGCCTCTATCAATTAGGCAAGCAAAGGACCATACTGGTCTTCATCCCTTTGCCTCAGTGCTCTGTCAACCTAATTGCCTGTTTGCACTTGGGCACAGCAGTCAACCTTTCCTGCACCGTGCCGCTTTCACGTTTCTCATCGCCTCACATTGCCGTCTCTAAACCCCTCAATTGTGTCACGCCGAGAGCACCCCAATAAAGGCAGCACCCCCGCCAGACACGAGGTCCGACGAGGGTGCCGCCAAGTCCGGTCGGCCTTACGGGGCCGAACGATGCTCTATGCACAAAGGCTATGCCTTACGCGCAAGTTGGAGCAGTAGCTGGGTTGACTTCCGTCTGGATGTCATTTGGCGTAGTACCACTTACAACTACGTAAATGGCGTTAGCTGCCGCCGTATTTCCAGATGCTGAGATCAGTACACATGCCGTACCGGAAGTAAGCGTAAACCCACCATTAAGGTTGGTGTACGTACCGGCTGTAGCTGAATAGCCAAGATCTTCAAACGTAACGTCACCAATGTCTTCACCAGCGACAGGGCCACCGAAAGCTGCTGGCTTGAGTGCCCAAGCCTGTGCGTCGGAAGCGATGCGAACACCATCGTTAACCAGCGCGTCTGCGTTGGCCTTGTCCTGGTTTTCGCCGAATGCCTGGATACCGACTACGACGGCAAGACCGACGATTACGATACCGAGGACGAGTAGGAGCAATTGCTGCTGACCCATTTGAGTTACCTCTTTGTGGTTGATTGATACTGGGGTCGCGGGAGCGCCCCGGGGGGATGAGTCGCTCCCACGAAAGATTCGAGGGAAGCGTATGAAGCCGGCCTTACGGGGCCGATTGCATGTGCCCTCCCTATGCATCCACTGTGCCTACTCGCCTTGCCTGCGGGTACTACCCGCGTTCAGTTGCCCCCTTTGAAACTCTAATCACTCTCCCTCCCGCTTTCTGTCATGTTTTTTTGTCCTACTGTTCAACGAAACGCCGTCTGGTATCTTTCCGACTGGATTCAGGGGCGTAACACATTCCGGCACCTTTCGTAATCCAAGCGGCTCCATCTTTCCGATTCGCTGTACTCGGAGCGGAATCCAGAGCGAACTTGACCGCGCTCTCTTCGACCTAAGCAGACGAATCAGAACACGTCTCTTCCACCTCAAAACCAACAGAAAGATGAATAAAGATTCAATCCGCGAGGATGCCTCTCGCATGGCAGATTCGGCGCGCGGAAAAGCGTCAGAGACCCTCCAGGAAATCAAGCTGGCAGGCAATCAACTGGTAGACAAGATGCGAGAGTTGATTGAAGAGGGCAACGTGCGGCGAATCGTCATCAAGAAAGACGAACGCATTCTGTTCGAGCTTCCTCTCACCGTAGGTGTGGGAGCCGGCGCCGCCGCTGTCCTCGTCTCTCCTATGCTGGCGGCCGTCGGTGCCGTGGCAGCGCTGGTAACAGATGTTACCCTTGTCGTAGAACGAGAGGGCGACGCAGGCGAACCAACTTCGGAAAACGAAACAACCTCGGAAAACGAAGCATCTGAGGATGCCTGATCCTTCTGGCATCGAATCTGAGCGCAAGGTCAAAGCCTACCTGGATCAACATGTAATACGGTATGAGCATTCTGCGTTCATCGCGGATGATCCGATTGCGTTTCCTCATGCGTTTGAGGACCCTCGTGATCAGGAAATAATTGGCTTGTTTGCGGCGCTGTTGGCCTGGGGCCGCCGAGCAACGACTCTGAACAAACTTGCCGAGCTTGTTGAGCGCATGGATTTCAAGCCCTATCAGTTTGTTCACAGTTTCAGGCCAACTGTGGATGCCGAGCGTCTTGCATCTTTCAAGCATCGAACATTTCAACCCGACGATGCGACATCTCTAGTGTTGGCGCTTCAGGCTGTGCTGCACGACTACGGGTCGCTCGAGAAGCTCTTTGCCGTATCGCTTCCGAATGATGCAGATAGTATCGGTCCAGGCATTCAGGGATTCTCCGATACTTTGCTCACAATTATTCCCGAGACACCCCAACGGATGCGGAAGCATCTCCCGCGCCCTTCTACAGGCAGTGCGTGCAAGCGCCTTGCGATGTACGCGCGTTGGATGGTTCGCCCAGGTCCCGTTGATTTGGGCATCTGGTCGTCCGTCTCTCCGTCTAAGTTGGTGCTACCACTAGATGTGCACACAGGGCGACAAGCGCGCAACATGGGTCTCTTGACGCGCAAACAGGACGATTGGAAGGCCGTCGTAGAGCTCACAACATTCTGCCGAGCCCTATGCCCTGGCGACCCCGCGCGCTACGATTTTGCTTTATTTGGTCTCGGAGCCTACCAAGGTCAGCAAATCCCTGTCAGCGTCTGACAAGGAGGACTGGCTTTCGAATTGATTGCCTACGGGCTCGCCTAATCCGTGATAGGAACCGTCGTGAAATGCCAGAGGCAGTCCTTCTTTTCCTGGATGAACACCTATTACCAAGCCAACAAACACAATGTGATCACCTACAGGAATCCGAGTTTCCGGACGGCAAACAAGGGCACCCAGAGTGCCCATAATCAAGGGGGGATCATTCCCCTCGATCATGTGGTCGACGTCCGCAAACTGCTCGACGCCCTCCAAATTCGGGAGCGCAAAATGTTCCGCTAGAGGGGCCTGTTCCACGGCCAACACGTTAACAGCAAATCGATCTACGCGAGTCAATGTGTCGTGCAATCGCGTCCCTTGCGTGACGTTAAATGATACAAGCGGAGGCTCCAAAGAGACGCTTGTGAATGAGCCGATTGTCGCACCCCGCGGATCCCCATCGGCCTGAGCTGTAACCACGACAACCGGCGAAGCTATAAGACGCATCGTTTCACGAAGAGTCTCTCCCTCTACTCCTGCAAGGTGTTCTTGTGGATTGCCGCTCAGCTCTATTGCCGCCACTTCACGAGATACAAAAGACAAAGATTTTCGAAGGCCGTGCAATCGGTTCTTGTGCTGATTCTCTAGCTACTCTTCGTTGCCGTCCCTGCGAACTTCAGAAATGTGATGTCAATTTATGAGGTTCCAGATATCACATCGCAAGGGACTTATCCATCCCTGAACGCATCGCGCACACGACTGAAGAATGACTTGCCCTTCGTGTGCTCGTCGGGCTTGGGCTGGAAAGGCTCTTCAAAGCGAAGCGTTTCCATCAACTCGGAAAGCTCTGGCGTGAGTTTCTGAGGCGTCCAGACGTGAACACGGACCATTTGATCTCCACGACGGCTTCCACCACCTAGCTCAGGAATACCACGACCCCGCATGCGGAGCACACGCCCTCCCTGAATGCCCGCATCGATCTGAAGCTTCGCACGACCTTTTAGTGTGGGCA
>JAHEJB010000060.1:6795-14897 GCA_024639085.1 Rubricoccaceae bacterium | reverse complement strand
AAGTAGGATAACACAGGATTAGCTGGGAACGCTGAAGACGGGCCGTGGAGAATGTTGCGGCTCGTCGTCGTTGGCACGCTCGTCACACCAAAACACTTTTACTGCCCTAGCGACTCACATCAACTTAAAAGCCGTGATGATGAAGTTAAATCGACAATCAACAATCTTATGCGCTGCATGTGCCTTAGTTCTCAGCGCGACGACTCTGCAAGCCGACGATCCACTTCCTTCCTGGAATGACACGAAGTCTAAGACTCGCCTGTTATCGTTCGTCGCTCGGGTCACCAAACCCGATTCGCCGGACTTCGTGCCAAAGTCGGATCGTATCGCCGTCTTTGACAATGATGGGACGCTTTGGAGTGAGCGTCCGGTCTATTTCCAGGCTTTGTTTGTGTTCGATCGAATCAAGACACTCGCTCCAGACCACCCGGAGTGGACAACTCAAGAGCCTTTTGCATCGGTACTTCGAGGGGACATGCGGAACGCACTAGCGGGCGGTGAGAAAGCTCTCGTCGAAATGGTGATGGCAACACATGCTGGAATGACGACGGAGGAATTCGAGAAGATCGTTGCCGATTGGATCAGCACGGCAAAGCACCCGGAAACCGGACGGCTCTTCACCGAGATGACTTATCAGCCGATGCAGGACATCCTCGCTCACCTGCGGCAGAATGGCTTCAAGATCTTCATCGTCTCCGGTGGCGGAATTGAATTTCTGCGTGTGTGGGCGGAGCGAGTCTACAGCGTGCCACCTGAACAGGTAATTGGTTCGAGTATCAAGACTCGGTACGAAGTGCGTGACGGAAATCCTGTTATCGTACGGCTACCCGAATTGAACTTCATCGACGACAAAGCCAAGAAACCGATCGGAATCCACCAGCACATCGGTCGCCGGCCGATTCTGGCATTCGGAAACTCCGACGGCGATTTCGAAATGCTCGAGTGGACCACGACTGGCAAGGGAGCGCGACTTGGCCTGCTTGTACACCACGATGATGCCACCCGGGAATACGCCTACGATCGAGATTCGCACGTTGGCCGATTGTCGCGAGGGTTGGACGAGGCCGCCAGTCGCGGCTGGATTGTCGTCAGCATGAAGAATGACTGGCGGTCGATTTATTCAACGACGGGCACCGCGGACACCAATCAAATTCCCTCGAATGAGACGGGCGACCCATCCGTGCCGTGACGCAGTACCCCTGGGTTCCTGTTCCGCATGGCGATGGACTGGTTAAGCGGCACTTAACCATCATAATTGAATTGTTGTGACCATCGATCCATCTCTCGCGATAGTATCCGAGAAAGCATACTCCCATGAAACAAATCTCCGCAGTCTTCCTAATCGCAAGTGTTTTTTCACTGGGCTGCTCCCAGAATCAATCGGCACAGTCTCGTGCGCCCCGGGCCGTCTCGTACGTTTCGCTCGAGCTTTCGCAACCTTCTACGGGCGGACGATTGACCGGAACCGTTGAATCCTGGAAGCGTGAAGACATCGGATTTGAGGTCGCCGGACGTGTGCTGAGTATCGTTGAACCTGGAGTCGACATCGAAGGACGGACCTTTGATGAGGAAGGGAATCTCCTACTCGAAGGAACTGTACTCGCTACGCTCGACGCCGAGCGTTACCAAATTGCCAAGAAGCAAGCCCAAACCGCAGCCGACGCGGCGCGCACCGAGCTAGAAGAGGTGATCCCCAAACAGCTCGCTGAAGCGCAAGCAGCATTGGATTTGGCCGATAAAGAGCTGGAGCGATATGCGAATCTCGTTGCTGCCCAGTCTGCATCTCAACAGGAACTGGACGTTCGAGAATCCGCTCAAAAAGCGGCGGCTGCGAAGGTCGCTCAAGTCGAAGCGCTGCGAGCGACCAAGGCGTTCCTTTTGAACACGGCGCTCGCGACCGTCGAGCAAGCCCAACGCAACATTTTGGACTGCAAGCTGACTTCACCGTTCACGGGGCAGATCGCCCGCGTGCATGTGATTCCCGGGGGCTATGCTTTGCCGGGCCAACCTGTGGTCACCGTCCAGATGATGGACCCCATGAAGATCCAGGTGGCCGTATCTCCGGAAACGGACAAGCGAGTCAGGTTCAACGATCGTGTTCGCGTCTATGTGCCTGACTCCGAAGCGTTCTTGGAAGGCTACGTGTATCTGAAAGACACCTATGCCGACCCGGCAACGCGGACCTACCTGATCACGCTGTTAGTACGAAACCAGAAGACGATTTCAGGAATTCCCGAGCAGCTTCAGGGCAAATCGGTCGCCACGACCGAGAAGCTGTGGACGTTGCAGCCCGAAAAGCCCGGGGTGCCGGGAAACTATTTCATCGACGTGCAATCGCTCCAGCAGGACGACCAAGGTTACTTCGTTTGGAAGGCGGATAACCTAACGGTTGATGACCTGTATGGGAATTTCGATCCTGTTCTCAAGGTAAGCAAGGTCCGCGTCGTCCCTGGAGACGGCAGGCTGCCTTCACTACAAGTCTTCACTTTCCGCGAACTCACCGACATGGGCGACCTGGACCCTCAGAAAGACGTAATCGTCGGCGCTGTTGAAGGAGAGGTTACGGACGGTACCGTCGTTTTGATTCACGAGAGCTGGCGGCTGCGACCTGGAGACCTCGCGGAGGTTAGCCTTGGCAGTGACCAGCGGGACGCCGGCTTTTACATTCCCCGGGTGGCAATACTTTACGACGGCAACACTCACTATCTGTTCGTCGTCCGCGAGGGAAGTGATGTGGCTGAGCGTGTTGACGTTCGCCCCTTGGATACCGCCGGCCAGCGGCAGCGTGTTGAGTCACTGGAAGCGGGTAAGTTAAATGCAGGAGATCGCATCATTGTCGGTGGCGCCCACTACGTGATGGACGGAGAAAAGGTCAGCCTCGCAGAAGAACTGGAGGCCCAGCCGTGACCTTCTACGCACTAACCCATCGGCCAGTCATTTACTGTGTGACTGCGATCCTCGTCGGATATGGCGTGTTCACTTATCTGAACGCACCGCGAAAAGAAGACCCAGCTTTCGTCATCCGCGACGCCGGACTCATCACCGTTTGGCCGGGCGCAACGGCTGAGCAGATCGAGAAGCTGGTCACCGATCCGCTCGAAAAGGCCATCGAAAACGTCGCCCAAGTCCGCCGTACCCAGTCGCTGAGCTACCCGGGATTGTCGGTCATTCAGATCACGCTGAAAGATGCAGTCGTCGATGCCAAGATCTGGTGGGATAAAGTGCGGGCCGAGGTCGACTTGGCACGCCCCCAATTGCCACCAGGTTCATTGCCTCCGCTGTTAAACGACACGTTGTCACAGGCCACGGTGATGAACTTATCGGTGTTCCAAGACCCAAAGTCTGCAGGGCGTCGATACACGCCACGCGAACTGGACGACTTCACCAAACGGCTTCGTGACGAAATCATGGACCAGCGTCCGATGCTGGAAAGTGAACCTGATACGCCGAACCCCATGGCTCCCGCCTACGTGGAGCGGGTTGACATTTTCGGCATCCAGAAAGAAGCCATTTACATCGAAACCAAGATGGGCAAGTGGGGCCAACTTGCCTTGACCCCAGAACAACTCGGCGCGCTGCTTGTTCAACGTAATCTTGTCACTCCGGCCGGCACCATTGATACGGATCGGAATAAGTACTTCGTCCACTTGTCCGGTCAACTAAGCGCCGTGGAGGAAATCGAAAACGTCACGGTCGGTCGCGTCTCGGCGACAGCCGGCGGCGCCAAAGAACGCGAGTCCGTTCTCGCCTTGGCACGATTTGCACGTACAGGAGATGAGCAAGCTCGAGACAAACTCGGTCCTATCCCACTCTCGCTCAGCCAGGCGGCACCGGTGGCCCTCAAGGATCTCGACCTGCAGGTTACGCGCACGTACCAAAATCCTCCCGAGTCGTTGACTCGATTTACTGGAAAGGATTCCGCCGCGCCCTGCTTGGTGATTTCGCTGACGATGAAGCCCGGAGTCAATATCGTTCAGCTTGACAAGGCAGTTGAACGAGTGGTTGCGAACGCCAAGACGAGCTACCTTCCGCCGGATATCCAAATTGTGCGTACTTCCGACCAGCCCGCGGCGGTCGACAACAAGATTGCGGAAGTATCCTCTAATGTAGTCTCTTCCGTGGCCGCGGTCGTTGTTGTGCTGATTTTCATGTCGGGCCTGCGTCTGTCATTCATCGCAGGCATGGCGGTCCCGATGATCATGTTGATCACTATTGGGCTGATGCGTATCTGGGATGTCGAACTCGAACAGGTTTCCCTTTCAGCGCTGATTATTGCATTGGGCATCCTCGTCGACAGCACGATTCAGGTTTGTGACAACACCCAGACGCATCTCAACCGTGGGGAGCCGCCCTTCAAAGCCGCGCTCAAAGGGACCAATGAGATCGCGGCTCCAGTGCTCATCTCGGCTTTAACAGTCATCTCGTCTTTCTTGCCAATGGCTTTCATCATTCCGGGCGCGGCAAGAGAAGCGTTGGTCAGTCTGCCCATTGTGGTTTCGCTATCCATTGCGGTGGGTTGGGTGTTTGCCGTCACGATGACCGCGATTCTTTGTGCGAGTCTGATGAAGCCCAGCAGCGGTTCAAATTGGCTGGCGACTTTGTTTGCGAAATTGGGAAAGAAAAAGCCAGAGTCGGCAGGTGCGACAACAGATGCAGGCGGTGCGGGTAGTCCGAGCTTTTACCAGCGCCTCGCGATCCTTGGCATGAAGTTTCGTTGGCCGGTGGTGATCGTTGCCTACGTCGCTTTGGCTGCGTCGCCTCTGATCTTGCCACCGATGGACTTCTTTCCGCTTGCGGTAAGAAACCAGTTTGTCGTTGAACTGTATTTGCCAGCCGGAACGCCGATCGAACGCACGGACGAAGTGGCCAAACAGGTTGAGCGAGCGATTCAAAAGTTGGACCAACAGACGTTTCGCAATGGCAAGTGGCACGACACGGAAGAGCGTTTGACCAATGTATCAACGTTTGTGGGCACCGGCGGCCCATTCAATTTTCTCGGCCTGTACCCTAAAGCCGGCGGGAGCAATTTTGCCGTGCTGTGGGTCAACACGACGAACCCAGAAGTTGTGCCTGATTTCGTGAGTGATTTGCGCAAAGCGACCGACGAGGGCCTTGGTGAACGGGGCAGCGATGACTACCTGCCGCCAGTCATCGGCGCTCGTGTCGTGCCGCAACAACTTGTGACTGGTGAGCCGATTCTCTCGACGATTGATATTCGTATCCTTGGGCCGCGCCTGGCCCGCGAGAGCGTCCTGCGAGCCAACGCAGAAAAGACCAAACGCGTGCTGTACGACAGTGGCATGGCGTGGAACATCCACGACGGTTGGGGCGAGCAAATCCTCCAACTCGATGTCGATATTGACCAGCAGAAGGCGAATCTAGCGGGAGTCACCAACGCGACTGTCGCGCTGTCGATGAATTCGTACTACACCGGGCACCCACTGACCATTTATCGCGAGGAAGATCGACAGATTCCCGTCTTCCTGCGACTTCCCTCGGAACAGCGTGGATCGCTCGATGATTTGGACACCGTGTACGTGCAGGGATTCGCCGGCAAGTTACCTTTGTCCTCGGTCGCCAATATCACCCAATCCTGGCAACCGTCGTGCATCGAACGCTACAAACGCGAACGAAACATGGCCGTCCGTTGTCGCCCCGAGACCGGGTTGATCTACAGCGAAGTCCTGGATGCGATCAAGCCCCAGCTGGATCAGATCGAGGCCGCGCTCCCGCCAGGCTACCGCATTGAGATCGGTGGAACCAAGGAATTGTCTGACAAAGGTGTGGGGGTGATTGGCACGACGATGTCGGTTTCGATAACGCTGATCTTCGTGCTACTGGTGATCCAGTTCAACTCAGTGCCCAAGACGATGATGATCCTGTTGACACTGCCCTTGGCGGTCCCGGGCGGTTTGTTTGGCTTGCAGATGATGGGCCTCACTTTGGGATTTACAAGTCTCCTAGGATTCGTTGCTCTGGCGGGAATTGTGCTCAGCGCTGCGATTCTCTTGATGGACTTCTCGGCTCGCTTGGTCAGCGAGAAGCTTGAACAGGGTGAGGGAGTTCCTGAGGCCGGTCAAAAGGCCTGCAGTGGTCTCACGCAAGAGAGTTTTCGCAGGGCAATTGCGGAAGCTGGGCAACTGCGTTTCATGCCGATCATGATGACGACGCTGACTACAATCGGTGGGTTGTTGTCGTTGATGTTTGCGGGCGGTCCGCTTTTCGAGGGCATGGCAACGGTGATGGTCGTCGGTCTGATGTTTGGCACGGCGCTTACCTTGTTCGTCCTTCCCGCCTTGATCGCCGTGTTCGTTGAGGACTTTGGGCTTCACCTCGTCCCTGCAAGCGAGTCAACCGAATCGCCTGATGAAAAATCCTAGTCGCATGCAGGCGCTACATCGAGCAGCCGTAGTGTAGAACCATTGTCTCAATTGTATGGTGGAGCTGTGGACGGAAAATCAGAGAAGGGTGGTCGTCTGACTTCTGAGAAAGGCCAGCTCGCTGGAAGTGCGGAGGCTCGTGATTCGCACACCTCCCAGTTCTCCAGTTCTTCGCCGCTGCCTGAAAGGTTGTGACGTTTTCTAACGTGGCCCCAACAAAGGTAATTCGCACCTATGAATACCAACGCAAAACGGTGGTTGCGGGTGATCGTAAACGGCAAAGCTGCTGCCGATCCCTTGCTGCGGCCGGCCATCTCGCATGTTCGAGAAGAGGGGCACCGTGTGGACGTCCGTGTCACATGGGAAGCGGGGGATGCTACACGGTACGCGGCCGAGGCGACGAGCGACGGGGTCGAGGTGGTGGTCGCTGCGGGCGGTGACGGCACGATCAACGAAGTCGCTCAAGGCGTGCTAACGGACGACGCGGCGATACAAACCGCGATGGCAGTCGTTCCCTACGGAACAGCCAATGACTTTGCCACTGGAATCGGCATCCTCAAGGGCGACCCGCTGAAGGCGTTAAAACTAGCGGCGGCCGGTGATACGACTGCGATCGATGTGGGGAAGGTGAACGATTGCGTCTTCGTCAACGTCACCAGCGGCGGTTTCGGCGCGGAAGTGACGACGACAACTCCTCCGGAGTTAAAGAAGGCGCTGGGCGGTGCTGCCTATTCACTCATGGGGATTGTTACAGCCGCGAAGATGAACCCCTACGAATGCCAGTTTACGGGCCCCGACGGTGTCGTTCACGAGGGCAAGTTGCTATTGATGGCGGTGGGCAACGGCCGCCAGTGCGGCGGGGGTTACCAGGTCGCCCCTGAAGCCATCCTGAATGACGGATTGCTGGATGTGGTCGTCGTTCACGACGCCGAACTGTCGCAATTCGGCATGGTTCTAAATGAGATTTTCAACATGACTTCCGAGGACAACCAATTTGTGACTTACAAGAAGGTCCCTGCATTCACCCTCGAGTCCTCATCTCCCTTACAGCTCAATCTCGACGGCGAACCCTACCGGAATACGCGCTTCGATTTCAAGGTGCTTCCCAAATCCTTGCCCTTCATTCTTGGACCGGAAGCGCCTGTTGTGTGAAATCATGTGTCGATCACGACGACAGGACAATCAGACATAGGCCGTTCACAACTATCGGCGGAAATAACGATGTCGAAGAAACGGAAACACAAGAAAGAGAAAGATGCGACGAAGGCAAAAGCAACCGTGGACCGCGCACCTGCCAAACTGAAGCGCAAAGTGTATGAGCAAGAACTTGAAAAGCTGCAGATCGAGCTGGTCAAGTTACAGACATGGGTTAAACACTCAGGAGCACGTATTGTCGTGGTCTTCGAGGGCCGAGATGCGGCAGGAAAAGGAGGAGTCATTAAGCGGATCACGGAGCGTGTAAGCCCGCGGGTGTTTCGCGTCGTCGCCCTCCCCGCGCCAAGCGACCGCGAGAAATCTCAGATCTACGTGCAACGTTATTTGGCCCACATGCCGGCGGCTGGCGAGATCGTCCTGTTCGATCGCAGTTGGTACAACCGCGCCGGGGTTGAAAAGGTACTAGGCTTCTGCACGGCGCGCGAGCACGAGAAATTTCTCCGTACCGTGGATCGCTTCGAACAGGCTCTTGTCGATGATGGCATTCAGTTGATCAAGTACTGGCTT
>JAHEJB010000060.1:0-6695 GCA_024639085.1 Rubricoccaceae bacterium | reverse complement strand
TAATTAGGATGTAGAGCTATGGAAGAAGTGGTCGTAAAAGGTTCCGATGTCATCATCGTCGCAATTATTGTGCTTTGGGTCGGTAACTGGATCACAGAGAAAGTTCGTTTTCTGCGGCAGTACAGCATTCCAATCGCGGTAACCGGAGGTCTGCTGTGCAGCGTAATTGTGGCCATCATCGCGTCCGCGGGCGGTCCAAGGATCGCCTTTGATATGGCAATCCGCGATACCCTACTGATGGTGTTTTTTACCACCATTGGCATTTCTGCGAAGTTTTCACGGCTTCGGGCTGGCGGAAAGGCCTTGGGGATTCTTGTCGCGTGCGCGGCAATCTTCTTAGCGGTCCAGGACGTGACGGGTGTTTTGCTGGCCAATGCCTTTGGCGTGCACCCCGGCTACGGCCTCTTTGCCGGGAGTGTGTCCCTCGCGGGAGGCCATGGGACGGCCATCGCATGGGGCCAAGAGGCCGCCGCCGCCGGTTTGAAGGATGCCGACACGATCGGAATCGCCTTTGCCACGTTCGGTCTTGTTGCCGGTGGCGTCATCGGTGGGCCGATTGCGGAACGGCTTATTACGAAATACCAATTGTCGTCATCTTCTTCCGAGCTAACAAGCGCCGAATCGCAAGAGGACGATAAGCACCAGCCCGCCTTACTTCAGCGGGCGCTTGGTGTGCTTCTCGTGCTTGCGATCTGCCTTTCACTTGGCGAAGTCGTCAACCGCTGGCTCTTCTCAAACAACATCAAGCTGCCAGGTTTTCTCACGGCCATGATGGTCGGCATTGTCGGCACTAATCTGGCCGATTCTCGTGGCAAGCCGCTAAACGGTGGCGACTACGACAAAGTCGGCGAGATCGCCTTACAGCTCTTCCTGGCCATGAGCTTGATGAGCATGGATCTCTCATCCCTCGCTTCCGCTTTCGGGACGATCTTTATTGTGCTGAACGTACAGATCCTTGTGATTACGCTTTTCGCCGTATTCGTGGTGTTTCGCGTCATGGGTAAGGACTATGACGCGGCGGTTATCTGCGGAGGCTTTTGCGGGCTTGGAATGGGGGCGACTCCGGTCGCGATTGCCAACATGAACGCTGTGACCTCGAAGCACGGACCGTCCTTCAAGGCTTTTCTTGTGATTCCGCTTGTCGGCGCGTTTTTTGTCGACCTCTTAAATGCCCTAGTCATCAAGCTGTTCATTGGTTTGCCTTTCATGCAGCAGGCTTCAATACCGGGCTTATGATTTCAACGGACTAACTTGGTAGCCGACGATACTCGACTGCTAAGGCAAGTCGTAACGCACGCTGAACTGCACACGGTGCGCTTCGCCCTTGGCGTTGTCTCGGTCGGTGCGCGTGCCGTACAAATACTCGACACCATAGCTAAGCCTCTCGCGTGGTTCAAAGATGATGTTCGCCGCGACGTATTCAGCCGCCTGGGGCGCTCCAGGTAGCTGAAACGCAGCATTGGTTCCTTGGCCAGCGCTGTAGACGAGGTTGGAGGACAGTTGATCCGTCCATTCAACTTCGTAGCCAACGACCCAAGCGATAAGAGGAAGCACTTCGATCTCTCCGTTGGCGTCTACTGCGGCATCCGGCGCTTGGCGGTAGCCCTCAATGCCGTCGCCAAACGCAACCTGAAACAACACACTGTCAAACTCGTGTGGATTAACTCGTCCCGTGAAGTTAAAGCCCCATCCTGCTGCATCGTCCCTTGCTCCCAACTGGTCACGGAACCGCAAAAGCCGAACAACACCGGCAGACTGCAAATGCCCCCACGACGTTTCATAGCGAAGTCTTCCGATCAAGTCGGGCGCTGGCGATTTCACGTCGCCCGCAGGCGCGGAGTCGAGGTCGAATCTTGGGCGAGGGTCCTCCACGGCAACCGCCATGGTAAGCGACTCGGAGACCGGTTGGGACCAACGGAGCAGCCCTCTTCGATCCAGAATCACCGAGCGCGCACTTTCGAAGTCAAGTGTGTTGGGAATGATCGATTCGTCCATGAATGTGGACCACGTTTGACCGGCGAGTAGACGACCAGCGCGAACGAACCCGTGTCGGAGTCGGAACGCATCATTGACTCCAAAAAAATCACCCTCGATGTACAGGCGATACTCATCGCCTTCCACGTTAGGTCGAAAATCCAGGCTGAGTCTCGTTTGCCTAGCGTGCAATCTAGTATTTTCCCCTGGACGGCCATCCGTCGGAATCGTCAGCGGGTCGAACGCGTCTGTGCTACCGATGGCATTGAAATCATGAATTAGGTCCGCCTTGACATACCCGCCCACGTCGATCGTGAAATCCCCAGACAGTAGTGACTCGGAGAGACTCGCTAACTTGATTGGCCCACCAGAACGAGCGGTATCTTCCCAGAAATCGGCTGACTGAACTGGCTCGATGGCCGACGTCGTGATCCGAATCTCTGCCAGTTCAGCCTCCAGTTCGCCGAAACGTCGACGTAACTCCTCCATTTCATTCGAGCGAACAGGTGGCTCCGATACGGAGGGCAGTCGCCGCAGCTCCGAGGCCGAAGTCGCGGTGACGATGATTGCAGCGAGCACGGGCGCGATGGCGATGAATTTCGCACTTCCGAATGATCTTGTCCTGCCAAAGCTCATTCACTCCGACTCCCTTCCTGGTCGAGGCAATGCGCTAACAAGCCAAGCAACGATGACGGCTACGAAAAACTGGCCAGTGACGGATTGCAACCAAGACAGCCTTCGAGTGATCCGGTTTGCTGGAGTCATGTCTCCAAAGCCCAAAGTCGACATCGTTACGAAAGTGTAATAGACAAACTGGGAGAAGTCGCCAGCGCTCCTCAGGTTGTCGGGAAGTGCCGTCGTTCCCTCGTTGGGAAACACAAAGGTTGAAGGGGCAACGGCGTGGATCGCCCAGTACGACAATGCCCACGCTAAACCAAACAGCAAATAGGCCGAGCTCACGGAGAATATCGAATCGAAGGTGATGCGATGAGAGGTGATAGCGACATACACAAGCATTCCCCCCACCAGCCAAAAGAACGCGCTTCCCAAGACACAATGTGCGAAGAAAACTGCCTTTGAATCGACGAAGAGAGTCGCCCACGCGGTCGGCAAAGCTACAACTACAAGGGTCAACGTGGCATAGGTCAACTTCGATCGCGCGGCTGCGGTGCCAAGGATGAAGGTAATTGTCAGGCCTAGGAGCAATAATGTTCTGCCCAAGCTGAGAGTCTCGAGCAGCGGAACAACAAGCAGGCTAACAAGGAGTGAGGCGAGTAGCCAGAAACTCGTCGACTGCACGTTTCGCCGGTTGCGGTTCGGTGCATCATCCATCTGCTGTCAACGTTACAGTATACCCATGGCCCGACGAAGTTGCATTTCTGCCAACACAGATTCATAAAGACTAGTGAAGTAATTGCTGTAAGCTTGCGTGCGCAGCGTCTGTGCGTCGAGCACCTCGGTATTCGTACCAGCCCCCTGTTCGTAGCGATTGCGCGAAACACGGAGATTCTCGTCGGCGCTCTGCAGCGATTGTCGATTCACGAGCACTTGCTGTTGAGCGCTGTCCAAGTCGTGCCAGGCCTTCTTGACCTGCAGTGTGATCAGCGACTCGACGTTGGACCTTTTGCGCAGCAGCGCTTCAGCCGACTGCTCAAGCTGAGCGGCGCGGTTGCGTTTACGGCCCGAATCCCAGAAATTCCAATCTGCAAGGACGGATACGTCGTTGAATGTTTCGTTGTCGAGAAACTTGTTTTCCGTATAGCTGAATCCGCCACTGAGTACGACTTGCGGAAGACTACCGGCATGGACCGAGTCTGCCAGGCTGCGGAGCGATCTAACTTTGGCGGAAAGCAGACCGATCTCTGGTCGCTGACCCAGCGCCTGTTGGATCGCCTGCTCGAGTTGGTATTGCTGCGTTGGCTCGGGTAAGTCCTGAATCTGCACCAGTGACTCGAGCGGCCGCTGCAAGGCACGGTTGTATGCTGCCTCCGTGACCGTGAGGAGATTCTGCACCTGAAGGCGAAATTGGCGGCTATTTGCTAGTGCGACCTGTACGGCCAATAAATTGGCTCGAATTCCAACGCCCTGATCCACTTGGTTGTTGACCTGCCGTTCGTGCGCCTCGAGACTCGCCACGCCGTCGTGTGCCACTTCAAGCAGTCGCTGTGCCTTAAGAACACCGACGAAGGCAGCAGCCACTTGGAGTTTTACATCCAATTCCGTTCGTTCTTCGTCCGCGACTGCCGCCGTAACTTCCGCACCTGCGGCGTCGATCGCGCTGCTAATCCGTCCGAACGTGTACACGGGTTGCGTTGCTCGAACGCTCCCCAGGAAGAACTCACGCTGGTTCACTGTCACACTGGCCGTCACCGGGTCTGGGAGAATCGGAGGCAGAGGCCCGACGGGTGCATTTACCGTGAGCGGGTTATCGAAAACGGAGTAGCTTCCGGTTGCCGATACGGACGGAAGTCGTTCTGCCCGCGCTGCATACAGCCCTCTTTGCGCGGCCGAGGATTGCCAGCGACTTGATTCAAGTCCCGGGTCAACACTGAGGGCTGTGGCCCAGGCGTCCTGGAGAGTCTCGCCCGACGTCGCGATCACTGAGGGCAATTTCCCCCTGGGTGTTGAATCTGCTACGGTTGGCGTTGGTGGCAGGACCTGTTCTTGTGCCAGCGACACTTGGCCAATCCAGAAGAGAGTCATCAGACAAGTTAGTCGTGCTAGCACTTGGCTCGATCTGCACATAGTGGTGGCAAGTCCTTTAGTCGAGAAGGTCTACTACCGGACCTACGACCAGTAGTAGCTTTAGGGATCGACCGGCCTTGCGCGGTGCGATTAGCAGATTCGGAATTGCCTGTATTACCATGACAACCGGCAAAGTTTGACGTGCTGAAAGTCGATTTAATCTCTCTCTCGGAGTCCCGGCGGGCCATCAAGCACAGCGTCCAGGTTCTCGGAAAGCGCGACGATCGCTTCCCAATCGCTCGTGATAATATCCTGAGAATGTGCCAAGTTGTTCCTCAGTTTCTCCAGCATCTTGGCTGCCTTCTCTAATTGGTTTCTTGAGTCGAAGCGAGTCATCATTCGGAGTTGAGGGTTACGCGCGATGATTTGTGCTTTGTCCGAGAGCTGCAGGCAGTCTGCTAAGGTCAAGTGCTGGTTGCGTCGCATGCGCTCCTCGAGGAGCTGCTCGGCTTTTTGAATGCGGCCAGCAGACAAAAACTCTTTCCACGCCTCGTCCATGCAGAAACGCTCGATGAGCCGGCTGAATCGCATCTCGATCAACGTCACCATTCCGAACAACCACATACGCACCGGTGGCTTTTGAAGGTCGGTGCGACTCACGATGCCGCCAACATGTCCCAGTACGGAAACAAACAGTCGACGCCGGTCTCTCAGGCGTAATACGAGGTCTGGAAGCGACGACGAGTCCAGGATGATCAGTTCCTGGGTGAGCGGCTGCTCGAAATCGGCACATGTTCCTCGCCCTAAATCGGCGCGTTCTGCATACCCCTGCACACGACCATCGGTGCGAATACCTACAACGTCCAGTCGCTTCGATTCCATCATTCCTCGGACATCTTCCGCTGATGCCGTCGCATCAAACGAAACCAGCGATTCGGCAATGTCGTGCACGACGAATGCTTGTTGGAATACCCTGCGAAGGCTGTGGACGGCGGATGAACTGAGTGTCATTTTTCAGCCGTGCTTCTGGTGTCTTGAGAATAGAGAGGTCCAAGTTACTGTACAGGAGCCATCAACCGTCCGGCTCGCACCACGACGCGAAATCAGAACGGGGCATCTGTGCATTCTGCTGAGGATACTTCGCGACTGTTGGAGAAGTCTTGTTCCAACATGGATTCGACTTCCCTAGCGACGCGATCCGAAATCTCCTTCAACCCGATAAGGTAAGTGCCGATACGAACCCGTATAACCCCTACGGTTTGGTCGCAGGTGAGGCACGTAGACTGTGTAATTGTCGATGCGACTCGGACGAAACGTCGATAGAGCAAAATGGTCATTATCGGAATCGAACCATCGCGGAGACGAATATGTCGTTCCACTTACGGACCGGACTCGCGATCCTCGCACTCTGGGCTAGCACTACCGGGGTGAGGACCTCGATCTTGAGAGCGGCCAGTCCCAGCGTGCAACACGCGGAGGTTTGCTGTTCGAGAGATATCTTCAAGTGTCGACCCGAACCATTGCACTGCAAGCCCGATTGTGTGTGCACCCCAAAAACCTGCCGACCTTGTCCGAAATACTGTCGCCCTGACTGCGTTCAAAGACCCCCAATTTGCCGACCGATTCCACGGCTCTGTAAGCCAGAACCGATCTGCAGCGATCCGGAGCCTCGCTGCTGCGATAAGCGTACGTGGCTGAGACGCTAATTCGCTGCGATCGTTTCGTCCTGCACTATCGGAAATAGGGTCACCGCGACGTGGATGCGTCGTCTTGAGGGCTATGTTGTGCGTGTTGGCGAAGTGAAGAACCATGGAAAGGACCAATGCACGGAGCATCTCTTGGTCAACACAAAGAAGTAACTGGCACACTCGCGCTTTCATGGCGACGTGACAGAGGGGGCGAGAGCGGTAAGCGGAGTTCACAGATTGAAAGCGCGCGGATCAGTTGCGTTTTCACCGCATTCGGTTTAGCGGCAGGACCCGACGGTCGCCAATTTTTCTTGTAGTTTCATCCAGACATCTTGGCCGTCCTTCGCT
>JAHEJB010000004.1 GCA_024639085.1 Rubricoccaceae bacterium | reverse complement strand
AACAAGTCGGGACGCGGCCTGGTTGAAGTCTCTCCTAGCCCGATCACCCCTAACTGAACATGGGAGTCTTCGCGATCGGCGACATTCATGGTTGCCCGGCCACCCTCAACGCACTACTTGGTCGTCTCGCCCTAACGATGGAAGATGAACTTGTTTTCATTGGTGATTACGTAGACCGCGGGCCAAGCTCGAAAGCCGTCATCGATAAGCTGCTCGAACTAGAAGGTGCTTCTGAAACGATGGAAGGCCCGCGATGCACGTTCCTCCGAGGTAACCACGACCAGATGATGCTCGATTACGTCGACTTTCCTGGAGACCCAGACATCTATGAGCTATGGACGATCAACGGTGGACTTGCGACGTTGAACAGCTATGTCTCGGATGGCCGCCTGGTCCTTCCAGATACACATATCGATTTTCTCAGAAGGACTCAGCTAGCTCACGAAAGCGAGGACTTCGTTTTTGTTCACGCCGGGCTAGACCCATCAAAAACCATTGCAGACAATCTCGATCCGGTCGATCCTCAGGTTGCGCTATGGACTCGCGCTCACCTGAAGGCCAAGCTGAAGAAATGGGAAAAGCCTGTCGTGTGCGGGCACACTCCGCAGCGTGAGCCGAAGAACGATCCTAAACTCATCAACATCGATACAGGGGCTGTGTACGATCACATCCCCGGACTTGGAGTTCTGACGGCCGTGAAGCTGCCCGAACGGGAGTTCATCCAGGTCAAATACGAAGGCTGACGTTCGGGCCAATCGTTATTTCAGAGACCGACTGACAGCCCCAACCGGAAGTCCGGGGCCTGGGCCCCGAGTTCCACAAAGAACACCCGGCCACTTCGCATTCGATAGGTGCCGCGCACGAAGGGATCGAACATCACGCGGAACGACCGTACTTGCTGTTCGGCCGATTGGTCTGTGAGGTTGTAATAGAAACTTGGTCCCAGGCGCATTCCCACATCGAAACCCACGGCTCCGGCTCGGCGGTTCTTAGCGAGTTCCAGGATCCGGTTGATCTGGACAGCTCCGCCAACGCCCGCTGCTACAAGAATCCGGCTATTGTCTCCCAGGGTCACGTCACTGTAAAGAGCTACGTCCTGTGTCAGCACAAACAGTGTAGGTGCGGATCGGGCCGCGAATCCGCCTACGCCGGGGAGCACGCCCACGCCTACCTGCAGGCGCGGATCCTGTGCCTGTGAAGCCAACGAGGAAACGACCAGCAACGCAATGACGCATGCTGTAAATGAAACCGCATTTCTCGCAAGATTCCGCACGGGCGGTATTGAGGTGGGGTAGAATCACGGATGATACGGGAAGGCAGAATGCATCGTGCTGTTCGCCATTCGTCTGAACACAGGTTTCTGTGGCCCACCAAACTTCCACCTCGATTGAATTATGGCATTGCGCGTCGGCATCGTCGGCCTTCCGAACGTAGGCAAGTCCACCCTCTTCAACGCGCTCAGCGAGGCGGGCGCAGAAGCAGCGAATTATCCATTTTGCACAATCGAACCTAACGTCGGCGTCGTGGCTGTTCCAGACCCCCGACTGGATCGTCTGACTGAATTGGCAGGTTCAAAGCAAACTCTTCCGGCGACCATCGAGTTCGTCGACATTGCCGGACTCGTTGCAGGAGCTTCAAAAGGCGAAGGGCTTGGCAACAAGTTTCTCGCGCACATCCGCGAGGTGGACGCCATCGTACACGTCGTTCGCTGCTTCGATGAAGAGAACGTTGTCCACGTTGAAGGCTCGGTGGATCCCATCCGCGATATCGACACCATCGACACGGAGTTGTTGCTAAAAGACCTGGAAGCCGTTGAAAAACGAAAGGAACGCGTTTCCAAGCAGCTAAAGATTGGCGACAAGGAGGCCAAGGCGGAGGCTGCATTTCTGGATCGGATGGAGGCACATCTTGGCGACGGAAAATCCGCTCGCTCGCTCGATTTGTCTGACGGCGAAACACCGATCCTCCGCGACCTGTTTCTGCTAACGGCCAAGAAGGTGCTCTACGCTGCCAATGTGGGCGAGGGCGATCTGCCGGATGGCAATGCGTACGTAGCACGTGTTCGTGCTCGCGCCGAGGAAGAAGCTTCGGGAGTGGTCGTGATTTCGGCAGAGTTCGAAGCGCAGCTGGCCGACCTTCCACAGGAAGACCGTGCCGAATTCCTCGAGTCCGCAGGCGAGGAAGAAAGTGGGCTGGCACGGCTCGTTCGCGCTGCCTATGATCTTCTGGGTTTGATTACCTACTTCACCGCAGGGCCGAAAGAATCACGCGCTTGGACGATCACGCGAGGCACCAAAGCGCCGCAGGCCGCGGGCGTCATCCACACGGACTTTGAGAAGGGCTTCATCCGGGCCGAGACGATCAAGTTTGCAGACTACGACCGCCTGGGCACAGAAGCCGCCGCCCGCGATGCCGGCGCCATGCGTTCCGAAGGCAAGGAGTACATCGTCGCCGACGGCGATGTGATGCTGTTTCGGTTTAACGTGTGATCGACATCCTGGTTGGAGTCGTTGGACAAATAGACCAACTAAGCTTGCTCAAGAAGGCGGATCGTCGGATACGCGCGAATAGAGGGGACCGAAAAGGGCTCCTCCTGACGTTGGCGTTTGAATCTCCAGGCGGTCGCCTTCACACGAATACGTCGCTGGTTCCATGATCAATTCCTCCATCAGGCCATCTAGGTCAAACGGCTCATCGGCCATCACACCAACGATGGGCACCTCTACGGACGCACTCGCTTCGGTAATTGAGGTTGTGATGTCGAGTGTGATCGTTCCGTTGGAGAGGACATAGTTTCCCTCCATCGAACCATTGATGCGGATACGTGATCTTACTTCGCCGGAAGACGTAGAGGAAGCGAAAAGGGTTTCAAAGTTGTCAGCTTCTTGCTCCACGCGTCCATTTTCATGCAGAGAAAGAAAGACGTTGCCGGAGTTGGATACAAGGCGAAAGTCAAAATCGTCGCTCAACATTGAGCCGAAAACCGCAGGCGAAAGCGACTCCTCCGTGTTGACAACCCATTTGCCGATTACGCACTCATCACACTCATCCTCTTCTACCTCCCGTAACGTTGGTGTGACGAAGAGCCGAAAAAGGTCCCTCTCAACTGGCGCGACTGACGTAATGACCACAGATAATTCTTGCTCTGAACAACCAGCCTCAATCCGATTGGGGTAAGGTTCCCAGCCACCGGTCTCCCCAGGCGGATGGGTGCCCTGATTTCCAGCGACACTTCCAGACGTAATGGCAATGTCGTACTCATCGCCTTCTACATAGTTGACGCGGTATCGTCCGAACGTGAAGGGCGCGGCCTCCAGCGTGGCCTCATTGGCCCCATCAAGAAGGTGGTCGCGTGGAATCTCAAAGGGGCCAATTGGCAAAGCGCCACCACCCGAATCGGTGATTGCTTTGTCGAGGTAGGCCTGCGCGAACTCTTGAAAGACGTTGGCGGCGTCCGGTAATCCTCCGAGGGCCGCCATTTGTCCTGGCCTGCTACCTCCAGGTGGCAGTGTGCGCACCAAATCGAATACCGCCCCAGGCGATCCAAGCCTGTTTTCAAGGTACTGGAAGAAGACGTTTGATTCGTAGGACATGTCAACGAGCGCAACAGTGTTGATCGCGCTCTCAAAGTCGGAAAGCGATCCTTGCTCATCGTTCGTAGAGGGATAGACCGTGTTGCTGAAGTACTCGGCGGCGCCCTCAATCCACCATTTCGCGGTGCTGTAGTTCGTCGTCACGCCGATTGCAGTGTCCTGAAAGCAGTGGAAGTACTCGTGCGCGACACTCTGGGCAAAGTCTTCTACGGCATCTATCTCGAAGTTTCCAAAGATTGTTACGGGGCAGTAGGGACGGGAATGCGTAGATGGTACGGAGGCAACAGTATTTGGGTCATCGGAGTCAGGCAGCAATGCAAACACAATGCGACTGGGCCCAAATGGTGCCCAGTCTCCATAGACGTCTTCTGCCCCGTGAATGGCGTCGGCCGCTGCATCGAAGTAGAGTTCCTTTGCCTCATCGCCTTCCCATTCAACCGGAACGTAAATGCGATGTGCATCTCCGTCGCGGTCCAACCATTCGTAGTAAACGAAGCAGATTATCGGTTCAGGACCCGGCGGCGGAAAGCCTTCCGTCCAGATAGTTCGGCAAGCCACGTTGTCCTGCAGAGCAACGTTGCGAAATGGTGACGGGCTGGTGGCTGGGCGAGAATAGGCATCAAGCACATCTTGCGGGATGTCGAGTGTTCCAAGACTCTGCGCCAAGCGAGAGCGTTGCTCGTCGGTAATTGAGCCGCTCGCCAGCAGATCGCGCGCTTGTGCTGCCAGCGGTCTCAAACCATGTCTGCGAAGGTTGGCGCCACCGAAGGCCTCCTGATCGCCCACCAAGCCAACGACATTCGCGAACACGTCTGCAATTGCACGTGCCTGATCTGCTTCCAGTTTGTCGTTCACGAACGAAAAGAAATCCGCGATGCCAGCATAACTGGTTTCCGGGTCGTCTACGACTTCCCTTCCTCCGCAGCCGATGGTAAGCAGTATCGAGGCGATAAGTAGGAGGGATCGCAACATGGTCCACTTGGGTAACTGGATGTGCGAAGGTAAGCCACACTAGGTTCTTTCCAAGCGTGTGGTTTATCGCATCGAAAAAGCGGTCTATCACTGTACCGCCCCGAAAGTCACACCATCGCGTCAGGCGTGAACTCGCGGTGCTCGCTCCAGAAGGCCACGATGTTGTCGATGTAGTCCGTAACGCGGGGGCAGGCTATTCCGCTGCCTTCTAGGTCGGCAACGGTCTGCTCGCAGCGGTACCGGGTAGGATGCGCGAAGTAGTCAAGTCCTTCAGCCTCCACACGCATCAGCCAGTTGACACCAGGGACGTTCTTGATGGCAAACTTGGCAAGACCTTTTGGGACGGGTACCCGGACGGTGTGCCGACCGGTTGCCTCGGCAATCGTCCTGAGCAAGTCGTCCAGGTTGCCGACGTGCGGATTACTGAGGTGATAAACTTTGCCTTCCGACTCTTCGCGGCCACTCAGGTAGGCCATCGCGTTGATGACATAGTCACGCGGGACGATGTTGAACTCAACCTCGGAGGGTCTAGGCAAAACCGTCAGAACCGCCAACGCCTTCGGCTGGCGCATCAAAAGCTGGATGATGTAGTAGGGGCCGTCGTATTTCTGCGTCGCGCCCGTCCGGCTGTCGCCAACGACAATCGCTGGACGATAAATGGTAGTTGGCAAGCCTTCCATCATGGCATTCTGGACGTGGACTTCCGCCAGATACTTGGTTCCCTCGTAATAATTATTGAACGACTGGCCGAGCACCAGATCATCTTCCGCAAAGACGCCTTCGTAAGCACCACTTACGTAGCATGTGCTCACATACTGAAAGCGGTTCAGATCGGGACAGCCAGCCGCAAACGCCAGCATGTTCTTCGTGCCGTCCACGTTGACCTTCGTTCCGAGCTCGAGCGTGACGCCCAGATCGTATACGGCCGCAAAATGAAATACCTCAACGGTCTGCTTCTGCAACTCCGCATACTCTTCGCCGAGACCTAGATCGTCAAGGGTTATGTCTCCATCAAGAAGGCGAATGCGCTTTTTCCAAGATTCGTCCTGACTTTCAATCTCGCTCGCGCGATGCTCTGCCAACGCTCGAAACTTGGATTGAATGAGGCAAGTGATTGTTGTCTCATTCGGATACCTCTCAAGTAGATAAGGCATCATGGCGGAGCCAAGAAAACCGGGAAACCCGGTCAGTAGTACGGTTGGCATAAGAACTCCGAGTACATCCCACCTAAGGGCGAAAGAGAATTGTGTCGCCCGAACGGCAGTCTAATGTCAATGATATCTGGATACGCATCGCAATCAACTTATTGTTTGGTCGAAGAACACGTGTGAGGGATTCCCCTGTCGTGGTCGGCCTGAAAATCGGTTGAGCGCCGAAGGCAGCATGACTTCAATCCTCAGCGGATCCTCAGAATGCAAAGGTGCATATCGCCGATTCTGGCACGTACTTTCTTGCCCCTTGGCAGGACTGTTCCCCACTCTAGCAATTAGATCCATGAAACATTTCCGCCACATACTTCTTCTCGCTCTTCTCGTCACCACGTGTTCTGGCCTTACCGGATGCGATGCCACAAGTAGTCCTGCGGCCATGATTACCGGAATCGATATTGTCGTTCAGCCGGGCGCCAACGAATTTATTGAAATCCAGGATGGAGCTGGCCGTGCTTATGCACGAGTTGAGAGTTTTCCTGCCGCGGTGGACGTTCCGCTCTATTCAGCCGGTCGCGATTATTTCATCGTGTTAATTGGCAGGAACGAAGACGGCACATTCCGCGCAATCGGGGCGTCCAACGGATTCAAGACCGACGATCTCACGGGTGTTTCGTATACGACGTCGGGCGGAATCGAGGCGGTACTGACGCTTCAGTAGGCGCATCACTGAGCCACACCTGAACTTCAGTTCGCAGCTCTTTGGTCGGTATGGCGAGCGAATGGAATTGATACGCCCTGCACGAGCTAAACGGACCTTGTTTGCTCGTTTGGGCGTAGACTTGTTCTTGTGGGCGCAATCGTGCTCCAATCAATGCCTAATCACCAATGCGCTGACGCGCACATCAAATGGCCAAACAAGAACCAATTAAGCAATCGGGTGTTGTCACCGACGCTCTTCCCAACGCCCAGTTTCGGGTCGAGCTCGAGAACGGACACGAGATCCTCGGACTGCTATCCGGCAAGATGCGGAAGTTCTTTATCAAGATCCTTCCTGGCGACCGCGTAGACGTTGAAATGTCGCCCTACGACCTCACGAAGGGCCGAATCGTGTATCGGTACAAGTGACCGCGAAGAAAGTTTTTGGAGTGGTCGCCTTCTTTTTCGTAGCGATCACGGGTTGCACAGGGTCCGAACGCGTTCCCAGTGCGGTTGCACCAGACGCACTGGCGGGCCACCAGTATCGATCGGCTGAGGAGCGCGAAGTAGGCATGGGTCAGAATGAATTGGTGATGGGCTACTGGCGGCTAACTTTTTCCTCAGAGTCAGAAGTAGCCTGGCAACATTCCGATGTCGTAGAAGCTGGGGGCTACGCGCTCGCTTCGGATGGGTCAATGGTCCTGAGGTCCTTTCTGGTCAATGAGATTGAGGTCAGATATGATGTGGAGAACGACCGTGTGCTGTGGGATGATCTGTGGTACGAGCGCGTGTTGGAGTAGGAAACTCTTCGAAGAGCCTGTTTTTGAGACTTCCCAACATCAATCCATAAGAAGATGCCCCAACGCGCAACCACCACGTTCGATGTCACGGGCTGGGAGGAAACGCCCTACGTAGAGCCGGAATCAGGGCCTCGGTTGGCCCGAGCTACACTAAAAAAGACCTTTCAGGGCGATATGGAAGGCGAAAGCACAGCCGAAATGCTCGGTTGCCAGGCGGATGCGACCGACTTGAGTGCAGGCGCTGGGTATGTGGTCTCCGAGCAATTCACGGGATCGCTGGTTGGAAAAAAGGGGAGCTTTGTACTACAGCACTGGGGTCTTATCAGCCCCGACGGAAGCCAGAAAACGGCCGGTCATGTGGTTCCCGGGACAGGTACCGAAGAGCTTGCCGGGTTGTCCGGCGCGATGGAAATCACTGTCGCCGCCGACGGAACCCACACGCTCACACTGGACTACGACCTTCCATGATCCAGAAGGACGTCATTCTTAGACAGGTTCAACAGCTAGCTCAAGCGCTGGCCAACATTTTGTTCAACAAGAGAGAGCGGAGACCAGATCTTGTTGAGGACCACATGACGATGGGCCTACGCGATGTCTTTGACCGTGATCTAGCGCAACTCCAGGCGCTAAATCGCGATGAGATCGTAGAGCTTTGTTCTCCGGGAAGTGTGTTTTCAAGCGAACTAACCCTGGCATTGGCCGATTTGCTTCGAGAAGATGGTGCGCCGGAAAGCCACGAACGTGCGGCATGGTTGTATGAAGCCGCTGTCGAAGCCGGCGAGCTGGTTCCCATGGACATCCACGATAGGATTGAGGCGCTGCGAGCATGAGTGATTCGCCGGAAGTCGTTTTTAAGCGGTTCAAATCACTTGTTGGTAAATGGTCAGGCAAAACAAGCGATGACCGGGAGCTAGGAGTGACGTACACACTGTCTGCAAACAACACGGTGTTGGTTGAAGCGTGGGCGCTGAGGCCTGGCCTAGAGGCATTAACACTCTACCACATGGACGGCGAAGATCTCATGGCAACACACTATTGTCCGCTCGGCAATCAGCCGCGACTCAAGTTGACGTCATCTACGAACGGGAGACACTTATTTGAGTTTGTGTCAGCCACGAACTTTGGGTCGCCGGAAGAAGAGCATAACCGCAGCTTTGAGTTTGAGATTCTTGGCCCGGATCAGTTTCTCCGTTCAGAAACGTACGTTAAAGCCGGTGTTGCAGAGATTCAGAATGGGCGCTAGCGGCGTTATAGCTAGCCCTGTTTGGTATGAAGCCGCCGATGAATCAAAAGGTCTCAGACGTTTTCGACGCCTATCCAGCAGACATCCGGCAGAGACTGCTAGAACTTCGCTCACTGATCTACAAGGTGGCTGCAGAGACAGACGGCGTAGGTGAGTTGGAAGAGACCCTAAAGTGGAGCCAACCGAGCTATCTAACCTCCCAAACGAAGAGCGGAAGCACGATTCGGATTGATCGCATGAGGTCGGGGCCTGAGACCGTTGCGATGTACTTCATCTGCCATACCAACCTCGTTGAGACGTTCGAGCAGATGTACGGCGATCTCTTCACGTTCGAGGACAACCGCGCTCTTCTGTTCAACATGGACGACGAGCTCCCAGTGGACCAATTGAGTCATTGCATTGCGCTGGCACTCACGTACCATCTGAACAAACGCAGCTGACTTTTCTGGAGTGAGGCAACGTGGAACTGGACAAGCGACAAGTTGGCCTAGGGCATTCTGGCATGCCCTAAAGAACTAATTGTTAGAACAGACATACAAAAATGGTCACCTCCGGTGGTGCCGTTTGCCTCTTTCACACGCTGCAACAACAGATGAGACTGTTCCTGATCGCGTCGTTGGTTGTAGTGGCGATGGGCTGTAGAAGTACGGTCGTTGGTCCACCCGACATCATTGAGCCGGACGAAATCGTCTCGTTCGGGCAAAGCATCTTCCCCATTCTGGCGCAGAACTGTGCGCTTTCAGGCTGCCACGCTGGAACAGGCACGAATGGGGTAAGGCTTGGGAGTTACGCAGAGGCAGTTTCCAGCAAAGGCCTTCAATATGGTGAGCGCATCATCCAACCGTTCAATGCTGATGCAAGCCCAATCATCGACAAAATCACGAACGCCACGCCTGAATTTGGGGAGCGAATGCCCTTCGGAGGACCCTATCTCGAAGCGGATGAGATCGGATTGATCCGGGCGTGGATCAATCAGGGTGCTCGCGACAACTAACCCACTTGGTCATGCTCAGTCGTTCCACATTAATCCTCTTCGCTGCCCTGACCGTCGCCGTGACTCCCGGATCTACCCAAACGTATGCCACGTCGGGTGGGACGGTACAGTTTACGTCGCGTGTGCCTCTACATACGTTCACTGGCACCTCCAGAAACTTGACGGGAGAAATCAATCTTGGAACAAACGAGGTGGACTTTTTTGTGGATCTGGAAACATTGAGGACCGGCATTGGCCGCCGTGATCGGGACATGCGTGAGACCCTGGAAACGGACGAGCATCCATTTGCTGAGTTCACTGGCCGGCTCTTGACCTCGTTCGACCCAAGTTTGCGTGGTCGACAGCAGGCACGCGTGCAGGGCACGTTTTCGATTCACGGAGTGAATCGGCTTCTTACGGTAACAGGCACACTTGAGCAAACGGGCAGCCAGATCCGGCTGGTTGCCGACTGGGAAATCCGGCTCGATCATTACAACATTGAGCCACCACGCCTTCTGATGGTACGAGTTGATCAGGTACAGGCCGTCCACATTGATGCACTCCTTTCACGACGCTAACTATGGCTGTCTCTCGAATTGCTTGCTTCATTCTAGTTGCGCTGATCGCTGTTCCTGCTCTCGCACAGGTTCAGCGTGTTCGGGCCGATCAGAATCCGGTTGTTGATGACATTTTCTCGGCGCCAAGCATCATCACAACGCAATCGGTTACGAGTCTTCCGGCGAGCAATCTCAACGTCACCATCCACCATGCCTTCGCACCGCTGAATGCGGGAACGGAAGGCCTGTTTGGGCTTGATGGCCCAGCCAACATCCGAATTGGGCTCGATTATGGCCTAACAGATTGGCTGAGTGTGGGGGTTGGTCGCTCAAGGTTTGACCGGTTGTACGATGTTCGGACAAAGGCAACTCTACTGTGGCAGCGACAGAACAACTCAATTCCTGTTCAGCTGGCTATCACTGGAAGCGCAGCGGCAACTACCGTGCAGTTGACGGACATGGAAATTGTTGATCGGATGAGCTACAGTGCCGCCCTGCTCATCGCCCGCAAATTTTCTGACAGGATTAGCGCACAGATTGCTCCAATGGTTGGCCATGCCAATACGGTGTTTGAGCAGCGCACGCAGTCTGGCATCCTAACGCCAGAGAATACTGTTCTGGCCGTCGGTCTTGGTGCAGAAATTCAGTTGACGCAGTGGGCCTCACTGCTAGCAGAGTATGTCCCCATAGTTAGCGATCGTTCAGATGGTACATCGAATGCGATGTCCGTGGGCGTTGCGCTGGATACAGGCGGCCATGTCTTTCAGCTGTTCTTGAGCGCATCGCCCTACGCCGTTGAACAGCAGACGCTAGGTAAGAACACGGAAGACTTCTTCGATGGCGACATGCGCCTGGGTTTTACGGTTAACCGAGTTTTCGGCTTTTGAACTGCACCAGCCCGGCCGTGCCTTGACAACGAAAGACATGGGTCGTAGCTAGATTTGATTCTATCGCTACGTTTATGCTTCGTTACATCGGTGCCCTCCTCGTTTGTCTCGCCGTTCATTCTGGTTGTAGTTCCAGTCGAAGTCTTGTCGCGTTGGACGATCCATCCTGGGATGTCCAGCACGATGATTCCACAGCCCTGTTTATTGCGCTTTCCGTTGTGGATGAGAACACGGTGTGGGTTTCGGGTGCGCCGGGCAAAGTTGGACGAACGATGAATGGCGGCGAAACGTGGACGATGTTTGGTGGCCCCTGGCCAGACTCGCTGCAGTTTCGGGATGTGGAAGCGTTCTCTGCCGAGGAGGCATTCATCCTGTCCATCGGAAACGGGCTAGACTCGCGGATCTATCACACGACCGACGGCGGTGAATCGTGGCGGCTCTCTTTCCAGAACGAAGACCCCAACGCGTTCTACGACTGTTTCTCGTTCTGGGATCGACAGCGTGGCTTTGCGTTCAGCGATAGCTATGAAGGCGAGTTCTCGCTGATCCGAACAATGGACGGCGGCAATTCATGGCAATATGTTGATCCAGCAAACATCCCGAACGCACACGAGGGCGAGGGCTCATTTGCTGCCTCTGGCACATGTACAGCGGCCCAGCCGGGTGGGCTCGGCTGGTTCGGGACAGGGGCTTCTTCCGTCGATACGCGTGTCATCCGGACGACGGATTATGGCGAAACGTGGAGCGAGGCCATCACGCCCATCGAAAGCACCGCTGGCGACGAGGGAATCACGTCCGTGCTTTTCTGGGATGCTCGAAACGGAATCGCACTGGGTAGTCCAAGCACGCGGGAGACTAACAACGTTGCTATCACTTCAGACGGCGGCACGACGTGGGTCTCAACGGGTGGTGTAGCGCTCGGCGGCCGTGTCTACGGCGCGAGCATCGTTCCCGGGACGCCTACGTCTACAATTGTAGCGGTCTCGCCAAGTGGCTCCGCATTCTCAGTCGATAATGGTGCTACGTGGACCACGTTCGACTCCTACGAGTACTGGACGACGGCCTTTCATAGTCCAACAGTAGGTTGGGCAGCAGGAAGGGGGCGAATCAGTAGAGCTGGTAGCAGGTAGGTAGAGCGAGGAAATTCGCGGGATTGCTACGACCAAGACGATGTCAGATTGAATCCAATACCATATCATGGTCACTCTGGACTGAAGAAGACCGAAAGGCAGTAAGAATCCTGCCGAGCAAGAATTAACCATCGACGAAAGCTGATCCAATGAAACTGGCCATTCTATCCTGCAATCCGAAGTGTTACAGCACGAGGCGGCTTCGCGAGGCGGCAACCGAACGCGGGCACAGAGTTAAAGTGCTTGACACGCTCAAGTTTGCGATCGATCTGCAGAAAGGCGAGCCGGACCTCTACTTCCGTCAGAAACAGCTTTCCCACTACGATGCCATCCTGCCTCGGATCGGCGCGTCAATCACCTACTACGGCACGGCCGTTGTGCGCCAGTTTGAGCAAATGGGCGTGTTCTCGGCGAACTCCTCTGCGGGAATCGTGAACTCGCGCGACAAACTTCGCAGCCTGCAAATCCTGAGCCGTCACCACATCGGAATCCCGCAAACCACGTTCGTGCGAGACAAAAGGGATGTCTTGCCCGCGATTGAGCGCGTCGGCGGAGCGCCTGTCATAATCAAACTGCTGGAAGGCACGCAGGGCATTGGCGTGCTGCTGGCGGAGTCCATCAAGTCCGCCGAAGCCATCATAGAGATGCTGCAGAGCCAGAAGCAGAACGTGTTGATCCAGCGGTTTATCTCGGAAAGCAGAGGCAAAGACATTCGGGCTTTCGTGGTCGGCGATCAGGTGGTCGCGGCCATGCGGCGTGTTGCGCAGGGGCAGGAGTTCCGTAGCAACGTCCACCGCGGTGGAATTACCGAGCGGGTTGAGCTCGACGATGTGTACAAAGAAACGGCCGTCCGCGCAGCACAAATAATGGGCCTCCGAGTTGCAGGCGTCGATTTGCTTGAAGCCAACGACGGGCCGCAGGTCATGGAAGTGAACTCATCGCCTGGCCTCGAAGGCATCGAGCGCTGTACGCAGCTCGACATCGCCCGGTCCATCATCGACTACATGGCGGCCCAGGTTGACTTCCCAGAGATTGATCTCCGCCAGCGGCTTACGGTCAGTCGGGGCTACGGGGTAGCCGAACTCCACGTACCGGAGGGTTCAGAGTACGTAGGCAAGTCGATCGCAGAATCCGGGCTACGTGACAATGACATCAATGTGCTAACACTGCACCGTGGGACAACGGTCATCCCAAATCCACGCTCGCAAAGAATACTTGAAGCCAATGATCGTCTACTGTGCTTCGGCAAGCTGGAGTTCATGCGCGACCTCATCCCCGCGAATACGCGACGCAGGCGGCGGCCAAAAGTCAAGGATCTGCCCCACTTGCCCGTCGCCGACGAAGTTCACATGGACGTAGAGTCGAGCAAATCCCCGTCATTTGAAATGGCTGCCGAAGAACGCTGATATTCTTATGCGCGTCGAACGAAAATCAATTGACGACTGGTTCGGCGAGGAAATTCCTCCCGGTACGTCGAGGAACGTCGAGTTAGCAGTCAGCGAGAGCTACAGCAGCATCAACGTGAGCATTCCGATTCATATTCGGAGGGCAGCGGAAGAAGGACCAACGGTCTTTGTTTCCGGGGCGCTACACGGTGATGAAATTAATGGAACGGGCGCCATCCGGCGGCTGATCCAGGACGAAGAATTTCGTCTCACCCGAGGGTCGGTAATCCTGATTCCCGTGCTGAACATCCTCGGATTTGACAGGCATTCGCGGTACATGCCAGATCGACGCGATCTGAATCGAGCATTTCCTGGTTCGGCGACGGGCAGCCTCACGGGTCGCATGGCCCGCATCATCTTTGATGAGATCGTCGCTAGAAGTGACTATGGAATCGACCTGCACACAGCAGCAATCTGGCGCACTAATTATCCCAACGTCCGGGCAGATTTGACCGATCCTGGGGCCCGACTAATGGCGGAATCTTTTGGCTCCGAGATCATCATTGATGCTGTTGGGCCGAAAGGGGCATTGCGGCGTGAAGCCTGTAAGGCAGGCTGCCCGACGATCGTCATGGAAGGTGGTGAAGTCTCGAAGGTGGAGCCCGGAATCGTTGACGCTGCCACACGGGGCGTCAAGAACGTACTTCGCAAGCTAGAGATGCTAGAGGGCGATGGCGAAGCACCAGCGAATCAGATCATCGTCAAAAAGTCTAAGTGGATTCGTGCCGATATGGGTGGCTTTATGCGGTTCCACATCAAACCTGGCGGCATCGTTGAGAAGGGCCAGCCCCTTGCGACCAACACAACATTGCTCGGCGATGAGTTGAACACGCTCCACGCTCCTTTCGATGCCGTGGTGATCGGCATGACCAGCCTTCCCGCAATCGGCCCCGGCGAACCGCTGTGCAACCTCGGGAAACTGGCGAAGGGCCAAAAGCCGTCCCAACTAAAAAAGCAGCGAATGGATGAGGGCGGCCTGGAGGTACGGCTCACGGAGGAGCTTGCGTCCAACGTGTTGGTAGTCGAGCGGAGTGAAGCACGTGACGGATGAGCCACACGTAAGCACCCCAACATCCAGAAACCCCCTCAAACATCTCAGTATCTCAGAGATTCGAGGCATTGCGCGGCTTGCATCGGAGGCGACGAAAGGTGTAACGCACGTCGTGGAGGGCGTTCATCAGTCGGTGTGGAACTCTGCCAGCCTGTCTGGAAGGAATACTCGGCGCCGGACGAGAGGCATGACGGGTTTCGTCTATCGAAGCATCCACGGTGTCACGTCATTTATAACGCACGTTCTGGATAAAGTGCTGAATTGGTTTCAGCATCGGACCGAGTTGGTTGAAAGCGAAAGGCCAGAATCGGTAGCGCGCGACGCGGTCCTCGCAGCGTTGAATGGCGTGATGGGGGATCGACTTTCTGCAAGCGACAATCCACTGGCTATTCCCATGACGCTGCGATTTCAGAATGACGTACTCAAATGGAACGCCCTGTCACAAAACGCCAGCGCAACTGGGAAGGTGTTATTGATGATCCACGGGTTGTGCATGAACGACTTGCAATGGACCGTCCGAAACGACGAGGGGGAGACGAACCACGGTGAAACGCTCGCCTCCGAACTTGGATATACACCCGTCTACCTGCGCTACAACTCCGGTCTGCACATTTCAGAGAACGGACGTGAGCTATCGGCCCAGCTTGAGCAAATGGTTAATATCGCGCAAACAGCTATACAAGAGCTGTCTGTCATAGCACATAGCATGGGAGGCCTGTTAATCCGAAGTGCGGCCCACTATGCCAGTCAGGAGGGTTTGCGCTGGCCCGATCATCTCAAGAATGTTGTGTTCTTGGGCACGCCGCATCATGGAGCACCTCTGGAGCGGGCAGGAAACTGGGTGGACGTGATCCTCGAACGCACGCGCTACACCGCACCGTTTGCCAGACTTGGGAAACTCCGTAGCGCCGGAATCACGGATCTACGGTATGGCAACCTGTTAGACGAAGACTGGCTGGGCGTAGACCGCTTCGACCGCAACCCAGATGATCGCCTGGCTATCCCACTGCCTGAAGGTGCGGCTTGCTACGCCTTGGCTGCGACCACAGCGGAGAGTCGGGGTGGCCTGTCGGACAAGTTCGGAGATGGTCTTGTACCCGTGGCCAGTGCATTGGGCCAACACGATGATCCAGATCAAACGCTCTTGTTCGCTGAGGATGCGCAGCACATTGTTTATCGCACCAACCACATGGCGTTGTTGAGTAGCCCTGACGTGGCACAGAAGATGATTGAGTGGTTGGCGCAAAAAAGCGCTGCGTAGATCCAGTCCGATCTGCCGAACACGTTTGCTAGTCAGGTTGTGGCAATTGCGCCAGTCACCGACAGCGAGAGTGATACTTTGGCAGTTCGTGCCACAAAACGCACCCAGCCATGGACATCAAGGGCCTCGAAGGGTTTGTGCAGATCAACTGAAGAGCGAAGTAAGCCGCGGTGGGCGGTTTGTGACATTCGACTACCGCATTTCCATCATCCTCGTGACGTTCAGGCGATCATCGGAAATCCACTTCGTGCGGGCCGGAGAAGGCACAGTAAGCAAGAGCATTGGCTACTCTCTAACGTCGTTCGTTCTTGATTGGTGGGGCTTTCCATGGGGTCCGATTTATACGATTGGATCTCTGACATCCAACGTTTTTGGTGGCCGGGTCGTGTCATGATAAGTCTTTGTTTGTCTAACGAAACCCAACGAAAAGCAACCTTTCCAGTGGCCGATGCTGAGAGTGCGGGATAAGGCGCGTGTTCGACGGATAACAGCGTGCTAAATTGTTAGCACAACCAATCGCCCCGTTTATGCCTCGTTGGAACCGCTGCGTTCTCGCTCTGACTCTCATCTTCGTTTGTGCATCGGTTTCCGCGCAGGACGTGCCCACAGCCAACAACGTCTCGGCAGTATTTGTTGAGGATGCTCCACGCATCGACGGTCATCTTGACGAAGCGTTCTGGCAGGAAATTGAGCCGGTCAACCAGTTCATTCAAGTTTGGCCGGATGATGGTGCGCCGGAAACCGAACACACGGAGGTCCGCATTGCCTACGACCGCGACAATCTCTACTTCGCATTCTCGTGCTACGATGCGAATCCGGAACTCATCCGTGCGAAGAACTTGGAACGCGGTGGTCGCAATGATCGAGATGACCACGTCTACATCGGGCTCGATACGTATCAGGATGGTCGCAACGCTTACCTCTTCGAGATGAACGCGCTTGGAACGCAGGACGACGCCACGATTACCGACGAAGGCCTCACCATCGACAGTTTCTCGTGGAACGCGGTTTTCCGGAGCGAAACGGTTATCAATGAACAGGGCTGGTTTATGGAAGTGGCAATCCCCTTCCGCCAGCTTCGCTTCCCCGAAGGTGATGACATTTCGTTCGGGCTGATGCTCTCCCGAATGGTCAATCGCAAAAACGAGCGGGGGATGTGGCCGCGAATCGGCCTGGAGTTTGGAAACAGCTTTACCGCGCTTGCCGCGGTCTCCCAGTATGGAACGTTGGGCGGGCTGAAGAACATCCGCCGCGGCCGCAACATTGAAATCAAACCGTATGTGATTGCCGGTGCGCAGCGAAGCCGCCCCGACCTCTCGATGGAAGACACCCAGACCGAATACACGCAAGACATAGGAGTCGACTTCAAGTACGGTATTACATCCAACCTCACGCTCGACCTTACCGTAAACACAGACTTTGCGCAGGTTGAGGCCGACAACGTGCAACTCAATTTGAGCCGCTTCAGTCTCTTCTTCCCGGAGAAGCGCGAGTTCTTTCTGGAGCGCTCGGGACTCTTCGAGCACGGCAACTCTCAATCAACACAGACCTTCTTTTCGCGGCGTATCGGGCTCGACGAAAACATCCTGGCGGGAGCGCGGCTTACGGGACAGGCGGGTCCTCTATCCGTTGGCCTTCTGAATATTGAGTCGGGTGAAGGAATGGGCGATCTGTTTGGATCTGGCTCTGCCAACAACACCGTTGCGCGTGTCCGTGCCAGTGTCCTGCCAAGAACGACCGCGGGCGCCATCTTCACCAACCTCCAGACCGACAGTACTTACAGCAGGGCATTTGGCCTGGATGCCGAGACGCGTTTCTGGTCGAACAGCGGAGTGAGTGGTTGGTTTACAAACGTTTGGGATACAGACTCAACACAAAATGATGTAGCGGGGCACTTGGCGGCGCGCTTCCGCAACGACACGTACGGAGCGAGCACCACGTTTACTACCGTTGGAGAGAAATATCGCCCTGCGCTTGGCTTCGTCCGCCGCCAAGATATGCGGCAATACACAGGGCAGCTGATTTACAGCCCACTTGTGCAGATCTCCGCGCTACCCTTTATTCGGCGGTTCGTTTCGTCAGCTGAATATTCCTACATCGAAGGGCAGGATGGCGGGAAGCAGACCACGCTTGCAGAGATCGACGTTCGGGCAGAATTCAACAGACGCGACAACGGTTCCGTTGCGGTAGACAGGCGTTTCGAGAGACTGGCGGATCCGTTTTTCATCCGCCCCAACGCCGAAATTGAGCCAGGCGACTATACTTTTACGAACGTCACACTCCGTGGCGAGACTGATTCAAGTCGTCCCGTTTTCGGGTGGGCATACGCTACCACTGGTTCCTTTTTTGGTGGCAACCGGACGGACGTGGGCGGAACGATTGGCTGGAGGCAGTCAAGGCATCTTGTTCTGGAAGGCAGCGTGGACCATTCGGACATCAGCTTGCCCATCGCGAACGGGGAATTCGCGGCAACAACGCTTTCTCTATCGGTTCTCAGCGCATTCAGTCGAAAGTTGTTTGCACGTTCGCTCATCCAATACGACAACTTCTCGCGCGACTTGCAGGCCAACATCCGTGTAGACTGGATCCACACGCCCGGCAGCGACCTTTTCATCGTCTTCAACACGGGCTACCACTTCGCTGGCAACAACGACATCCTCTTTGATCCAAACCGGGACATCGTGCTACGGGATCAGGTTGGAATTGTTAAGCTGACGTATCTGTTACTCCTGTGAGACACGCCAAAATGTAAATGCACCGAGGCTCCGTAATACTCCGCGATCTTCGAGACGAAGAAGGCACGCGGTATCTCAGTGCCGCACTTTCTGAAGAGGGCAATGTTGTCATCGAAGGGCAGGACTTAGGCAACGGTGTCGAGAAAATCTTCGGAGCAGGAATTCGCGAATACGAGTGGATCTGGACGATTCTTGCGGTGGATGTGCCCGCGCTTCTCTCGGCATTGGAAACCAAGAACGACATTCTTGATGAGATGCATAGGAGGTTTTCTAACGAAGAGGCTGCCAAACTCAAGCCATTCCTCGATGACTATGACATTCCTTACCAGGCATGGTCTCGTCTGGGGGAGTAGGTCTAGTTGGATGACATTTGAGCAAGTTGCCGCACAGTGGTGGGAGGACGGCATAGTGGTCCACGAGCCGTTCTATTACAACGTTCTAAGCAAAGTTTGAGCAAGAATAGTCAAGCCCATTTCACCGTTGGTGACTAACTATAGGTGTGGACACGCCTCACCCGGACAAAATTGAACGACTTCTGCCAGCGCTCGTTTGGGCAGAAACAAATCTGGATAGTGACCTATCGCTTAATACACTAGCTGAGGTTGCTGGATTGTCGCCGCATCATTTTCACCGTCTGTTCCGAGAGAGCGTCGGTGAGACGACCAAGCGCTATGTGCAGAGGTTGCGCCTGGATAGAGGAGCATTCTTGCTTTCCATAGTGGATCGTTCCGTCCTTGAAATCGCACTTGAAGTGGGATATCAGAACCACGAAACGTTCTCGCGTGCATTCAAACGGCGATTCAATAAGACGCCGAGTGCCTATCGTCGAAGCTCGCATAGCGAAGCTAGCAAAGAACGTCCTGGGCGGATGGAAGGCCTCGAACAGACGCGGAATGTTGGAGAACTTTCGGCTACGTGCATTCGGAAATTCAAAGACATACATGTTGCGTTCATTCGGCACCTTGGCGACTACAAGGTTGTTCCGCCAATACTTTGGGACGAGCTTATGGAGTGGCCGGCTCTGGCAAGCCTAGACAGGGATTGCGTGCTGCTTGGTATCGGGCATGATGCTCCAGGCATCACGCCTACCGAGAAGCTGCGCTTCGATGCTTGCGTGCAGGTTCCCGAGCCGTTTACGCCTGAAGGTCGTATCGGCTACCAGATGATCCCTGGTGGGTACTACGCGATGACAACGCATGTTGGACCATACAGCACTCTGCCGGCCGCATGGGGTGAAGTATTTGGCCGCGTGATGGCCCTGAAAGTTTATGACACTCCGATGCTGCCAGTCATTGAGATGTACCACACCACGCAGATCAACCCTAAGTTTGCGCTCAATCGAACCGAGTTATGCATGCCACTTAAGAAGCGTGGCTAGGCAACGCTGGCTTGCGGGGCTTCCTTTCGCGTAGCCAACATAATCGCGATCAGCTTGACACTCTGCGAGACAATCCATTGACCAGCCAAAAGAAGTGGAATAGGCGAAACAGAAGCAATTACGATTGCCAGGTCGGTTACCGTATAAAGCCCCCAGATAATTACGCCCATCCTTCGCCCATTGGGATGGAGACGTTTCATCACGATTCTTCCAATCGTGTAAAACACGGGTCCACCCAATATTATAGAAAACCACGGAGCCGATACTTGGGCGTAAGCCTGGTAGTCAGCGTACTCCAGCCCCGGTGCGACTGCGACTGAGTAGAGAAACACATGCAAAACGTGCCCGGCTATTAGGACAAGGTGCGCAAGCCACCAGATCCCGACAATCCATGAGATGATTTTCCAGGCAGGCATGGGGTTTGTCATACGGCCAACTTACCGAACCAAGGGCGTACGTTCTTGACGATTCTTGGGAAGGTCTACGTGCGGATCTATTTCGAGGCGTTATTTGCCTGACTGGCATCTACAAATGGCCGCTATTACCTCTTGGTGTTGCTAATTTTGCGGCACCCACCACCGATTCCACCACCACGAGGCATACAACGATGTCTAAATTCGTCACAAGTACGTTCGAAGTTGTCGGCTGGGAAGAACTGCCTGCTGATGCCAATGAGAACCCCAACCTGATTCGCATTGAGGTCATCAAAGAGTTTAGTGGAAAACTAGAAGGCAAAAGCACGGCAGAGCGAATGATGTACGTCACTGATCGAAATGATCCGAGTACAGGGACGGGCTACGTAGCCATCGAGCAGTTCACTGGCTCAGTCGATGGCATGAACGGATCATTTGTCTTGCAGCACGGTGGCCTTGTTTCGTCAGAAGGCATCCAGAAATCAGTCGGCCACATCGTGCCAAAGTCTGGGACAGGTGCACTGGAAGGCATTCGAGGCGTCCTTGAGATCAGCATCTCCGCGGCGGGCGTCCATACGCTGACACTTGACTATCTCTTCGAGTAAGTATTCGTCTGCAGCGCGGGCGAACCACCATCTGCAATGCTCGAAGACGTTGTCACTGGTTGATCTTCAAAACAGCAAATCAAGTTCATCAGGTTTGAAATGAAGCGAACGAGGCCATTTGGTGGATTTGCCGGGTTTTTTGGCGAGAACTCGTAGACTTACACATTCTATTCAGATCGGTCAACAAAAATGGCGCTGCGATATCTCCAGGTCTTCATCCCAGAGGATGAACGCGCGGACGTGGACGCCCTTATTGAGGACAAAGAGTTGATTGGGACATGGCGTGATGATGTGGATGACAATCGCATCGTCCTCCACCTCATTCTTCCGGCAGAGGAGACCGAGGCAATAATGGATAGCTTCGGAGAAGAGTATGCGGGGTCCGGCGGGTTTCGTATGGTTCTGTTACCCGTAGAAGCTGTTCTTCCACGACCTGAAGAGCAAAGTGCGGACGAATCCTCCGATGACAAAGAGGATGAAGCAAGGAAGGCTGGCCGTGTGAGCAGGGAAGAATTGTACGGAGACGTCTCGGATTCCGTAGTTCTCAACAGGGCGTTTATCGCGATGGCGGCGCTCTCGGCAATCGTTGCAGCGGTGGGTCTCGTCCGAGACGACGTGGCAATAATCATTGGTGCTATGGTCATAGCTCCACTTTTAGGGCCAAACGTCGGCATGTCCCTCGCGGCTACTCTAGGCGATTTGGACCTCCTTCGACGATCACTTGTCGCCAATGCGGTGGGCCTCGCCACGGTCAGTGTAGTTTCGATTGCCGTCGGACTGATCATCTCGTTCGACCCTTCCGTTCATGCTATCGTAAGTCGCACGAACCTCAGCTTCGGAGATCTCGCGCTCGGGTTGGCGGCTGGCTCTGCGGGTACATTCGCCTACACACGTGGATTATCAGGCGCCGTCATCGGGGTCATGGTTGCCGTAGCACTCGTACCGCCACTTGTCGTCAGCGGAATGCTTCTTGGAGCGGGGTACTTCTCGCTGGCGTTGGGCGCCGGCTCGCTTGTTCTAGCGAATGTTGTTTGCATAAATCTCGCCGGGGTTGCAACTTTTCTGGCTCAGGGCGTGCGACCACGTTTGTGGTACGAAGGGGAACGCGCGAAGAAGGCAACCCAGATCGCAGTCATCCTGTGGTCTATTATGCTCGCGATACTTTTCTTCGTTGCCTACCTCACAGATGCTGTCGATCCTTCGACACTCTAGAATGAAGCTTTTCTTAGAACCTGGATCTCTTTGTAGCTAGTCGCATACCGGAACTAAACGACCGAACATCAACAATGTCCATTCTAGTAGCTGCACTCTACAAATTCGTGTCCCTGCCGGACTACGAAGACCTCCAGCAGCCTCTTCTCTCCTGCTGTCGTGAGAACGACGTGATGGGAACGATCCTTCTCGCATCAGAAGGCATCAACGGGACGATAGCCGGACCGCCGGAAGGCATTCGAAATGTGCTCGGCTTTCTGCGCTCGGACGAGCGAATGACTGATCTAGTGCACAAGGAGTCGTGGTCCGAAGAATCACCCTTCTATCGCATGAAAGTGCGATTGAAACGCGAAATCGTCACAATGGGTGTCCCGGAGATCGACCCAAACGAAACGGTCGGTACATACGTCGACGCCCAGGAATGGAACGACCTTATCTCCGATCCGAACGTCGTTCTGGTCGATGCGCGCAACGATTACGAGGTTGCCATCGGCACGTTCAAAGGCGCGATTGATCCACATACGAAGAGCTTTCGCGAGTTGCCTGATTGGCTCCGCGGGCAGTTTGCCGACCGTGCAAACACCAAAGTTGCCATGTTCTGCACGGGCGGCATCCGTTGTGAGAAATCGACGGCGTTTCTGCGATCTGAGGGGTTCGACGACGTCTATCATCTCAGGGGCGGCATCCTGAAGTACCTCGAAACCGTTCCAGAGGACGAGAGTCTCTGGGAAGGCGAATGCTTCGTTTTTGATCAACGTGTAGCAGTGAAGCACGGGTTAGAGCAAGGTTCCTACGATCAGTGCTTTGCCTGCCGTATGCCGATCAGCGAGGAAGAAATGCAGTCGGAGATGTATGTGAAAGGCGTGAGCTGTCCACACTGTTACGACGAGCACTCCGAGGAACGCAAGAAGCGCTTCGCGGATCGGCAAAAGCAAATTGAACTGGCCAGACAACGTGGCGAACAGCACATCGGCGCCACACGCTAGGGCAGCCTATCTTCCCCGCCATCGATAGATAGAGAAGAATGCCTGGTTTCCTACGCTCGCCGGCCCTCAAACTGATCGGGTATTTTGTTCTTGTTGGTGCGCTACTCGCGCTAGTGTGGACGTTGCTACCTGCCGTCAGGCCATACATCCATGTATCGGGAGTTGGTGGAGAGGCCCTCCAGCAATTTGATCAGACAGTGAGTGGTTCGTCCCGGGCCAGCGGCGTCTCAGGAGATGGGTCACTGTTCCGATATGGGATGCTTTCCGTGCTCTCAATTCTGGGCACCCTCGTCTTTACGCCACCGGTAGCGTGGATCTACATGGTCACGAAGCGGCAGGAGGGATACGACAAAACGTTCGTTCAAATACTGTTGCTGCTCCCCATTGTCGTTGCTGCTGTTGTTCGAGTTGTTCAAGGGGATCTGGCTTTGGCATTTGCGTTGGCGGGGATTGTAGCCGCAGTTCGATTCAGAACTACATTGAAGGACCTGAAGAACGCTGTTTTCGCTTTTGCCACGATTGGAGTCGGGCTGGCCTCCGGAACAGGAAACTGGATGCTAGCCGGCTTTCTGTCCTTGTTCTTCTGTATGGTCACGTACGTCCTCTGGAGACGCGACGTGGGCGGCGTAAGGGAAATGCTTTCCCCCGTAGCTAAGCCCATGCGGATGGCAGAGGCGCTTGTGCCGGGCGAGGCCCATCGCTCTGTCGTGGCCGGCAGCCGCAAGTACGCAAGAAATCTGGAAGGCGAGGAGCTTGAGGACATCGACCTATTCGCTCGCCGGCTATCTCGTTTTGTTAGAGGAGATGCGCTTCGAAGCAAACAAAAATTTGATACCCTGCTAATCGTGTATACGGACGACCCTGAAGCGGCGTCGACTGAACTAGAAGAGCCTCTGGAAGAGCTTACCGATCGTTTCGATCTGGTCGATTCCGTGCCCGGGCCGTTGCAATCGGTTGCTCTACTCTATCTCTTGAGATTGAAAGAAGATGCCGAAATTGGCGATTTCCTCGGTGTGCTCAACTGCGATGAAGGCGGCTTGTTCAAAGCCGCCGAACTCAAACCAATTAGTGGGTTGCGCAAGCAGATCACGTAGTTCGACTTTGTCGGGAGGCATATGTCTGGTTCAGAATCGAGCAAAGGTCCGGGCGCCCCATTTCCACCTCCGCTGCTATTTGTGGTGGCCTTTCTGATTGGATTGGGAATCGAGCAACTCGCGCCTGTCGACATGCTCCCAGATGGTGTGCGAGCCGTCGGCCCAATAGCCGCTATCGCCATACTGGTCGCCGGAGGGCTCATCGGATTCTGGGCACTGATTTCATTCCTTCGCGCCAGAACCGCAATCATTCCTCATCGTCCTGCGTCGCAACTTGTAACCATCGGTCCTTTTCGTTTCAGCCGCAATCCAATGTACTTCGGGCTAACGCTGCTGTATCTCGGTGTTGGGCTTTGGGTCAATTCAATCTGGCCCTTATTGATGTTACCGCTAGCAGCTTGGTCCCCTGTGGAAGCTGGTTATTCCAAAGAAGAGGCGTATCTGACAGCGGAGTTTGGTAAAGAGTATGGAACGTATCGGGAAAGCGTGCGACGATGGATTTGATCGGTTCGCTCCGGTAAGTTTCAGCCATGGGTCATCCCGCACTCAGCCCAACCGATCATCGGCCTTGGGCTCTCCCCTCGCGACCATGGCAGTGGGCACAGACTTGGAGCCACCTGCTCTTTGCGCACTGGCCTATTTCTGCGGAACAACTTCGTCCTTTGATCCCACAAGATCTGACACTGCAGGAATTCGACGGCTCGGCGTGGATTGGTGTCGTGCCTTTCCTACTGGATGTCCGACCACGGTTTGTACCGGCGCTTCCGTGGATCTCGAATTTCCCTGAAATCAATGTGCGGACGTATGTGGAGGCAGAGGGCAAGCCCGGCGTTTGGTTTTTCAGCCTGGATGCGCGGAACCCACTAGCAGTCTGGGCTGCTCGGCGATTTTTCCACTTGCCCTACTTTCGCGCCCGGATGAATTTGAAGCATGAAGGCCAGTCCGTGCACTATTCAACGCGTCGGATTCATGGTGAGCATGGACCAGAGTTCGTGGGATCCTATCATCCAACGTCGGATGTGTGCCAAGCCAATCCGGGCACCCTCGATTATTGGCTGACGGAGCGGTACTGTTTGTATGCGCAGAGCCCTCAGGGCACACTTTTCCGCGCCGACGTCCATCACCAGCCATGGCCGTTGCAACACGCCGAGGCAACTATCGAAACCAATACCATGCTCAAGCCACTCGGCATCGAACCGCTTGATAGCCCACCCCTGCTCCACTTTTCGCGAAAGCTGGATGTGACGGTTTGGAGATTGGAGCGGCTCACTTCGTAGAATCATTACGTTCGTAACCAGCGTGCGAACAGCCCGTACGGCGGTTCATCACCCAACTCTCACAACCATGAAGCGTACCCTATTTCTCGTTTTTCTCTTCGTGTTCGCCCAGGCGGTTGCCGCACAAACACCATTAAGCCTTGGCGAGTCCGTCGAAGGCGCGTTGGTTCACGGAGATGAAGACAGATACTCGATTGATCTCGCTGCCGACCAATTCGTGGCTGGCTGGGCCGATCAGATTTCCGTGGATGTGGTCATTTCAGTCTTCGGTCCAGAAGGTGAACTGGTTGAACAAGTTGACGTATCTGGCCGCGGGGTTGAATCCTTCCAATTCGAGGTAGAAGATGCAGGAACGTACGGGATTGCCATTGAGCCCTTCGAAGACGAGGAGGGCGACTATGCGCTGGTTATCGACCGCATTGAACCTGTAGCTACCGAGCCGGCGGAAATCGTTGATCAGTTGATGGCCTCGTTTAACCGCAATACTTCGCCTGGTGTTGTTGTTGGTGTCGTCCGAGACGGAGAGCTTGCTTTTTCGAAGGCGTACGGGATGGCCAATCTCACTTACAGCGTCCCGTTCACCGTTGACACGCCGACGAACATTGGCTCTACCTCCAAGCAGTTCACAGCATTCGCGATCACGATGCTGGCTGAGCGCGGCGAACTGGAGCTCGACGATGACGTTCGCGACTACATCCCCGAACTCCCCGACCTTGGCGAAACCGTTACCCTTCGTCATTTGCTGACCCACACAAGCGGGTACAGAGAGTTCCTGAACACGTTGGCCATTGGCGGTAGGCGATTGGATCTAGGTGATGGCATTGAGCACGAAGAGCTTATCGAGGTCGTTAAGCGGCAACCTGAGCTGCAGAATTCACCGGGCTCGGAATGGAATTATAACAACACGGCTTATGGCCTATTGGCTGAAGTCGTCGTGCGTGTTACGGGAGAGTCATTCCCCGATTGGATGCGAGCCAACGTTTTCGAGCCGCTTGGAATGACGAATACGTACGTTCGATTTTCCAATATGCATATCGTGCCGGGTGCCTCGCAGGGTTACGTGCCTAGTGAAGAAGGCGGTTGGCAGAATGTGTCGGATCTGGGTGGAGCCATGGGTGCCGGAGGTATCTACTCAACGGTCGGCGACCTCGCCAAATGGATGGATAACTACCGGACGGCGGAATTGGGAGGTCGCCACGTCATCGATCAAATGACTACATCTTACGAGCTCACGGATGGAGAAGAGACCGGCTACGGATTTGGCCTCTTTATTGATGAAATGCGTGGGGCCCGACGTATTCAACATGGCGGAGCCGACACTGCGCACCGTTCGGAATTCGGCTTTCTGCCTGATGACAATGTTGGCCTGATCATCCTCAGCAACTTTGCCGGCGTGCCCGGAAACGCTCCTGAAAGAATATCGGAAGCGTTCTTTGGCGATGTATTTGAAGTTGAAGAAGACGAGGGACTCCAAGCGGAAGAAGCCGCACCGGATCCGGTGGAACTAGCAGAAACCGAAACTGAATTCAACTCGGCAGATTTTGACGCGTTCGTTGGTCGGTATGAGATGGAAGAAGCCCCCGGCTTCATTCTCGCATTCCGCCGAGACGGTGACAATTTCTACACACAGGCGACAGGTCAGCCTGAGCTCGAAATCTTTCACACCACGGGAACGACATTTGAATTGCGTGTCGCCGAAGCGTCGGTGACCTTCAATCGCAACGACGATGGGACGGTCTCGACAATAACGCTCCACCAGAACGGTGACCATCCCGCCAATCGACTTGAGGAAGGAGTTGACTTGGAACTTGCCGACTATACAGGGCTCTATTTCAGCGAGGAGCTGGAGGCCTTCTATAGTATTGTTGTCGAGGAGGAGGGACTCGTCTTGCAGCACCGTCGTTGGGATGACATCAACCTCAGTCATACCTCAGAAGAGAACTTTTCAGGCGGCTTTCCTATTGCCACACTCGACTTTGTTCGAGATGAACAGGGCGTCATAACAGGTTTCATGGCTGGAAACGGCCGTGCTAGAGACATCTGGTTTGAGAAGGAGGACTGAGCCGAGCAGATTGTCGAGTTGGGTTGCAAGCCCGACGCTCGTTCTTCGACGTCGCTTCGTGCCCTACAGCTTTGCGAGCGTCGTAGCGAGCTTCCCGATAGCCCTGATGAAACCATAGAGCACGACGGTATTTCCCTTCGCTTCGGATGTATCGACCGACCGTGATTGAGCCAGGTCCGCATCACGCACGCGTTCGATGAACTCTGACACGAGTCCTTCGTCCGTTACAGCTACCACTACTTCCTGTTGGGAGCGATAACTGAAGTAGTCGAAGTTTGACGATCCAACGATTAGTAAGCTTTCGTCGATCAGCATCGACTTGAGGTGCGTCATCTTCGGAGTGTAGTAGCGGAGATTAATTCCAGAGCGGGCTGCCTCCCACGTGGTGTACCGCCGAACCCATCCACGATTGTTGTCAGCCGGCATCAGAATGGTAACGTCGACGCCTCGATCTACCGCGGATCTCAAGTAATCCCAGAAAGGCCATGAGAGATACGGGCTTTCGATAAAGATCGAGTCGGTTGCCGCGCCAATCAGGGTAAACACCTCGGAGAACGTCTGCTCGTTGGTCTTCCCGTCGATGAGGCGGATCACAAGGCCGTCAAATTCACCTCGCGAATAGACATCCCTGCCTTCCCAAGTACTATCGAAATCGGCTTTCATGAACTGCGTCACGTCCGGATCATCAATCCGGACCATCATATCGTGCCACTCAAAATTGTGGTCGCTAAAATTGATGCCGCCGATATACGCGATCCGGTCGTCGACCAGGATCATCTTCTTGTGATTACGTACGGACGCCTTGTGATATAAAATTCCGAAAGGGTTGACCCACTTGGTCTCAACTCCAGCCTCCGCGTTGTGTCCAAACATTTCGCGAGTTCCCACAACTTCCGACCGGTGAGCCTTGTCAAGGCGATTTAATGGAGAGAACACCCAGCGGTCCGCAATGAAGTGGTGAGTAAACCGATCGACGATTATTCGACGGTCGGCAGCCTCACACGTGCGGATCGCCTCCGACAACCCATAGCCTGCTTCATCCGCTTCGAATGAGAGCGTCTGGACACAAACTGACGTACGAGCGGCTTCAATGTCAGATCGTAAATGTGACCAGAACTCCTGCGAACCGACGAGTAGCTTGAAGCGCATGATGTTTTCGATTCGATAGCAGAACTACCTGGTTTCGTCTGCCAATCCGCTGGTAGATCAACGTCCGAAAATAGCCCATCGCCTACAGAGGAGAGTCGTTATGGCATCGAGATGGGCGACCTGCTAGGCTCTTGTCCGCTTGGCGCAAGACGATTGCAGTAAGTTGCTCGTTTCGCAGCTGTCCTTAAGCTTTTGAACGCCTCGCCCACATCAGACATTGCCGTTGAGGCTGAACCCTTCGCTGATGAGACTGCGCCCTTAACGGATGCGCAGCAGAAGATTAAGATCAGCAGCATACTCTGGCCTCTCTTATTGAGTCTGAGTGTGCTGGTTGTCATCAGCTACTACACGTTTGACCTTGGCACGTTTGGTGAACTCCTCGGCGAGTTTAACCCGTGGCTTCTTTTCGCAGCAGTCGGCACGGTTGTCATTCGCGTGTACTTCGGCGGATGGAGGCTCAACTACTTTTCCGGTGGTCAGCTGAGTGTAAGAGACGGCATTCGAAGTCAGTTTGCGTGGGATTTCTTTTCCTACGTTACGCCTTCCACTATTGGTGGTGGCCCATTTGCAGCCGTCTTCGTGGCGAAAGACCGAGGCATTCCGCTGGGCGAGGCGACATCCATCTTCCTGTTTTCGCTGCTGATTGAGCAGTTCTGGTCTGTATTCCTGATGCCCACGATAGTGATCCTTGGCTTCTATCTGGACATTTTTCCCGATGCGATGGGCACGGTGGGCTTCGCGTCAATGATGACGGCCTTTGTGGTCTTTATCTCCTGGGTTACCATACTAGCCTATAGCACACTTATTAATCCGAGGCTTCTGGCAATTATTGTCGGGACGGTCTTTCGCCTCAGATGGATCCGGCGTTTTCGCACGCGCGCTTTGCGGGTTATGGGCGAGATGAAGGAGCGCGCTGAAATCCTTCGCTCACAGTCGCCAATGTTTTATTTGAAGGGCTTTGTCCTTTCCATCGTGCCCTGGATCAGCCGGTACCTTCTACCGGTCTTCCTAATATGGAGTGTCTACCCGACGGTGGACAAGCTCCTCGTTTTCCTTCGAGCGGCCGCGCTTCAACTGGCAGCGCTCTTCTTACCTACCCCAGGTGGCGCTGGCGCTATGGAAGGCCTCTATTTGCTTTTCTTCGGACCGCCGATCCAGCCGGAACCCCTCGTCGCGCCAACATTGCTCGCGTGGAGGCTTCTGAGTTACTACTTGTTCATCTTTGTCGGTGTATACATCGCCATCCAGTATGTGCAACGAAAAGTCATTGCACAGCCAGCTGAATCCCAGGCTGCCTGAGACTTTGTCAAGGGTTTGTTCAGTTCCAGCCAAACGTGTGTGACGTAAGGCCTGTCGGACCGGCAAAACATTACCTTCCGTAGCTTGATTATCCTTTACGCCGCATGGCTGGCGACCCCACTCAGGTAAAACGTTCGACCGAGATAGAGGAGGTTTCAAACCTCTATTTCATTCACCCGATTAGCCGGGCGCTGGTTTCTCTTTTTGCGAAACTCGGCGTCCATCCAAACGCTGTGTCGTTGGTGGGGATGATTTTTGGTGGATTAGCCGCCTTGTCCTACTTCCACTACGAGCGTTGGGAGCTGGCGTTGACCGGGTTTCTGTTGATGATTGGTTGGCACGTGATGGACGGTGCCGATGGACAGTTGGCTCGCCTGACTGGCAAAACCTCTGAACTAGGCAAGGCGATGGACGGTCTTGTGGACCACCTTTCGTTCGCTCTTGTTTACGTCGGCCTGACCTTGGCGGCGGCAGACACCTTCGGAAACTGGGTGTGGTGGCTGACGGTCGTTGCCGGCGTTAGTCACATAGTTCAGGCCACGACGTACGAGCTTCAGCGACAGATGTACGACTACTGGGTGTTCGGCAAAGAATCGGCACGGCCCATCGCGCCTGAGGAAATCCGGGCTGGCATCGCAAAGAAGTCCGGTCTCAACCGATTCCTCGGCGGCGTACTTCTCGCCAATGTGAGCATTCAAAACAGCGTGGCAGGCGCCGATCGGCAGCTCTTTGCCCAGCTCGAGTCATGGAAGGACGCGGGCGAAACGGAGCGAGTAAGCGAGGCGTATCGCAGCGTGAATCGCAGCGCCGTAAAAACCTGGTCAGTTCTCAGTTCCAACTACCGTACGATCGGCATCTTCATTGCGTGTCTGGCCAAGAATCCGGTCTATTTCTTTCTTTTTGAAATTGGCCTTCTAAACCTTTCTCTCGTATTGCTGCGCATAATGCAGTCTCGCCGAAATGAACAGCTTCTGGTGCGGCTAACCAACGAAAGCAACCTCTCCTCAAGCGACGCGTTCGTAGCTGCGTAGCACACGTCAGTCTTCGCCTGACTATCCGGGCCTCTCTTCCACTCTCTCTCCACCCTGATTCCATGGCTGTTTCTCCCCACGAGGGCAAACTGCTCGTTCTCACCCCAGGCCTCGGTGCCGTCGCCACAACATTCATTGCCGGAGTTGAGCGGGTGCGCAATCACGGAGCGAAGCCCATAGGCTCGCTCACGCAGATGCAGGCGATTCGACTGGGACAGCGTTCTGAAAACCGCAGTCCGCTCATTCGTGATTTCTGTGACCTTGCTCCGCTAGAGGATCTTGAGTTCGGGGGTTGGGATGTTTATGCAGATGATGGCTTCGATGCAGCGAAGCGCTCAGACGTATTGAGCTATCAGGATATGGAGCCCATTGAGGACTTCATGCGCACGATCAAGCCGATGACAGCGGCTTTCGACAAAGCTTACGTCAAGAACCTTGATGGCCCGAATGTGAAGCAAGGCGCGACAAAGATGGACCTTGCTGAAGGACTCCGTGCGGACATCCGCAACCGGATGGAAGAAACCGGCTCTTCCCGCGCGGTAATGGTCTGGTGTGGTTCGACGGAAGTGTACAAGCGTCCGTCTACTTGCCACGAGTCTATCGAGGCATTTGAGGAAGGCCTCCGCAATAACGACGAAGCCATCGCGCCGTCGCAATTGTATGCGTATGCAGCCATTATGGAAGGTGTGCCTTACGCCAATGGCGCGCCAAACCTTTCAGCCGATTGCCGCGCTCTGGAGGAGTTGGCTAAGCAAAAAGGCGTGGCTATAGCGGGCAAAGACTTCAAGACGGGCCAGACTCTCATGAAGACGATCCTCGCACCGGGTTTCAAGTCGAGAATGCTTGGCATCAGCGGCTGGTTTTCGACGAACATCCTGGGCAACCGCGACGGTGAAGTGCTCGACGATCCAGAGAGCTTTAAGGCGAAAGAAGTCACCAAAGTGGGTGTGTTGGATACGATTCTGCAGCCTGAGATCTACCCCGATCTGTATAAGGACCTCTACCACAAAGTCCGCATCAATTATTACCCGCCTCGCGGCGACGCCAAGGAGGGCTGGGATAACATCGACATCTTCGGCTGGCTCGGCTACCCGATGCAAATCAAGGTTGATTTCCTTTGCCGCGACTCCATTCTCGCTGCACCCATTGTGCTCGATCTCGCTCTCTTCCTCGATCTTGCTAATCGCGCCGGTCGCTCGGGCATTCAGGAGTGGCTATCGTTCTACTTCAAGGGCCCGCACGTCGAAGAAGGCCACGTACAGGAGCACGACATCTTTATTCAGCACTTCCGCCTGAAGAACACGCTTCGCGTAATGATGGGCGAAGAGCCGGTCACGCACCTATCGGAGAGCTACGTCGGCGAGCTCGCATGAATTCGCCTGGACGTACAGCAGTAGTTCTGGCCGCTGGCTTCGGCTCGCGGCTGCAGGGTGTCGTTGATTCCACCGACCTCAAGCCGCTGACGCCGGTTGCTGGAAAGCCGCTGATTCTCCGGACGCTTCGGAGTCTGGAGGTTGCAGGATGCAACAGGGTCGTGATCGTTCTGGGCCACCACGCCAAGACAATGCAGAAGTCCATCGGATCTGTGTACGATGGCCCGCTGGAGTTAGTCTTCGCCATGAACGAGCGTTACGAGAAGCAGAACGGGCTGTCGGTTCTCGCTGCTCGTCCATTTGTGGAAGACAACTTCATCCTCACGATGGCCGACCATGTATTTGGCGATGAAGTGATGGAACTGGCTGGGAGCTATCTGCCCGAGCCTGGCCACGCTGCGCTGCTCGTGGACTACAAGCTGGACTCCATCTTCGACATGGATGATGCTACGAAGGCTGTGGTCGAAGATGGCAAGATCGTCGCCATTGATAAAAAACTGACAGACTACAACGCGGTCGATACAGGCGTCTTCGTATGCACGGATGGCCTGATGGATGCGCTTCAGGCACTGGATGATCGTGACGGCGATGCCTCTCTCTCCGACGGTGTTCGCCATCTCGCTTCCACGAGCCGGATGCACGCCCTGGATATCGGCGACGGCTTCTGGCAAGATGTGGACACGCCGGAAATGATGGCGCATGTGGAGGCCGTACTGGCGGCATAGGCGACCGGCGATAATGACGCTCAATGGTCGAACTTGAAGGATCAAACGAGGCAGAAATTATGAATGAGGCCATCAATAAATTCTGCCCTTGTTCCGGCAAGCTCATTGCGACGTTTCGAGAATAGACCTGATCGACGAGTACATTGTCACAGTTCTTCCCGATATGCTCGGAGGCAGCGTTCAGCGGTTTCCGGACGAACAGCCTGCTGAATCGCTACGCCTGGCGGACTTGTCAGAGTTTGAAAACGGTCTGGTTCAACTCGAATACTCCTGTTCTTAAGGCTAAGAGGCAGCACACACGAAACATTATGAATGGGTAACAGACTCTCTCGCATTGTTCTAGCAGTTGTGCTCATTGCATGTGCGGTGGTGTACTTGGTGACGGTTCCTTCAATGCCCGACGTGATAGCTAGCCAATTCCGAGGGGATGGATTCGCGAACGCGTACATGACGCGCCAATTCTATCTTTTATATATACTTGTGTTTGGGATAGGGCTTCCGCTCTTTCTTGCCTTTATGATCAGCGTGTTGCCGGTCATGTTGGGCAGAAAAACCGGGGAGCGTACGATGTCGGACGAGCAGGCAAAGGTTGTGTTGCCGTTCGGATGGTGGATTGCCAGCCTCACAGCATTGTTTGCTGTCGCTATTCACATGCTAGTTGTGAAGGCCAACCAACTCGATCCGCAACAACTAGCCAATACTCCGTTCTTCATTCTGCTGATCGGATTTCTTATGGTCACACTATTGAGCGCAGCGTTTGTCGTGGTACGAGTAATGCGACTGGGATAGCAGAGCTAGTTAGGGACTTCATTCAAAGAAGTCACAGATGTCTGAAATCGTCCCGTTGAAAGCGCGATTGGAGTGGAATTAGGCCAGTTTTTGGGAGGGATTTCGTATGCTTAGGATTCACCCATCCCCCGCCACACTCTCAGAGGTATCAACATGACTCTCCGAAACACGATTCTATCCGCACTTTGTCTTGCGGTGGTCCTTGTTGGAACAACGGTTCCAACGGCCGCGCAGAACATGACCGATCACGGACCTTCAGCAAATGCTGAAGTGATAGCCCTCATTAGTGGTGTCGAAGAAAAAGCTGCAGCTCTCGCTGGTGCTATGAGCGACGAACAGTGGGCCTACAGCCCAATGGAAGGCGTTCGTTCGACCAGCGAAGTCTTTATGCATCTTGCAGGCGCCAACTATCTGATTCCCACGATGCTCGGTGTAATGCCACCCGAGGACTTTCCAGTCACGATGGGTCCTGAAGGTCCCGTGGGAATGGAAGCATACGAAGCCACGTCTGATCGCGAAACCGTGATGGCGGCTATGGATGCCTCCTTTGATCACGTACGAGCTGCACTTGCAGGCGTTTCTGCTGACAGCATGAATGATGAAATGAACGTCTTTGGCCAGACCATGACCAAACGTGGCTTCTGCATTTTCATTGCTACGCACCTGCATGAGCACCTCGGTCAGCTAATTGCGTATGCACGCGCTAATGAGGTCGTTCCGCCGTGGAGTGCAGGCGACGGCGGCTGAGTTGATTGCAATACCGTCTATTGACCTGGGCGCTCGTCAGTGTGACGGGCGCCCATTTATAGATGGAGCCTGATCGGTTCGATCTATTTCCGCACCACATCAATCGTCCATGTTTCGTTGAAGGTGGCGCCGCGATCCGTACTCGATTCCGCAAACCATTGATAGCGGTCAGGTTCGATGGAGTGGAAAACCCAGCGCGAAATCGTATCCGTGCGGTTGGTGTTGAAGCTGTGTAGTACCATTCTGTCGCCGTCCCAATTGCCGCCAAAGTGGAGGAGTGAATTACTGCGGTTGTTCAGGTAAAGGGATTCCCAGCGTCGCTCGGCTCGGTTGTAAAGCCGTATGATGGACGTAGCGGAATCCGGGTGGCTAGGATCGAGGTTGAACCAGTTGTGTTCCAGAATGGCATGCCCACCCATCACAAAAACCGCGGTTGTGTTGGAAGGATACTGGATCCAGTTGCCACCAATCTGGATGTTGTGATTGGCTGTCCATTCACCAAGCAAGAAGTCAAACCGACGAGCTTCTTCAGGCTGTGAGTTCGTTGCAACTCCATAGTCGTCGCGGACGGGCAGGAAGGTATCCGTGGAAGGCTGCCTCGAATATTCCTTGCTGATAGATGAGCGCCACGATTGACCGAGATCGGCCGATTCCTCCAAAAGAACAGTGACAGCATCTTCGTGTTCTAAATCGTATGTCATTCTGTATGCCGTAATGATTCCTCCCCCAAGTCGTCGAACAGCTGAAGTCAGGACAAGTCGATCATCCTCAAACGAGCCGTCAAACATGCTAATGTCTTCCGTGTAACTACTCGCCTCCCCCAACTCGAATCGATCAGACGCGGGGTTGAAAGTCAGGAATGCCATCACGTCATTTGCGTTTCCTGCTCCGTCGAAGTCGTTCACGTGTAGGCGCTCCATGAATGACCAGCCGCGGTTCATGAACGCGACCTCGGCCTGACCAGAGGTAGTGTGCGTAGTAGAATCTGTTGGATGGGTGGTGATCGCCACATCCCATTGCCCGACAAGGTTTTGAAGCCGATCGAGGGCTTCCGGCGCTCGCTCGCTACGTTCCGCCATTAATCTCCCCTGATCGAACATCCGGCCCTCATTTAAGGACTGGGCAACTGCGTGTGGAAGCAGAGCAAGGGCGAGGAGCAGGATGAGGGCGTGGCGGAAGTACATGGCAGACTGGTGACTGATATGCTAAAAACATAGCACTAGACGAGTATACAACGCCACAGTACAATGGAATGCCCTACGGGGACTTCAACTACGAAACTTCTCTGCAATGGAATTGAACACAGCGATCGAGCGACCGGGCCGCCACGAATCTGCTAGCGTCGCAATGGCTGCCGTTAGCGAAGTAAGAAAACGAGATGGGCCGTCGTTGCCAGACAGCCCGGGCCGTTGACACGGACTATGTAGGCTCCGCCCGGAAATCACGATAGGTCTATAGATGCATACAGCGTTTCCTAGTACCGCGAAACCGCCATTCCTCTAAGCACAGTCAACCATGGAGATCGAAGACCTTCATGCAATGGAAGCTGGAACTGCAGCCTTGAATGGCATTACCGTCGATTACCTGACCAGATTCGGACAACCTCGGTCGCTCGTCAGATCACAGAAAACTCGGCACAGGATTAGGATCGAAAGGCTGTGGTTCTCCGATAGCAACGATGCAGAGGGTAGCGGACTCCATGATTGCGAACCTTCCACGTCTTTAGATGTCGCTCCGAGACTTACAACGACCGACTCTCCTAATGCGGTGCATTGCGGAGACTCACAAGATGCATCTTCTTTCCTTTCAAGGGGGCACCAAAAAAAGCTAGCAGCATGATTACCGCCCGCTTCGGAACCAAATGGTTGCCCATTTGGCAACGGAAGCCTAGTCAGCGTCCTGATCTGCCCATTTCATCGCAACACCGTAAAAGTCGCCGTAGCCATCTGCCCGCTCTCGCTCGAGACTTCCAGTCTGTACACACCGGCGGATAGAGATCGTGTATTCAGAGCTTTTGAATTCTGAGAAAGCCGAGACTCAACCAAGGATGTGTAAAGCCTGCGTCCGAGTATGTCAAATATGGAGATGGAGATTCGGTCTGTGTTCGGTGTCGTCCAGCTGACGATCACTGAATTGTTGGAAGGGTTGGGATATACCCGTTCGATGGTTAATTGTGGAGGCAGACCCTCTGGGCTTGGGCTATTAGATACAGGGCCAACAAGCGCCAACCGCCGGACGCGACCAGAGAACACATCGGAAAGCAAAAACGACTCGGATGTTGGATCGTAAAGTATATCGATGACGTTGCCTATCCCTGTTCCAAAAACATTGTGACTGATCAATTGCCCAGTTTCCGATCGACGAGCATACCCTATCCAATTCCGTATATAGTCGGAGTAGAACAGACTATTTCGGTAGGGCTCTGGAAATGTGTCTCCCCGGAATACATCTCCTGCGGTTAGCGCCAACGCTGTTTGGCCGGGTGGATGAGATTGGTCCGGGTTGAAGTGATTCCAGAAGTAGTGAGGAAAGGTTGGCTGAGTCATCGTCTCGCAACCGTTAGACGACGGGGAAGCCATTTCGTACTGTTCCAAAACGGCGGGGCCTTCCCGGCACGGCCATCCAAAGTTTTCGCCCCCGTAAGAGGGTTCCAATTCCTCCCATGTAGTCCAGCCAACGTCTGCGATGTAGAGCGTCCCGGGCTGACCGTCAGCCGGATCGATACTTCCATCGTTCGCCAAAGAAAATCGAAATGGGTTACGCAAGCCATAGGCCCACACTTTCGAGGCGTTATCTGATGCATCGCCGGTGTAAAATGGGTTTGAGGAATAGCCGAGCCCTGTCTCTGGATCAATGCGAAGGATCTTACCAGCAAGGCTTTCGATGCGTTGAGAACGGAATGCGCCTATATCCTCACTTGTGTCAAATCGATCGGGACCGAAGCAATCTGGATAAAGCCCGCCTGCGTCCACTTTCGCGAAATGAGCGGCGTCTCCGGTAGAAACGAGAAGCGAGCCATCTGAGCCGAAAATCAGCCGGCCGCCGTTGTGCGAGTAAAAACAAGCCGGAATACCCTCGGAGAATGTCTCACCAATCAGGATGTGCCTCGACGCGGGGTCTGCCACGTTCGGATTGGAGGCATCGACTGTGTACCGTGTGACTCTTCCAAAAGCATCCAGCCGCGGAGTATCACTTGTGGACTCAAAATCGACGATGTAGTACAGGTATACGTAACCATTTGCCTCAAAATCCGGATCCAACACGATGCCTATCAGGCCCCGGTCTCCATCGATCAGCACTTCGTCTTCAAGATCAAGGAAGGGTTCTTTGGAAGTTGCCTGGTCTTCAACGATGTAAATCCGTCCACCATGCTGCGCAACAAAAATGCGACCCTCTTGATCGACGGCAGTAGCGATGGGCCTGTCAAATACACGTTCGGTAATCTCTACAATTCCAAATCCCTGAGGCAAGTCAGGCTGTGCTTCGTTGTCCGCCGAGTGCTCGCCGGAAAACATCTGCGCTGAAGAGGGCCAACAGATAAAGAGGGCGAAGAGAGAAAGCGCCAGGCTTCGTGATAGCATTCTAGTGGCAGTCATTTGTCATCAAAAGAAGCAAGGTAGACCACCCACCCGTGGAGTCAAGCCAGGTTCGCACGGTCGTGTCAGTACAGCAAACGAACCAAATGAAAGCTGACGATTGGGCTCCCGAAATAGTGGCGAGATGGCGATTCCACTGCAGGATCGAGTTCAAGCAAGTCAAGCTCCTCGAAAAAGTAGTTCGCCGTGTAGCCGACACGTACGCCTTGTGCGGTGCGCCGACTCCGCCCGAAGTAGGCGCCGAGAGCCAGGGTTCCCCCGGCTCCCAACCTGAGCTGACCTTTGCCAAAACCTCCAAGTAGTCCATTCAATGGCTCGCCCTGTTCACGCAAGCCGTTTTCGTTGACGTCTTTGAAATAAGGCCATTGGTACCCGATGGTCGGTCCTGCGGAGATCTGGACATAGGGCCGAAAATTGTCCTCAATCTGATTGGCGAAGATCCGCTGCTCTACACCGACATGTATGGGCGACATGAGTGCATAGTTTCGTTTGAACGGAGTGACGGTATCTCCAAAAACACCAATGAAAAACTGCTGCTCACGGGCATCCTTTGCCACCCCAATACTTAGTTCAATGAGGCCGGACGTTGCTGGACCGAGCTGTGCTCGGTAGAGCCCCCCCAATCCGAATCCAGAATCGTTCAAACTGATCGCTAGTCCTCCGCCGGTGCCGTAGCGTCCTTGTGTGGAATCCAGTGCAGATGACGGAAACACCTCGTCGGGCTGTCCAAGCGCGATCGAGGTGGCCTGCAAGATCATGAGTATGGCAAGTATTGGCCGCACGGTGGCAAGGTATCTTCGTCCCGTCAATAAAGAGAGGAAGCGTTGTCTGCGAAAGGCAGAATCAGCCGACTCCAAAGTCCCGTCGTTCTAATCCGTTTTCTCAGGTGGACTATCGCCTCCTCATCGCTCGCCGATACCTCGTTGGCCGCCGTAGAGTAACGTTGATATCCGCCGTGAGCGGAATATCCGTTGGTGGCGTAGCGCTTGGCGTCGCAGCGCTAATCGTTGTTCTAAGTGTGATGAATGGGTTTTACGACCTCGTGCGGGACCTTCTAGTCTCGTATGACCCGCATGTCAGAATTGAGGCTGTGGACGGTCGTGGACTTACAAATCCAGATTCTCTGGCCGAGGTTGCTCGGCTTGAACCTCACGTCGTCTCGGCCACTCCTTTCGTTGAGGGCAAGGCGCTGCTTACGAGTGCCGATGGGGGTGACCTCAACCAGGTGGTAGTGGTTCGTGGAGTTGATGGTGCTTCTGTTGACGGTTCGGTAATGCGGGCTGTTACGTCCGGTTCGTTCGATGTAGCCCGAAAACCAACCGGGGCGGGTATTGTCATGGGAGCTGGCGTTTCTGCGCGGATGGCGCTGTTCCCAGGTCCAACCGGCGACGATGGAAGCAGCGTTGCGCTCCTTTCAGCGCCTGCTCTGGAGCGCATGATTGTCCAGTATCCGTTCGGGCTTCCTGCCCGACAGGTTTTTTCTCTTCGGGGCACCTATGAACTGGATCCCGCTTACGATGAAAACCACGTATTCATCGATTTGGGGGAAGCCCAGAGGCTCTTTCGAATGTCGGGCACGGTCAGCGGAATCGATCTTCGTCTTGATAATGTTGATGCGTCGGACCGTGTGAAAGCCAATCTCGAGCGCGTTCTGAACCCTGACCAGTTTCGCGTTCGAACGTGGTATGACCTGCAGCCTTCTTTGTATGCCGTGATGAAGCTGGAGAAGTGGGCGGCCAGCGCCATTCTGATTCTGATTGTCGTGGTCGCCGCGTTCAACATTGTTGGCGCGCTAACAATGATCGTGATGGAGAAGCGCAAAGATTTCGGTGCGCTCCAGGCGATGGGCGCAACTCGCAAAGACATTCGTACCATCTTTCTTCTGGAAGGACTGCTTGTTGGAAGCCTCGGTGCCGGGCTAGGGCTGGTCCTTGGGCTCGGCCTTTCGTTGCTACAGAAATACACGGGCCTAGCTAAGCTAGCGCAAGCCGAATCATTCATCATTGATGCCTACCCAATCGCGATACGATTTATAGATGTGGGTCTGGTATTGGTTGTTGCGATGGGCTTATGCCTTCTGGCAGCGGTTTATCCCGCGAAGCGGGCTGCCTCAATTGAGCCTGCACGGGCAGTACGTAATGCCGGATGAGGTTAGTTAGGAAAGGGTTCCTGGAGCTTAAGACTGAGCCCGTACTGGCGATACTCTGCGGGTACCGTTCTGTCCAATTGGGGTCCGCCAGCCCCGTACCATTTCTGTAGTAGCATGACACGTTCATTCCGGTTTGTAGGCGGAGCAGCATTTCTACTCTTGGCGACGCCCCTTTTCTTGGCCGCCTGTGATGGCAGCTCTGCCTCGAGCGATATAGACTCACTACTCGTCGATGCTCGCCTCGCTCGCCAATCTGGCGACATAGCCACGGCAATTACTCTCTTGGAGTCAGCGCTGACTCAGGATTCGCAGCATCCACAGGTTCGTGTCGAGCTTGGTTCGGCCTACCTCGATCGCGAAGACGTCAACCTTCTTGACGTTGATCGCGTTGCCCTGTTCTTGACGACCTTCGAAGCGACAGTAAGCAGTCCTTCCGAGACTCCGGTTCAGCGCTTCGGATCAGTATGTCGTTATGAAGACGACCCGAATGCGCACCCATTTGATCCAGCCGAGTACGACGAGTACATCGATCTGTATGCAAATCGCGACCTGATCAACAGCGTTCTTGATTTGCTGAATGGCACCGACCCAACAGGAGTTGAAATCGGCATCATGCCAGATGAGCTACGCTCACTAAGCCTTTGTCATGGCATTGAAGAAGGCGAGCTCATTTACGATCGAGACGGTGCCCTGGCCTCTCTTCGTGGGTTCGGATTAAGCGACGACGAGATTGCAATGGCGCTTGCTGTCAATGCAGTTGCTCGTTTTATGGAAGCCTACTTCTTCATCACAGAGGACATTCCGCAGCAGACCAGCTGGTTTCGCGTGATGGGTTCGCAGGGAGGCAACTATATCGGCGTTTGTGCCGACAATCAGGACGAACTACGCGTTCAGGTAGAGGATGCCATTGCCGACCTTGGCGAGTCCATTACCTCGCTCGACCTCCGCGATCACCTGCTTGGTGGTGATACGACTTCGCATGAGCTCGTTCAGCACGTTCTCGACGCATATGAGAGCGTCAAAGGCGATCTAGGGCCGTACTGCAACGGCGGTGCCTAAGTAAAAAGAGCATTATGGGGAGGCATCGTGCTTCCCCCTCTTATTTCGTGTAATTCCATTGCGCCTCCGCCAGTCATGTACGCTCGCTCGCTGGTTCTAGCAATTCTGCTCGTCAGTTCCTTCACTGTCGCGGATGCGCAAACGTTCGGATCTCTTCAACAAGACGCGCGCCCAAGTGTGGTTGGCTTGCAAGTTCGCGCGATGGGCGGAGCTGTTGCTGCCGTTCCCATGGACGAGACGGCTTTTTTCTACAATCCTGCCCACCTCGTCCGACTAGATCTCTCCAAGCCAAAGATCACATTTGTCGGTGCCGGCTTGAGCGTGAGCAGGGGGATATTTGAAGAGTACAGATTTGTTCGTAACGAGTTGGAGCCCGCCGTAGAAGAGGGGCTGGAGGAAATCCGCTTGAACGATTATGACCGCCTTGAAGCGTTGTATGATCGTGCATTGGAACTCGGCAGGTCGCAGACAACAATGACTGCCACTGCTTATGGTCCCGCCGTCCAGCTGGCTATTTCGGACAACGAAGCGCTCGGGGTAGGCCTGTTTGCTACGAACCGATTCCGAAATCAGTTTATTGATGCAGGTGTTGGTGTACCACGTTTGGATCTCTACAATCAACTCGACATAATTCTCCCCATAACTGGAGCGTATGGCATCCCAGGCTCTCCGCTCGCCGTTGGTGCAACCGCGAGTTATACGCGACGGTATCTCACGGCCAAAGGAGCGTTGCTGGAAGAACTAGACCCTGAAGAAGAGCATTTATACGTGCTCAGAGGCTCGAGCATTGCGTTTGATGCAGGCATCCATGCGAAGGATGTGATGCCAAATGTAGATCTTGGTCTTGCATTCTATCAGCTCGTGGGCGGTGGTTTTACTTACCGCTACGACCGTCGCATCGATCTGACAGGCAACGATGGTCCAAATGACGAAGAGGAGATTGCAGAACTTGAGGCTCGGTTCAATGCACGCCAATCCAAGCCCTCTTATCGGTTCGGTGCAGCCTACCGAGTTCCACTTCCGCCGGCAACCCAGGCATTCTTGAACAGTTTAACGGTTGCTGTCGACTATGTCAGCGCCTCAACGTCCGAGTTTGACCAACCTGCGGGTGCACATTTTCGAATGGGTCTTGGTGCTCAGGTTGGTCGGATTGTCTCACTTCACTCTGGCTACAGCCAGGGTTATGCGTCGTTTGGGGCGAGTGTAGAGCTTCCGGTTGTAGAAATTGAATACGCCTATTCGGGAGTAGAAGATGGGCGCGTAGCTGGCCAGTTGGGGCGCTACAACCATCTCCTTCAGGTTCGTTTTGGTCTTTTCTAGACCTCCAGAAATGATTCCCAAGTTTAGGCTTCGACGCAAATCACGTGTTGAAGCCTTCTTCTTTTCTCGGTAGTCTCACACTTCCACGTCCACTATCAATTGAATCTGCATAGCACTGGGTCGTAGCTTTTCAAGCTATTCGCACTGCAACTGAATAAATCCGAGAGTCCGCGTATTGCGGCATTCGACCTACGACAATGGCACGCAAAGATCAAGTAACCGGCAAGGGGCCCATGTCTGGGAACCACGTTTCGCACGCTCACAACAAGGTGCGGCGGCGGTTCAATGTAAACCTTCAGAAAAAGCGCTTCTACATTCCGGAAGAAGATCGCTGGGTGACGCTCCGAGTCTCTACCCAAACGCTGAAAACCATAAACAAGAAAGGGATAAGTGCCGTGCTTAAGGAAGCACGTGCCAACGGCGTCAGTATCTGACGCCCATCTTCGACCTGAACTACAAGACCAATGGCAAAAGGAAAAGACGTTCGCATACAGGTTATCCTCGAATGCACAGAGGCTCCGGGCACGTCGCGCTATTCGACGGTCAAGAACCGCCGGAACACCACGGAACGCCTTGAACTCAAGAAGTACAACGCGAAGCTCCGCAAACACACCCTCCATCGCGAGATCAAGTAAATCAAGTGTGCGGCCCGCTATATGTCGGCCTGCACCTAGACCTACAGAACAATGGCAAAGAAAGTCTCGAAGAACCAGCGCACCAACCGTGGCGCAGATGCTGACGCCAAGCAAATGGCGAAAGTTATCGTCGCGTCAAAGAAAGGAAACGGCAACTACGAGTTCCGCTCAAAAATGGTGGAAGTCGGCGAGGTCCAAAACGAATTGAAGGCGGCAAAGGCCAGCTAGATATTGTCTCGCGCAATTATTGGGGCGACTCTGCACGTGCGGAGCCGCCCTTTTCGTTTCTAGCGCTCGTCGCCGATCATGGCCTGCCAATACGCGAATCGCGAATCGGAGGGGAAGAATAGCCACGAAAACGCAAAGAAAGGAACGACGAAGGCAAGGTTCAGCAGATCACCCGTAAGGAAGGTGGCCACGGCTGCAAACAACGCAGAGGCCTCTACAACGGCAAGCGAAATGATGCAGCGCGAACGAATGAGACCTGCAGCTTCAGCGTAGGATTTCGTGAACGTCAAAGCTGCATCCAGTTTTCGCTGAATCGTGAAACCCAGAAGGATCGACGCAATATTGAGGGCTGCGTTCAGCGTGAAGAAGACGTTGCCTTGGGAAACAGTGCCGCCCGCACCCGACTGCAATAAGAACGTCATGATGGCGCTCAACATGACCACGCCGGACACAATCGCTAGCCAGATTATGCGGAGAGTGCGTTTGTCGGCCGCAAGCTGCTCTTGTGTAGAATTTTCCATGTCGCGAAGATAGCGCGGAGAGGCCGTGGCGAGATCGTTGCTGCGGTATATTGCGCGCATTCGGGGCGTAGCGCAGCCCGGTAGCGCGACTGCTTTGGGAGCAGTAGGTCGTCGGTTCGAATCCGGCCGCCCCGACACGTTGACCAAGATGGTCAAGCCCGGTTCCAGCGCCCGTAGCTCAGCTGGATAGAGCGGAGGTCTTCAATTCCCGACAAGTCGGGACACAGGTTCAACGTCATCGCAGCGATTCCTGCGTTGGTATTTTGGATAATCCGCGCCCGTAGCTCAGCTGGATAGAGCGGCGGTCTTCTAAACCGCAGGCCGTAGGTTCGAGTCCTACCGGGCGCGCTACTTCTTGTGGGACACTGAGCTGTATTGCCTTCGCACATGCCTGCGCATCGAAAGCGATGCTTTCGACCTACCGGGCGCGCAGTGCGGCGTTTGTGTCTGCCGTATCTTCCGACCCCCCAAATGGCGCCGTGGCCGAGTGGCTAGGCAAGGGTCTGCAAAACCCTCTACAGCGGTTCGAGTCCGCTCGGCGCCTCCAGGATGACCCCGTTTGCTTTCGCAGGCGAGGTTTCTTGTCTGGATGGTTAGTTGTGACGCGTAGCACAAGGTGCTAGCTTTTCAGCGTTTGGGATTGATGAACACGAGCCTTCGCCATAGCGCCCTGATTCTTCTCGTCACGTTTGTGACCGGCGGAGTTCTTGTGCCCACGCTGCACAGGATCGAGCACGCGGAGGAATGGAAGGAGGTCCGTGTTGAGCATGCTTCTGCCGACACCCACCATCACCACGCTGCCAGCGACGATCATGGTGTTGAGCTACTACCACCTTGCCCTGATCCGCTGAACGCGGCGATAGCCTGTGTTTTGTGCCAGAGTGTCTCGGTTGGAACGATTGGATGTACCGAAGACTGCGCTTGCGGTGAACGCTCGACACACGCTGCACAGGGTGTAGCTGGGCACTATGGAACCACTCCACATGGACTATCTCTGGTTCGAGGACCACCAAAGCAGGCTGTGTGACCTGCTTTCCTCAAACCAGACAAAACTTCCATGCTCCGCTTATTCGTTGCGGCGATCGCACTGTGGCTGTCAGTAACCACAGCGTTCGCTCAGTCCATCTCAGGTCAGATAACCGATGGCGAAACCGGTCAGCCGTTGCCGGGCGCCACAGTTTTATTGCCAACGCTCGATTTGGGCACCACTACCACTTTGGAGGGGCGATATCAGATCGACCTTCCTCACACGGGATCATTTCGCATCACGTTCAGCTTTGTTGGTTACAAGACAGAGACGCGTAGCATCGACATTGGTGAAAACGAAACAGCCACGCTGGATATCGTTCTGACACCCTCTTTTGTCGAAATCGGCGACGTGACGGTTACTGCAAGAGCGCGGGCATCGGACGTGCTTTCAACGCCGCAGTCGGTTGCGCTGGTAGACGAAGGAGAGCTTGCGCGTTCAACGGGCGGCTCCGCGATGGATGCGCTGGATGGCGTGGCCGGTGTGCGCCTGCTGCGGACCGGTCCGGCCGTGGCCAAACCCGTCATTCGTGGACTGACATCGCAACGCGTTCTTGTAATCGCCGACGGCGTCCGGCAGGAAGGACAGGGCTGGGGCGATGAACATGGACCCGAAATCGGAAGCACCAACGTGGACCGAATTGAGGTGCTCCGGGGGCCGTCGAGTTTGCTGTATGGATCGGATGCCCTCGGCGGCGTCATCCACACCATGCACGACGACCTGTTTGACTTGGAAGCACCTTTCAGCGGATCGATCGGCCTGACAGGCATTTCGGGGTCGCAACAGGGATCGGGCGACCTTGCATTCAGCGGCCGCTCTGGGAACTGGGCCTACGATGGACGCCTCGGGCTGCTTAACGCGGGTCACGTTTCAACGCCGAATGGGCTGATCTTGAACACAGCGCAGGAGCAACTTTCGGGCGGCATCCGCTTTGGCCGTGAATTTGAAAGTGGAGGGCGTGTAGTCCTGTCCGGAACGTCGTTCACGAGCACCCTTGGCCTTTTTGAGCCTGATTTCCTCGGTGAGGAAGGGGAGGAACTGAACCTTGGTCGACACGATTTGGCCGAACCGTTTCAGGAAATTTCGCACTACTCCAGTCGCGCACAGGCAGAAGTTCCGATCGGTCGAAGCAGGCTGGAGGTCATCTCAGCCATCCAGCAAAACAACCGCCGCGAGTTCGGGCATCACCATGAAGGGGAAGAAGAAGGAGGGCACGAAGAGGAAGAAGGCCCCGCGTTGCACCTCCAGCTGACGACAGCTACGACAGATGCGCGCGTTCACCACCGACCGATTGGCCGCATCTTTGGGACGATCGGGATTAGCGGGATGTGGCAGAAGAACGAGACGTTGGCCGAGGAAACACTTATTCCGGGCGCGCGGACCCTCAACGGGGCCGTGTACGTGACGGAGGAGTTGGTCTTGCCATCTGTTACACTTGATGCCGGTGTGCGCCTGGACCTCCGCTCGCTGGAAAACGACTCATCGGATGAGTTGGGACTGACGGCCGGGTCGCGTAACTACACGGCTGTGACCGGAGCGGTAGGTGTCGCCTGGCAACCGCGTGGCGACCTGTCGGTCGCCGCCAATCTGGGGCGAGCCTTTCGCGCCCCGCAACTCATCGAACTGTTCGGAAACGGTGTCCATGAGGGCACCCTGCGGTTCGAGCGCGGCAATTCCGATCTGATCCCGGAAACAAGCCTCGCCCTGGATGGGGTGATGCGCTACCTGACGCCGCACATGTACGCGGAGGTGAGCGGGTTCGTCAATCAGATCTCGAGCTACATCTTTCCAAGAGCCACGTCTGAAATCGACGATGTTTCCGGGCTGGTCATCTACGACTACAGCCAGGCCGACGCTCGGCTCATTGGTGGCGAGTTCCGTGTGGATATCCACCCCCATGTTTTTCACGGCGTCGGATTTCACTTCTCAGGAGATCTGACACAGGGTGTGAATCGCGAAACGGACGAGCCTCTTCCGTTCGTGCCGCCCGCGAGGCTTCAGACGGCACTTGAGTATAAGGCTGAGTTTGTTGGGCCTGTGCGCGACTTCGAGCTTCAAATCGGACCCTCGATTGTCGCATCGCAAAACCGCCCCGAGCTTCTCGAGGAAGTACCCACGAACTCGTACTCCGTCTGGGATGCTTCCCTGTCCGCGTCGTTTGCGACGAGCAGTCTTGATGTTTCGACAACGCTTTCGATCAACAACCTCTTCAACAAGAGCTATGTTGATCCGATGAGTCGTTTTCGACCTTACGGTGTTCTCTCCATGGGCCGTAGCGTCAGGCTCGGCCTACGGGTTTCATTTGGTGGATAGCATTTTCACCCTTGCTTTTTAAAGCGATTCCCTGCAATTCGGTAAATTGACGTATGCCTCCGTAGCTCAGTTGGTTAGAGCACCTGACTCTTAATCAGGGTGTCGAAGGTTCGAGTCCTTCCGGGGGTACGAGGAAAAAGGGCGTTTTGGGTAGGTTTGGGGCCGGTTCCAGCAAGCCAGGTTGTATAGATGTGCCCGAATACGAAAAGGCCATTTCCGGCCAATAGAGGCCGTCCGACCTTCCGTCTTATGCGGTTAATCACCTCGTGAGTGGGCGGTACCGGCTATCGTACAGAGACCGCACGGTGGACGTGGATTCTTGGGAGCGAGTGCTGGAGGCGTTCCCGCCGTGGCAGCCGGGTTCGCCCCACCCGATCCCGTATCCGATGCCGATTTAGATCGGCAGAATGGCAGCCTTGGGCTAATTGGGCTACAAATTCAGATTGAGGGAAGGACGAGGCAATGCGCAGGCCCTTCGTCGGCTTGCAGCGGGGTTATGTGTCTAGCAACTTCGTACAGCCTCTACTGATTGGCAGCCCCGGGATTCATGTACTCGGAGTCGTCGTCCATGCCTTCATAGAAGAACTTAAAAACAATCGTCAGACCGTAGGGCCAGTATCGGAAGCTTCTCAAGGGCCTTGAAGTTTTTGGCTGCATCCATCTTGTGGTGAATTCTACTGCTCCCTCTCAGTGGCCGTGGTGCGCTGCGATCTGCTCGTCGCTCAGATTAAGGAAACGGGCCGCGTTGTCGTAGAGGATCGCCCGCTTCTGATCCTCAGAGAGAAATGGCGCTGCCTCCACGGTCTCGACGGCGAGCCCGAGCGCGCCCGGCCAGACCATCTGATCGGTCCCAAAAAGAAGGCGATCCCCGAAGCCCGCGTCCACAAGATCACGGAGCGCGGTGTAAAATGCCTCCCGCGTCAGCGCCCACGCCAACACCCCGACGTCTGCATATAGGTCGGGGTATACGTACATCATCGCCTTTGTCTCCTCGATATACGGCCACCCGGCATGCATGAGGTATGCA
>JAHEJB010000003.1:6778-49047 GCA_024639085.1 Rubricoccaceae bacterium | reverse complement strand
TGTGGCGATCAGAACGAACCCAAATAGATTATTTGAGCAATGTTACGCTTAGGGCGTCGCTAAAGCGCTCACCATTCACACGCACTACGTACATGCCGCTGGCCAAGCCTGCGCCATCAATAGTTACGAGCTGTGCCTGGTTGGCTTCAACTGTACCCTGGAAAAGCACCGCAACGCGCTGTCCTAGCGTGTTGAAGAGCTCAGCCGTTACCTGCTGCTCCTGTGCAACCGCGAGCGTGAACTGGCTCTGTGGGTTGAACGGGTTAGGATAAGCATTCGAGATCAGGTGTGAACCTGGTGTCTCAATTGTTGCCTCAACTTCGTCAGAATACTCGAAAGCACCGTCAAAGTCGATTTGCTTGAGACGGAAGGTGTGTGTGCCTACCGCCATGTCACCGGCGTTGTACGAATAGGTCTGAGCTTCGGTGGTCGTACCGTTGCCTTCTACGAAGCCAAGTACGTCCCAGCCTTCACCGCGAAGCATTTGAACTTCAAAGCCGGCGTTGTTGGTCTCCGACGCTGTCTCCCAATTCAGAGCCACAGATGTTCCATTGACCTGAGACGTGAACGAGACGAGCTCGACAGGCAGAATGCCGTCGATAACAAGGTCCCATTGTACAAAGACGCCGTCATCTCCGCCAACTATGTCATCTACCGAAATCGTCCAGTCACCAACTGCAGGGGCGTTAAATACGTTCAGAGGTGTTACCGGGTCATATGATGCCGACGGGATCGGATCAGTGCCTGTTCCGGAACAATCTACTGGTCCGGCACCGTCATCGAACGTCAATGGGTTTGCAGACGAGGCATCGTCACTCGTGCACGTGTCGTCCATCAACGTGGCCGTTGGACCCAATGGATGCGTCAAGACGACATCTAGATCGCCTGCCCACGTATGATCGATATAAAGGACCACGTTCACATCAGACGCGCTTCCAGTGTCCGTGCCAGGCACGGTAATCACATCAATACAGGGACCGCCATTACTGATGATCGGGCAATTTGGGGTGGAAGAATACGTGTTCTGTGCAAGAGAAAGCGGGCTCGCTACGAGGCCCACTGCCACAAGCAGAGCAGCACGTTTAAGTAAGGAAACTCTCATAATTGGTGCACCTTGTTTGGTTGTTGAGAGAAATACGAAGTGTGAAAAGCGAGGAGCCTAGGATAAACCCCAGTTCCCACAACTTCCCTAGAATAGAGGTCAGCCACACAAGGATCAAGGGCCGAGCCGAATTAATGGCGTTTGGTGAATGCGGGTCCGTTCGGCCCACCAACTATTCTAGGAATAGGCATTTGTTAGCCTGAGTAGGTCAGGTCCGAGGTCTTGATTTTCTTTTAGTTCGCCTCGCGATATCGTCGTAGCGGTCTCCGTCGTCGAAGAACTCCTTGGTTGGTTCGGGGTGCGAATCGCCAGATTGAATACTGTCCTAGCGCGTTGAAAACGTTGGCGCAGGAGTCCCCCACCACCGCAGACAGTCATCATTTGCAGACTCGCCTTCCTGAAATCTTCTGTCGATGCCTACACGAGAACAATTAGCGGGAAGAGAACTCGAAACGTATCTCGTAATTCTTTGATACTGGCTTGATGTGTTCGCGTAAATATTGAGCGGCTCGAAGACAGAAACGGCCCGCTACACCTGGCAGCGGGCCGTTTCTAGTACTCTTATGTTCGTCACTCCACGATGTGGTGTTCAGAACGAACCCAAATAGACTATTTGAGCAATGTTACGCTGAAGGCGTCTGCGAAGCGCTCGCCGTTTACACGTACTACGTACATGCCACTGGCAAGGCCTGCGCCGTCAATCGTGAGCTGCTGCGCCTGGTTGGCTTCAACTGTACCCTGGAAAAGAACCGCAACGCGCTGTCCTAGCGTGTTGAAGAGCTCTGCCGTTACTTGCTGCTCCTGTGCAACCGCGAGCGTGAACTGGCTCTGTGGGTTGAACGGGTTTGGATAGGCACTGGAGATCAGGTGTGATCCTGGTGTCTCAATTGTTGCCTCAACTTCGTCAGAGTACTCGAAAGCACCGTCAAAGTCGATTTGCTTGAGACGGAAGGCGTGTGTGCCTACCGCCATGTCACCGGCGTTGTACGAATAGGTCTGAGCCTCGGTGGTCGTACCGTTGCCTTCTACGAAGCTGAGTACATCCCAGTCTTCTCCGTTCTGCATCTGAACTTCGAAACCAGCATTGTTTGTTTCTGAAGCAGTCTCCCAGTTCAGCGAAACAGCAGTGCCGTTCGTCTGAGCCGAAAATGCGACCAATTCAACAGGAATATTACCGTCGATGGTCAACGTGACGTCGTTCAGGAAACCGTTATCTCCGCCGGCGCTATCCCCAACGCAGAAGTTCCAAATGCCCACAGCACTCTCGGTGTTGAAATCAGCGAGGTCAGTACCTGGGCCTAGGTCAGGATTTGGGAAGAAGTCACATTCGCCATCTGTCGTGCAGACGAATTCCGTTCCAAGGATAGTCCCGCCCATGGTTTCGGCGTCAAATGGGTTCCCGTTTGCGAAGTTAATCACGACGCCATCAAGGTCAGAGCTGTCGCCGCAGCAACCCATGCCATCGTCCGCAGCCTCTGCAAACCCCGTGCGAGACATCAACGTGGTAACGGTTGTGGCAGGGCTTTGGAGCTTTATGGTAAGGTCGCCGATCCATGTGTGAGACATTTCCATGTCAACAGTGACACCTGTAATGTCTACAACTGTACCAGCTGAATTGTCCACAGCTACACAGGCCATTGAGCCGAGCGAGCCGTCATATAGATCGTCAAAGGCAGTTAGATCGACGGCTGCGCCGCCATAGCTGACGATATCTTGTTGTGCGAAAGCGATACTGCTGCCAGCAACGACGATCGCTGCTGCAAGAAACGTTCGCATGAGTAAGGAAACTCTCATAGTTGGTGCACCTTTATCAGTTGATGAGAGAAATACGAGGTGTGAGAAGCCGGAAGCCTAGGATATGTCCCCAGAATCCAGACTGTTATCAGAATAGCGCCCAGCCATTGAACGATCAAGGGCCGGGCGCAAAATATTGACGTCGTATGAAGGGAGTTCCGCAAAAGGCTTCGAATGCCTACGGAATGCGTATTTGTTGGCCAGGATAGATGAGGTCAGGGTCCTTGATGACCTCCTTATTAGCCTCAAAGATTTCGTTGTAACGATTGGCATCGCCGTAGAACTCCTTCGCGATCTTGGAGAGCGAATCGCCCGACTGAATCTTGTAATACCGCGTGGTAGATGCAGGGGCAGCTGCGCCAGCCACATTAAGACGGTCGTCGTTTACCGACTCAACACCTTTGACGTTGCCGGCTATGAGAGCTGCCTTTTCCTTTGCGGCTAAGCTTTTCGCTTCGCCCTGAAGGGAAACTTTGCCCTCATTAAACATCACGCCGAGGTTTGAGACGTTTCCGCCCAGTTCTTTTTCGATCTCAGCTTTAATTTGCTCGGCTTCGCTGCCTTTGTTGCCACCGAAAAGATCGCGACCCGTGTCGCGAATAAAATCAAGAAGGCCCATGAGGTGTACCTCTAAGTTGGTCTGAAGGGAAGGATGACGTGCCTCCATTGACTGCGGAGGCTGCATAGAAATATAGGTGATCCGTATTACCAACGTGTGAACGTAAGTCAGAGATCGTATTCATGCATTGCGCCGTCGTGCAGCCTAGCTTCCATCATGACCACGGCCAGACAGAATTCCATCACAGTCGATCTGCCCAAGGGTCGAGCCTACCCAATCTATTTCGACTCGCTTGATGCAGCTCCTCTACTTCTGGAGAACGTTGGTCTGAGATCTGGACAAATATTGGTCGTATCGGACGAAAATGTTGCCGAGCATTATCTCGAGCGACTGATGGATAGCATGGAGGCCAATGGCTGGAGGACGCGAGCACACATCATCCAATCCGGGGAGGCTTCCAAATCAGCCGACACATTATCTCAGCTTTACAATTGGGCGCTTAAAGACCCGATTGATCGACAAACGCCCGTCGTTGCATTGGGCGGTGGCGTTGTTGGCGATCTCGCGGGTTATATGGCCGCTACGCTATTACGCGGACTTCCGCTCGTACAAATCCCAACTTCCCTGATTGCCCAAGCCGACAGCTCAATCGGTGGCAAGACTGGCATCAATCATCTTGCCGGGAAGAACCTGATTGGCGCATTCTATCAGCCGCGTCTGGTTATTTCCGATTCTTCTTCCCTATCCACGCTGCCCAAACGCGATTTCACCAGCGGTCTAGCGGAAGTAGTTAAACACGCGTTGATAGCAGATGCCAGCTTCTTCAATTGGCTGGAGGCTCATTGGAGCGAGATCCTTCTCAGAAAAGGGGATGTAGTTCATAAGATGATCCGCCTGGCTGCATCTATTAAGGCTACAGTAGTTGCAAGCGATGAAATGGAAAGTGGGCGACGGATGCTTCTCAACTTCGGCCATACATTCGGGCATGCCATCGAGCGTGCGAGCGGTTTCGGAACGTTTACACACGGCGAGGCAGTGGCGCTGGGCATGCGCGCAGCACTGCATCTGTCGAGTTCAGCTCTACACGGCACCTCATTTTCAATGGATTCCGTCCATCCAGAGTTCAGTCGTGCCGAGGCACTCGTTTCGCGTATTCCAATCTCCGGTTCGGTAGAGATGCTCTCCGTACCCGCCCTCATGTTATTCATGCAGGCCGACAAAAAGAGAGACGCCAAGGATCTTCAGTTCGTCGTTCTCGACGCGGTCGGCCAGGCGCGGGTTACCACCACTATACCAGCTGGATCAATCGAAGCTGCCTGGATCTACGCGCTGCGCTCGTCGAGTTTGATGACGATTTGAACGGAATAGTCCTCACCGCCAAGGCGTTTCCAGAAGGTTTTGCTTTCGTGGTTCACGGCCAAGACGCCAACACGTATATCAACGGCCTCAATCACGTCGGCCCAAGCGAACGCCTCCCGGACTAGGCGTTCGCCTATTCCCTGCCCCCGATAGTCGTGCGCGACGATGAGTTCGTCAACATGGACATAGGTCTCAGGCTCGTAGACCGGAATAGGTAGCGCGGCCTGAGCGACGAGCAAGCCGACGAGCTTCCCGGCTTCGGCCTCGGCCACGTAGTACCTGTGCCTGTCGCTGTGAAGCAACTCGCGAAAGTCGTTCGACCAGCGCAGTGCAGCATCAGTCGCGAGCTTGTAGCGTGGATCGAGCACTTCGTGCATCTTGTGCAACATCGACCACAACTGGACGGCCTGCTCCAGGTCATTCACTTCAGCACGTCTGATGTCGACGTTCATGCCGCTACGACCGCTTCAGTGCGATGTACGAGCCGCCCCTGAGCGTTCAGCAACTCTGCGTTGAGTATTGCACCTCCCGCTGCTCCTCGAATCGTATTGTGGGAAAGCACAACGAACTTGACGCCTAGGACTGGACAGTCCTGCACTTTTCCAACAGACACCTGCATCCCTCCAGCTGCGCGTGCATGACGTCGTGGTTGCGGAAAACGCTCATCTGTAAACACGCGCACAGGTTGTGAAGGAGCCGTTGGAAGGCCCATCCCTGCAAGCGGGCCTTCAAAAGAATCCATGACTCTTGCAACTTCTTCCGCGGTGGCGGGCTTCTTCAAACGAACCGAGACGCACTCCATGTGTCCGTCCAGAACTGGAACACGGTTGCATTGCGCGGAAATTGTCGCGTCCGCCATTTCAATACCATCGTCCGTCAAGGCACCTAACAGCTTGCCGGTCTCAGCGGCCATCTTGGCTTCCTCGCCGCCGATGTGCGGCACTACGTTCGCGAGCGAATCCAGCGACGGCACGCCAGGATAACCTGCTCCGGAGAGCGCCTGCATGGTTACTACGTGCACGGCATCAATGCCAAAAGCGTCATGGAGTGGTTTTAGCGCCATCACCAGTCCTACAGTGGAGCAGTTCGGATTGGTAACGATGAAACCACCGCTTCCTCCCCAATCTTGCCTGTCAATAAGCGCCGAGTGACCCGGGTTGACTTCTGGGATGAGGAGCGGTACATCCGGCTCCATCCTGTAATTTCGCGCGTTTGAAATTACCGGGTATCCAGCCCGGGCGAATGCTCCTTCGATTTCACCGGCAACACCCGCATCTAATCCCGAGAAAACGAAGTCGCACTTCAAATTTGTTTCGCAGGCTTGGACGATCATGTCTCCCACGTTCTCCGGCATCTCGATCCCGCCAATCCAGTTCGCGGCTTCGCGGTACGGTTTTCCGGCGGATCGCTCGGACGCTGCCAGCGCTGTGATCTCAAAGAGTGGATGCCCATCGAGCAACTCGACGAACGTCTGGCCGACCGCTCCGGTGGCTCCGAGAATGCCTACTCGAAACGACATGCTTGTTTTGTTGTAGATGAATTGCGAACTGTTGCTGAGAAGTTACTTCCGCGCCCAAGTCTGGGCCTGAACCTCGGTAACTTCGTGCTTGCACGCAACGCCCTTCCCTCCTATCCGTTCTCCCGTGACTAGCCCAGCAATCGCACATATTATCGACGGCAAGCAAATCGCTTCCGATATACGTTCAGAAGTCAAGCAAGGTGTAGATGCCCGCATTCTACTGGGGAAGCGCCCTCCCGGTCTTCGCGTAGTTCTCGTTGGTGAGAATCCTGCTTCGCAGTCGTACGTGCGTGGTAAGAAGCGCGCGTCCGAGGAAGTGGGGATTATCGCGGAAACGCTTCTCCACCCCGAAGATATGCCGGAAGCGGATCTACTGAATCTGATCGAGCAGCTCAACAATGACCCGGACGTGGACGGCATCCTTGTGCAACTTCCTCTCCCCGATCACATTGACGAGGACAAGGTGATTCTCGCCATCGACCCCGACAAGGATGTTGACGGCTTCCATCCTGTAAGTGTTGGACGTCTTGTTTTGGGGCAGGCTGGATTCGAGCCGTGCACACCAGCAGGGATTGTCGAATTGCTAAAACGAAGCGGCGTCGAAACCAGCGGCGCCCACGCTGTGATCGTTGGTCGATCTAATATTGTGGGCAAACCGATGGCTACCCTGCTGCTTCGACGTGGGCTGGATTGTACCGTGACGGTATGCCATAGCCGCACAAAGGATCTCCCTTCCATCACGCGGCAGGCAGACATTCTGATCGCCGCGATTGGAAGAGCCAACTTCATCACGGCGAGTATGGTGAAGGAAGGTGCGGCTGTCATCGATGTCGGTATCAACCGCATTGACGACGCCACGCGCGAGAGGGGCTATCGATTGGTCGGCGATGTCGATTTCAAGGATGTGAGCGAGAAAGTAGGCTGGATCACGCCTGTGCCGGGTGGCGTTGGCCCAATGACCATCGCCATGCTCCTCCAGAACACATTGCACGCTGCTAACCGCCGAGACACCTGATGCAGAACATATCTGACACGCTGGCGACCGCAAACGATTCAGCATTGCAAACTCTCGACTCGACGGTCGCAATCGATTCGAGCGGGATCGGCGCGCTCAACGAGTCTGTTGGCGAGGCAGGAGCGCTACTTACGGAGGGACGACTGGATGATGCCGTCGGAACATTTGGCGGTGCTCTCCTCGATTTCACGATCTCACACATCGTTCCGGCGCTTGTCGTCGCCGTTGCATTTTACCTGGTCTACCGCGTTCTCAACGGTTTGCTGGGCCGAATGTTGGGACGCGCTAAGAAAGTTGATGCAGGAGTCCAGCAACTGGTCCGTCGTGCGTTGCGGATTGTCATCTTCTCTTTCGCAACCATCACGGTTCTGGGCCAGCTCGGCATCAACGTCACGGCGCTAGTCGCAGGCCTCGGCGTTGCAGGCATTGCTATTGGCTTCGCCGCCAAAGACACGCTGGAGAATTTCATCGCCGGCGTCACCATATTGTTGGACAGGCCATTCCGAATCGGCGACAATATCGAAATCCAGGACACGTTCGGGACTGTTGTTGAGATCGCCCTGCGTTCCACGCGAATCCGCACGCAGAACAACGAAATCGCGATCCTCCCGAATTCAATCGTGATCACCGAGCGCATCATCAACCACACGCGGATGAAGACTCTCCGCCTTCGCATCCCTTTTGGCATCGCGTACAAAGAGTCACCCGCACAGGCAAGAGCAGCTGTGCTGGCCGTTGTCCAAGGTGATGAAAGGTTACATCCTGATCACGAGCCGGAAGTAGTGGTAATGGAGCTCGACGACTCGTCAGTCAATATGGAGCTTCGCATTTTTCTCAAAAACCCAAAGAGCGAGATGCCAATTCGTGCAGAGTATCAAGAAAGGGTGTTTGACGCCCTCAAGGCTGCTGGCATCGAAATCCCCTTCCCGCATCTCCAGTTGTTTATCGACGAAGCCAAGGCGTTCAAGGGAAGTCAGTTGCTGGGTGGGAACAGCGCCTAGTGGTCAATCGCCGAAACTGGTAAGGCGGTTAGAATTGGTTGACGGGATGACCCTGTAACCTTTTTTGGATGCGGCGCGTCTTTCCGATGAACCCCGGTTATTCATGCCGCTCGATTCTTCGGTCCTCGCCGCACATCGTCATCGCGTTTACGACTTCGCCGTTCGTTTTATCGGATGCCGCGAAGACGCTGCCGATGTAACACAGGATGTGCTCATTCGCTTCTGGCAACAGGGCGAGCATATCGAATCCGAGCGTCGCGTTGCCTGGGTGATGCGTGTAACCCGCAATGCTTGTCTAGATCTGCTTCGCAGAAAGAAAACACGCGAGGCTTACACGCCAACTTCCAGTTCCATCGAAGACTTTGCTTCGACAACGTTTAGTCCTGATCGACTTACCGAATCAGCGGATTTCCGCAATCACCTCGAACACGCCTTCAATGGACTTGACGAACCCTACAAGAGTCTTGTCCTTCTCCGTGAGATCCACGGACTCTCATACGCCGAGATGGCTGAAACGCTTGACCTGCCTCTCTCAACCACCAAAGTGTATCTCCACCGCGCACGGAAACAACTTCGCTCCGCACTTCAACAAGCCGTTCCCACCGAGGAATTAATGCCATGAGCGCATCCCCTTCTACAACGGAGTGCCATGAGATACTGGATCGTTTCGATTCCTACCTCGATAGCACGCTCGACGAGACTACGTCCGCTCGGTTTTCGGAACATCTTGAAAGCTGTGAAGCCTGCCGCGCCGAACTCGCGCTTGCGCAGCGCATGCGCGAAGCCTTCGATGAGATGGTTATGGAGCAATGCCCTGACGATGTTTTCCAAAAGGCGATTGCAGCTACGGAAGCTTCTCAAAATGGACGGACCACCCACGCAGTCGTTAATCCGCTGAGACAGCCGCGTATTCGTCGATGGCGACCTCTCGCCATCGCCGCCACCGTTCTGCTGCTTTTATGGCTCGGCTCTCTCACGTTCCTCTTAAATCCCTCGGACGACTTCTCCGCCGAAGAGATAGCCCAGGCCCGGCAGGAAGTAGAACTGGCCCTTCGACTGGTCAGTGACGCGGGGCGAGAGACCGGCGTATTTCTGCAAAACGATGTCCTCAACGAAGAGGTTGTCAAACCAATCCAACAATCTTTTGGTCAAACCCAATAGCCTCCATAACGATGCTTTCATCCCTTCGAATACTAGCCTTTTGTGGCCTCTTTGTGACGCTCTTTGCGCCAACTGGAATCGCTCAACCAAACGCGTTGAGCTCCTCCAACTTGGATGCTCTTTTCAACCAGGAGGCGCGCGTTGAAGTCAATCTTCGGGGCGCAATCCTCCGTCTGGTTGCTGAAGCCAGTAGAAACGACGAACCAGAGTTCGCCTCGATGATTGACGACCTAAGGGGCATCTACGTTCGGCAGTACACCCTTAGCTCAGCACACTCAGGAGCCGCTGGTCAGATCCGCGAGCTGGCTCGGTCTTTCGAGCGCGAGGGATGGGAAACGCTCGTTCGCGTCCGCGAAGACGACGAGGACGTGTTCATCTATCTAGATACGGCAGGCGATGTGATCAACGGGCTCATTGTAATGAGTCTGGATCAAAGTGAGGACGAAGCCACATTCGTAACTATCGACGGACGCATCGACCCTGCACAAATTGGGCGTCTGGGCAGTCGATTCAACGTCCCCGAATTGGAAGACTACAACGACGGTTGATCGCCATGCGAAGTATTCTATTTCTGCTTGTCATAGGCTTTGCGTCTTCAGGCTGTACTTCTTTTGAGCTCACACGGGTTCGCAACGACCTTGCCCGACAAGCCCCTGGAGTAGAAATTGGCGATGGCTACGCGATGTCGTTTGGACGCATTTCAATCGGGCTGGCTCGCTGGTTGTCCGGATTAGACGATGACCCGGATACCGAGATTGCACGGGCCGTGCTTTCGGAGGTTCGCCGCGTGCAGTTTGGGAGATATGAGGTAAATGGCGCGTTCGACGCGACAACGCTTTCCATGCCGGGCCGACTGCGCGATTATCTGGAAAAAGACGACTGGTTCCACCTCGCATCCATTCGGGAAGATTCTGAAGCCGTCTGGGTTGTGTACAAGGAGGACAACGGCAGGGTAGTCGATCTTCTCGCGGTTGTTATGGATGACGAAGAGTTGGTTCTGGCCAAGATTTCTGGCAATCTGAACGCGGTTGTAGCAGCAGCACTTTCCCAACAGGACATCGACATTCCGTTCTTTGGGGAGGATGAGCCTGTCGCGACACATCCTTCTGAAAATGCGGCTATTGAGGCGGCGATGGAGTTGATTCCCTGAGCGAGACAGACCCTTGCTAACACTTCAATCCGCCTTTCTTTTGTGATGGTTCAGGGTTAGGATTGTCGGATACTCAGTCCATCCGAATCTCGCCATCGAATGATCATGCGCGCCCATCTACTTGCTATTCTACTGTGTCCGGTAGCTGCGTTTGCACAGTTTTCGACAGCCACGTATACCGTGACTTTTGAGAGCACATGGAGCATTGGTACGCATCCAGACGACTTCCCTCCAGACCCACATTTCTCCGGGTTGATTGGCGCAGCGCATGACGCGACCACAACGCTGTGGGAACCGGGTGAATTAGCGTCGCCAGGCATCGAAAGCATGGCGGAGACCGGTAGCAAGGCCCTCTTGGAAAGCGAGGTCAACGACCTGATTTTGGCAGGAAGCGCCTTCGCAGTGCTGTCCGGAGGTGGAATTGGAACCTCGCCCGGCAGTGTTGCGCTTACGTTCGATCTCAACACAGATTATCCGCTGGTATCTCTCGTGAGTATGCTTGCCCCAAGTCCTGACTGGTTTGTGGGCGTAAATAGCTTGGCGCTTTTTGACGGTGCCGATTGGTCGCCTTTGGAAGAGATCACGCTGTTCACGTACGATTCGGGCACTGACAGTGGCACGATGTACACTTCGCCCGATGCGGACACACAGCCCGCCGAGCCTATTGCACTGATCGATGGCTATCCATTCTTCTACGACGGCGATATCGTTGAAGTGGGCACGTTTGAATTCACCCTTGACAATGTGGTGGCCAATGAGGCAGAGACGCCTACCGTTTCTGACCTTAGAATATCTCGTCCATATCCGAATCCTTCTTTGGGAATGAGCAGCGTCAATATTTATGTGGACGCACATCAGACCGTTCGTGTGGATGTCTTCGACATGCTGGGACGACGCGTCTACACTGCGTTCAATGGAGTGATGACAAGTGGGCAGCATCGTGTTGCGGTGGCAACACATGCTTTACAGCCGGGCGTCTACGTTGTCCGGATGGCTGGCGACCAGGCAAGCGCTTCGCAACGCCTCGTGGTGCGGTAGCCAAGCTAGTAAGCCAGCACGCGTCGGATTGCCTCTGGCAAGCGACCTTTTGCAGAATAGATTTCGTTTTCCAGCGACTGGGAAAACGGTACCGGGATGGTTTCGGCCGCGACCCTTATTGGCGGCGCATCCAGATGCTCCCACACAACTTCGGTGACCTCGGCGGCGATTTCCGCTCCAAATCCTGCGGTGCGGGCCGCTTCATGCAAGACGATCAGTCTGTTTGTTTTGCGGATAGATGCCAACGCGCTCTCGTGATCCCAAGGAACAATGGTGCGCAGATCGATCACTTCAATATCGACGCCCTCGGCCGCCTGTTTCTCTGCCTCGTCCAACGCCCAGCGGACCCCAACTCCCCAGGTGATAATCGTTAAATCGTTCCCCGCTCTCGCAATACGCGCCTTCCCCAGCGGAGTCGTGTAGGTGCCTTCGGGCACCATTCCTTTCTCTCCGCGATAGAGATACTTGTGCTCGAAGAAAAGCACGGGGTTGGGGTCCTGGATAGCTGCTCGAATCAGACCCTTGGCATCCTCCGGTGATGCGGGAACGACAACTTTCAGCCCTGGTACGTGGCAAAACCAGGCCTCCGGGCTCTGTGAGTGAAACGGTCCGGCACCAATTCCGCCACCAAACGGCGCCCGAATAGTCACATTAAGAGAACTCCCCCAGCGGTAGTGAGTGGTAGCGAGATTGTTCACAATTTGATTGAAGCCGCACGTGATAAAGTCCGCATACTGCATCTCAACGATGGGTTTGAATCCCTCCAATGCCAGACCCATCGCGCATCCTATTACGCCACTTTCGATTATGGGCGTATTTCGAACACGCTCCGAACCGAACTGCTTCAGGAATCCCTTCGTCACCTTGAAGACGCCCTCGTACTCGGCAATATCCTGACCCATAATGAGGACGGAGTTATCGGCTTGCATTGCATCCCGCAATCCATCCGACAATGCGTCGATGAAGCGCAGCTCCGATTGGGGCCCATCATCCAAAGCGTCCACGTCTCCAAGAACAACCGGTGCAAACACCGCGCTGACCTCCTTTTCTCGATTACTCTTCACGGCTGGTTGCGTTATGGCCCATTCGGCCACTTCCTCAACTTCAGCAGTCAACTTCGCATCAATGCTCGCGAGTGCACTTTCATCGACACCACCTTTCTCGACTAGGTGGCGTCGGAAATTGACGACCGGGTCCTTGGTCGCCCAGTTCTCGAGTAGTTCTTGCGGGACGTATTTCGTTCCGCTGGCCTCCTCATGCCCCCGCATTCGGAATGTCTTCATCTCAAGCAGAGTAGGGCCTTGACCGCTACGCGCTCTTGAGGCTGCCCTACTAACAGCCCCAATCACTTCCACGACGTTGTTTCCGTCAACGACCTCCCCGGCCATTCCGTACCCCGAGGCGGCATCGGCAATGTGCTCGATGGGAATCGCCTCTGCCGACGGCGTCGATAATCCATAGCCATTGTTCTCGACGACAAAGATCACCGGCAATTTCCAAATCGACGCCAGGCTGAGGGCTTCATGAAAGTCACCCTCTCGCGTCGAGCCCTCCCCTGTAAAAGCACAGGCCACGGCATCGGTACCCTTCATCTTCGCGGCCAGGGCAAGGCCATCAGCTACCGGCAACATCGCGCCGAGGTGTGAAATCATTCCAACAATGTGATGCTCGAGCAATCCAAAATGGAAGGATCTGTCCCGACCATTTGTATATCCACCCTGCCTGCCCATCAACTGGCAGAAAAGAGGTCGCAGCGGAACGTTGCGGGTCGTCCAAACACCGAGGTTGCGGTGCATGGGGAGAAGCCAATCCGTGTCTTCTAGCGCCCATGCACAACCCACGGCGATGGCCTCCTGCCCCTGCCCGCTGAACCACTTCGCCAGCCGGTTCTGGCGGATAAGCCGCAGCATCTTGTCCTCGATCGTACGAGGAAGTCGAAGCACGCGGTAAAGATCGAGGAGCGTTGATTCGCTTGTTACGATTGACTCGAGCGAGGAGTCGGTATTCAGTTCCATTCAGGGGGGGACGTATAACCGCCGAAAGGTACCCTTTCCTTGTGACCTATTGCCCGCCGCCTCCTACCGCCGTCCTGGTTGTCTGCAGTAAGATCTTCGCATCCATGCGCAGACTCATGTTCTCAATGTAGAACAGATCGTATTTGAGCTTCTGTCGGACATCGTCGAGATCATTGTCGTACCGCCACTTAACCTGCGCTAATCCTGTGACACCCGGTTTCACACGATGCCGCCTACTGTACAGTGGGATTGCCCCTACGTGCTGCTCTACAAAGAACGGGCGTTCAGGGCGGGGGCCTACGAGGCTCATCTCTCCTTTCAGCACATTCCAGAGCTGCGGCATCTCGTCAAGGCGCACGCGGCGAAGGATGCGGCCAAGTGGTGTTACTCGCGCATCATCTTTCCGCGCCCACACGGGTCCCGTGTCTCTCTCGGCATTCTCATACATTGTTCGGAATTTGTACATCGTGAAGTGCTCGCCATACTGGCCTACGCGTGTCTGCCGATAGATGGCCGAGCCGGGCGAGGTCAGACGCACAAAAGCTCCCACTAAGAGCCCAAGTGGCAGCCCAATGATGAGTACGGTAAGACTCGCAAATACATCAATAAGCCGCTTGGAGCTCTTCTCCCAAGCGGGAATAGGCTCCGGGAAGACTTCGATAAGCGGCAGGCCATACATGTGCTCCGTGCGGGCCATTCCACCAATCGCAGTGTAGAAATCTGGCACCAGCTTCAGCGATACCGAGCGTCCATCGCAAACGCGGAGGACTTCATCAAGGTAGGTATGATCGCCAGGTCCCAAAGCGATGAGCACGTCCTGGACGTTCAGTCGGTCAATCAATCCAGGCAACTCGGCGATGCTGTGTGCAGCCTGCCCGCCAAAATCACCATTCAAGGCTATTTCAACTCCTTCCTGTGGGAGTGCATCGCCTTCAGGAAATACCGGACGCTCAAGAAGCTCATCACCCTGTAGCCCGGCGTGTACACCAACTTGAACAGGCTGTGTGTGCTGGAGCCGCACGGCACCTACAATCTGGAGTCCAGCCGCCGGGTACCTCGCGACTTCTTTGTACAGCTCTTCAACACGTTCGCTCCAGCCAACCACAACGGCCTTGTGCAAACCTTTGCCACGTAGGATTAGTGCCTTTTGGAACGCGCGTACGCACAATCTCCCGGTGGAAACGGCCACGACGAGCGCACCCCAGTAAAATGCTATGCCGAGACGCGCGGAGCCCGTTTCCATCCGATCAATGAACACACTGAAGAACAACAGCAGCGCTCCTACAGACACGACTTTCAGGAATGTGACAAACTCGTCAAAGCGGCTTCCTGCGAAACGCTCTTGATACATCCCCGCGAAGAGAAACAAGACCAGCCAGCCAAGGCACAGAGCAATTGCCGTAATCAGCGTCGAACCCTGTGCGATTACGCTGTGATCAAACCACCCCCAGCGTTGACACGCCAGGACAAAAGCCGTATAGGCTAGGATTAGCGCAACTGCATCGCTTACAAGCAATGCCAGCAGTTCGGCTCGACGAGACACGAATGCGTGCTAGATCAGTGAAAGGCTGTATCGAATCGCTATAGTAGCAACAGTTGGCGATGTGAGCACAAGGTATTGATTCGTACGTCGTACGGCAAGGTGATTGCCAGCTTACACGCGAAGACAACCACGTAGCTTCAGAAAATGCATCTACGCGCTGATTCTACTATCGCCGATCTACCCCAGAAATTTTCGAGCGCACAGGCCCGCAATCTTATCCTGACGCACGGTTGGAACGCCACGGCCTACCAGATTCTGAACCCGGGCATAAAGCATTGGTTTTCAGATAGTGCGGAGGGTCTTGTAGGCTTTGTGGAATCCAGACAACGACCGGTCACTAGGCCAAACGTGTGGGTTGCTGCCGGAGAACCCGTCTGCGCTGAAGAAGACGTTGGGAGCACTGTGGCCGAATTCGAATCTGCAGCTGCCGACAAACGGTGTCGTGTCTGCTGGTTTGGAGCAGATTCGCGTTTGCAAGATGCTCTTGACGATAGAGGTGGGTATACCGCCGTGGTTCTTGGTGCGCAGCCAATCTGGGATCCCAAACGATGGGCTGATGTCGTAGCAGAGAAGAGTTCGATACGCGCCCAACTCAGTCGAGCAAAGAACAAGGGGCTTCGAGTAGAGAAATGGTGCGAGCAGGAAGCAGAGGGACATCCGGCGCTGCAACAATGCCTGGATGAATGGCTAAAGACACGCGGCCTTCCTCCGCTTCATTTTCTCGTCGAGCCACAAACACTTCACCATCTCGAGGATCGACAGGTCTTCGTCGCTCTTGATCATACCGGACCCGTGGGATTTCTGATTCTTTCACCTGTGTCCGCGCGGAACGGGTGGCTGGTTGAGCAGATCATTCAGGGGGACACCGCCCCGAACGGTACTGGCTCCCTCCTCCTAGATGCAGCGATGAAGGAATCCGCGCATGCAGGATCGAGCTACATCACTCTCGGACTTTCACCTCTATCGTTTCGCGCCCCAAAATCGAACCCCAACCCTGTTTGGATGCGATTCCTCCTGGGATGGCTACGCGTGCACGGAACGCGCTTCTACAATTTCCAAGGGCTCGAGGCTTTCAAAGCCAAATTCGTCCCAGATAGGTGGGATCCTATCGTAGCTATCACCAATGAACCCAAACCGTCACTTGGGACGCTTCACGCAATCGCGGATGCTTTTAGCGGCGACCTTTCTCCAGAACGACTAATCAGCATTGCGCTGAAAGACGCTGCCGCTGACGAGGTAAGAACCCTGAAGCAAAAGCTAGTTGGTTTCCGATTTCCTAGTTCGTGAAGCGGAAAGTGACCACGCCTTGCTGGTTAACTTGATCGGCGTTGGACGGCAACTCCTGCGCGCGACAGGCAGCCAAGACAGTTTGTGCAGCCTGATCGAGCCGCCCATCTCCACCACGTCGCTGAGGACGAGAGCTTACGTACCGACCATCCGGCGTAAACGTCACAAAGTAGCTAACCACCCCACTCACGCCTGGATACCGTGGGCGAGGACAGGACGCCCGCCGGTTCCCAAGGCCTTCGATGGCTACACCAGAGGACCCCGTATTCCCTGCTCCTGAATTGCTTTCAGGATTCGAGTCGTTGCCTTGTTCGCCAGTCGGTGAGCCGCCACCGCCGTCTGTTGTCCGCTCGGGCGTCGGGGGGCTTGGTGGTTGAGGCGGTGTGTTCGTCTGTTGCTGTGGGCGCGCGATGGTTTCCTGTCCTTGTGCGGGCGCACGAGTCTGAGGCGTCCGAATTGGAGTTGGCGCTGGAGGCTGCGCCCTCGGTGGTTCTGGCCTCGTCTCTGGCTGTGGCGGACGTGGATCTGGCGTAGGCGATGGAGCCGAAGGCCGGGCTTCTGATGCAAGATCCCCAAACTCAATCTCTATCAGGTGTGCAGGCTTCTCGGGATTCTTGCTTCCAATAATCAGTGCGCCGCTAATCAGCAACAATACGAGATGCAAGCCCAAACTTGTACCCAGCCCTTTGATGTCGTCGCCAGGGATTCGAGTTGACATGAGATGTTCTCCGTGGGGGGAAACGGAACGGCTCCTAGGCACTTATTCGTGCCCTGCCTCATCAAAATACACTGCTACGACCCGAAAAGGACAGAAAGGTTGCCTAGTTGCGCGGCTGCTCCTCGTCTCTCAAGAAGCGCGGCTGCGCCAATGTGAGTTGCAGAGAAATGCGATGCGAGTAACCAAGCTCACTCTGGAGGCCTCCAAAATCGCCAAAACCGTAGTCGACGGAAACCTGGCTGATGTTCAGTCCGGCTCCGATGGTCGGCGTGATCTGCGTTCCATACCGGTCGGATGAAGTCACATTGGAAATGCCGCCTCGAAGTGCAACGATTCCTTTGTAGGTCACTTCCGTGCCCAGTCTCGGGTGGAACGAGATGTCGCCTGTGTTGAAAGCGTAGGTCTTTTGGCCGTCAAAAGCCAGGTCTAGGTCGGCTCCAACGGTAAAACCAATGTCATCCGTGAGTGGCAGGTTCGTAGCTGCACCAAGTCGTGCAACGGGAAGAACCATTTCAGATCCGCCTTGCGGGGCCGTCTCGCCAAACGTTTCCTCGAACTCGGCGAACTGGCCCTGATTAACCGACCAGGATTGAATCATGCTGGTCGCATCCTGAATGTTCAGTCCCAACTGAACACGGCCAATCTTGTATTGGGCGGCTACGTCGAACGAATACCCCCAGGCGCTTGCGAAATCGCCAATAGAACGCCGAATAACCTTGCCCGTCACGCCAACGGATAGGTTTTCGCGCAGCCGGCGTGCATACGAAAGGAAGAACGCGTAATCCGCTGCAGAGAAGTATGTGATGTAATTCTCCGGGTTTGGACGGGGAAGCCCTGTATCCGGGTTGAACGCCGCCAATGTGTTGGCGATGTCATCCACGCCACTTCTAAAGAACGAAATTCCAACCGTTGATCGTGCGGTTAGCGGGAAGGCCGCTGCGCCGTAATCAAATGAAACGATGCCTCCAAAACGCTCGGCGTGCATATACGCTGCCTGCGGATAATCGAGAGCTTGCAATCCGGCGACATTCCAGTACCCTGAGGTCACATCATTAGCGTGGCCTACAAAGGCACCGCCCATACCCAGCGCACGCGCACCTACGCCGCCAGCAAGAAAGTCGGCCCCGTACTTTACAACATCCTGTGCTTGCGTCTGAGGATTAAAAAGGGCAAGCGAAACGATGGCTGCAGCAATGATACGGCTGCGGTAGACAATCTTGATCGGCAACATGGTTCGTGCTGAGTAATTAAGGGACGAACGTGGGGTAGCCAGCGCCGATAAATGTTTTTCGTTTAACGATGAGGTTGCAAACATCGGGAAAAGCAGGCTCCAGAGCAAGCCAATTCTAGTTTCCAGCAGGAAAATTCGGATGTTCAATAACGCGTTGCGCCTGGTTGAGATGCCGCAAACAGTGACCTGCGTTGCCTTCTAGGAAGGCGCCAATCTGCAACTTCAGCATTTTCATGAATGGAGATGCCACACGAATCTTTGTCAGGTCGAGTCCTTCAGCTCTCTGACATACCGCGATTATACCCTCACAGGCAGCGCGAAAATCGCTCATCACTGCTTCCTGTTCAAATCCGCCTTCAGGCGTCAGCACGATTGGATTCATGACCGCCGGCGTCTTCATCGTGCGTTTCATCTCCGGACTAATCATGCCAATAAACCACCTGCCAAGGAATCCATAGTTGAACGGCGGCGTGCCTTTTGGGCCACCCTTGCCGAGCGCGGTGTTGAAGGCGTCGAGATAGTCGCTGTTGACGATGACCAGGTGCTGGATGCATTGTGCGACCGACCATTTCTCTGGCTCCGGACTCCAGTTGAACTGCTCCTTCGTCATGCTGTCCGCAAATGCCTGAGCCTGATCAAGCGCGGATTGGAACGTCTCTGCGTAGGCTGCTGCCGAGTGTGGGATTGAAGACATGTACACTTATAGATTTGGTGTGAAGTAAGCTACTTCACTTCAAGTGCTTTGCGAAGTCGAGCCGCAAACGCTCCATCCGTTCCCTGTAAATGCGGAAGAGACAGAAAAAAGCCCTCCTCCGTTCGCATCGATTCCGGGAGAAATAACGGAATTGGCTCGACGGTGAACTCGGGATGACGCTCAATAAAGGCTTGTACAATGTCAGCATTCTCTTCAGGCTCAGTCGTGCACGTTGAGTACACGAGAGTGCCTCCCGCTCGCACGTGCCCTGATGCTGCCTCCATCAGTTCAGTCTGAAGGTCAACCAGTTCTGCAATCTTTTCCGGACTTGCCTGCCAGCGAAGGTCTGAACGCTTGGCGAGAACTCCAAGACCAGAGCACGGCGCGTCAAGAATGACTCGGTCGAACTGTCGATCGAACGAGGCAGATTTTAGATCGGCCGATCGCGCATTGATAATCGTGATCTCGCTTGCCTCGGCGGCACTCAAAACGAGTTTGGTTCTCGATTCATGCAAATCGATAGCCACAACTTCACCAGAATTGTTCATGAGCTGGGCCGCGTAGAGAGCTTTCCCTCCCGGAGCAGCCGCTCCATCCAGGATTGATTCTCCGGGTTGCGGATCGAGAACTCGCACAACAAGTCCGGCTGCCTCGTCCTGAACGGCACATAGACCTTCCGTCAGCAAGCCTGCACGGATGATAGGCTGCAGCTGCTCGACTACGACGAAGTCCTCCAGATAATTCGAAGGACGCCAGCCAACACCCAACTCATCCAATCGTTCTCCAAGGTCTTCTCGCGTGGTCTTGAGCGTATTGACGCGCAGACTGTAGGCGGGTCGCTCGTTGTTTTTCTTTAGAAGAGCTGTGGTTTGTTCCTCCCCAAAGCGTTTGAGCCAACGTCGAACGATCCAGGTTGGATGCGAGTAGCGGACAGCCAGATCGCGAGCTGCCTTACCTGTCTTCGGCACGGGCAATTCGTCCGCGTCGATACAACGGAGCGCGGCACGCAGTACCGCATTTACAAGCCCTGAGGCCCCTTTGCCTCGAAGCGCCTTCGCCGTATCAACTGCCTCAGATACTGCTGCGTGTTGAGGTGTCCCACGTTCCAACAGCTCGTACAAGCCTATCCGAAGAATTTGCCTAACAGAATCATCGAGTGTGTTGATGTCCCCGTGGTAGAACTGGGCGATTAGAAAGTCCAGCCAGCGTTTGAGGCGCGTGACGCCAGCAACGAGATCCGAAACAAACCGAACGTCTCGAACATCCTCCAAGTCTGTGTTTAAACGAGCGACATGTGCGGCATCCCGTTCAACTCGAATAAGTTGGCGTACTGCCTCTGAACGTGCAGTACGTGTACGCGCTTCGCCTTCCTTCATCGCTTGGCCTTTGATTCGCTGATTGCTCGTATGGCTTTGGCCGCAGCAACACGGAGTGGATCCATCGCTGGAGCAATTGGCGGGTTGTAAACCAGGTCCATTTCCTCGGCGATCTCTTTTACTGTTGTACCTCCGCGGATCCAAGGAACTAGCACATCGGCCCGTAGGGCAGCACCTTCCTCTCCTACGAGCGATCCGCCAAGTAGGCGACCAGTCCCCCGCTCCACTACGTAGCTCACGTGGAGTCGCTTTGCCCCTGGCATTGAGCTAACACGCGACCAATGTTTGATCTGGACGACTTCCACATCGAATCCGGCGTCTTTCGCTTCTTCCCCCGATATCCCAACGGAACCCACTTCGATTCCGAACGCTTTGACGGCAACAGAGGGCGTTACGCTTGTAAATCGATCTGCTGGTTTGACGCCTGCGGCATTTCGAGCAGCTACGCGCGCCGTTCTCCGCGCAATGGGTGACAGTGGCCAGAGGATCTTCTTGCCATCCACCATGCGAGGCACTTCAATCCCGTCACCACAAGCCCAGACGTGACGCTGACTCGTACGCATCTGATCATCCACTGAAATACCGCCTGTCATTCCAATCTTGATGTGCGCGGCTTTAGCCAGCTCGGTCCGTGGCTCAATTCCAATGCCTACGATTACGGACTGGCAGCCAATGATTTCTCCCTTGTCTGTCCGAACGGAGGCAACGCGGCCCATTTCGTCAGCCTCAACACTCGTTGCTCGCTCAGCGCGGACCGCAACACCGCTCGCCTGAACCGCGTCTATCAATGGCGTAGACATATTCTCTGAGAGAACGCCTCGCATCAATCGGCCTTGCGGATCGAGGATGGTCACGCGAAGGTTTCTACGCCGAATCGCGTCGGCCATTTCAACGCCAATAAATCCCCCGCCAATTACAACAACGTGTCGAACAGCTTCCGGCTCCAACCAGCTCTTGATAGCTACGGCATCTTCTAGCCCACGAACAGAAAACACACCCTTTATATCCTCGCCCTCAATGCCGAGCTTCCGGGCACGTGCTCCTGTTGCAAGGATAAAGCGATCGAAATACTCTTCGTGGCGACTTCCATGAACCAGCGACTCCACAAAAAGCCTGCTTTTATCGGGCTCGATGGATTCGACTCTGTGCTGGACGCGCACTTTTGCTCCGCGGGTCTCTTCAAACTGCTCGGGCGTCAGCACCTCAAGAGTGGAGGCGTCCTGAATCTGATCCGCTACGAAGTACGGAATCTCGCACGACCCGACGCTGATATAGGGCCCCTGCTCGTATAGTATCACTTCCGCTTCAGGATTTGCTCGCACGGCTTCTGCCGCGGCTGCCGGCCCGGAGGCCAATCCACCGATGACTGCAAGGCGCATCAGCGTTCTCCTGTTAGTGAATCTATCAATGCGTGGGTGTGTTCTTCCGGATGATCGTGAGTGGCGGGCTCCAAGTGAGACGTGACCTGAACGATATCGTCTTCAAATAGGTCGTCCAGGACCGATTCTACGAGCGTTGCCCGGCGATGGGCCTCTTCGAGAGAAAGGTTGTCCGGCATGATGAAATGGGCTTCGATCCAGACTTGGTCATTCACCCGGCGGTGGCGGAGTTGATGGTACCCATCAATGCTGCCTTCTTCTTTCGCCAGATCGAGAGCGTCTAGCACTTTTTCCGTTTCGTTGGGATTCACGCTTTCCATCAGCCCGCGATATGCCGTGCGTATGAGCCCAAATGCCGTCCACATAATATTCAGGCCGAGCAGAATCGCGACGACCGGATCGAGCCATACGAGATTTGTTATGTAAACAAGCCCGACTCCAACAAGAACGCCAAGGCTCGTCCACATGTCCGTTAGGACATGATGCCCGTTGGCCACGAGAACCAGCGCATTCGTGCTTTTCCCAACTCTGACGAGGTATAGTCCGAGGAAAAGATTAATCAGCCCAAGCCCTGCCGTGATCAGCAAACCCGTGCCAAGCTGTTGCAGCTCAGGTCCAACGATGAGCGCTCGTGCTCCCTCTATGAGGATGAAGACAGCGGCCAGGAGAATCATCGCCCCCTCGAACCCCGACGAGAAGTACGCAATTTTTCCGTGCCCATACGGATGCTGCTTGTCAGGCGGCCGGGCGGCATACCAGAGGCTGAACCCCGCCATCGCTGTTGCGCCGAGATGAACAACTGATTCCAGGGCATCCGAAAGGATCGCCGTCGATCCTGTAATGAAATACGCCCACAGCTTTCCAACCAACATCAGGACAGCCACGACCATACTGGCGCGCATGGCCCGGCGCTGCGCTTGCCCGTTCTGCTCGCTGCTCAGTTTGGGAGGATGATTACGATGAACGTGCATGAGCATGGGCCTCAGACTACGATCCGAATCGGTAGTTTCGATCAACGCAGGATTCACTCCGCAACATCCTCATCACTGAAGCTTTGCCCGGATTTACACTAGAGCATCTCGGAATAGCCGTTTCGGACGCGGCCGAGGCCATTGCGCTTTTCGAGAAGCTGCTTGGTGCGAAGCCTTACAAAGTTGAGATCGTCGAACGCGAAGGTGTCAGGACATACTTCCTTGGCGACGGCGCCGAAGTTGGTGCTGCCCCCAAGCTGGAGCTTCTTGAAGCGCTGAACGATGAGTCGCCAATAGCTCGGTTCATTGAGAAAAGAGGACCGGGCTTGCATCACGTTGCGTTCGAAGTAGCCGACATCAAGGCCGAAATGGCACGACTCGCATCGCTTGGTTTTCAGTTATTGTCGGATGAACCTAAGCCCGGCGCTGACGACAAATCGATTGTCTTCCTCCACCCCAAGAGCACAGGCGGGGTTCTGGTTGAATTGTGTCAGTCGGTTGAGCAGCCTCCCCAAAAGATCTCTGTTCCCTTCAATTCCGGCGAACTGGCAACGTTCGTGAGTGGGCCGGAGGACGCTCCGCCTCTTGTGGTTCTCCACGCAGCTCTTGGCTCAACAGAGATGGAGATGCGTCGCTTGACACGGCTCTGGGAGAAGGACTTTCGGGTGTACGCGCTCGATTTCATGGCCCACGGAGATTCCGACCCCTTCCCAAGTCAGGAACTGTCTCTGGAGCGGTTTGCCGAGAACGTGATCACATTGCTAGATAGTCAGGATATTCCCAAGGCGCATCTCTTCGGGTTTTCTATGGGCGGAAGCGTAGCTCTCAATGCCGCCTACACTTATCCTGATCGGTTTGACCGCCTTTCCATCCACGCCCACAACGTTCAATGGAGTGAGCTTGAGAGAGACACGATGGTAGGCACCATGCAATCGGCGCTTGACGACCCAATGTCGTTCTGGTCAAAGCGACTTTCTCAGACCCATGGCGCTGCTCATTGGCGGGACCTAGTAGAACGGATGATTGCATTCACGACGGCTCTTCCAAAGAAGAGATTCGCCGTAGAGGAGTTAGAGACAATCGAGCATCCAACACTTGTGAGTACCGGAGACCGTGACCATTTTTTCGGCCTTGGCCATTCGTTAATGCTTCATGCCGCTCTTCCGAATGCGAGCCTCGCCGTTGTTCCAGGTTCGGGACACACGATCCAGACAGTGACACCTGAATCATTCACTAAAATGGTTACAAAGTATCTACTTGGCTAGTGAATCAAGCAGAACGCGTGGAACCGTTGCGCGTAAATAGCGCGGACAGCTCCTATCCATGAACGACGCACTCGCCGAAAAGCTCAAACACCTACCAAAGAAACCTGGGGTGTATCAGCACAAAGATGTTGACGCCAAGGTTTTGTACGTCGGCAAGGCGAAAAACCTCCGCAATCGCGTCCGGAGCTACTTCCACGAATCGCGGACACACGATGGGCGATTGGCGATCATGATTGCCAAAATAGAGGACGTGGAAGTGATCGTGACCGATACGGAGGCCGAAGCGCTCATCCTCGAAAACAACCTGATCAAGCAGCTTAGGCCACGCTACAACGTCACTCTCCGCGACGACAAGAGCTATCCGTTCATCTGCATCAAGAAGGAGCGCTTTCCGCGCGTCTTTCCTACGCGTCGAATTCGCAAGGACGGCTCGTTGTACTTCGGCCCATATATCGATGCCAAAGCGATGCGTCTCATGCTCAAGACCATCCGCGACATCTTTAAGCTGAGGTCATGTTCGCTTCACCTAAACGAAGCCGCAATCGACGCAGGCAAGTACGATACCTGCCTGGATTACCACATCCAACGCTGCGCGGGACCGTGCGTGGGCTATCAGACGGAGGAACATTACAATCAGACGATTGAGCAAATCAAAAAGCTGCTCAACGGGAAGACCAAGACGCTCATCAGTCTGCTAAAGGACGAGATGGATGACCTGGCCGCAGAGAAAAAGTTTGAGGAGGCTGCTGACTACCGTGATCGCATCCAGGCGTTAGAGAAGTACAGTCGGCGCCAAAAAATTGTCACGGATACAGAGTCTGATCGTGATCTGTTTGCGCTCGAAATTGATCGGGATGCGAATGTTGCGGTGGGTGTGCTTTTTAAGGTTCGTGAAGGCAAGATCATCGGGCGCCAACACAAATACCTCCGTCGGCTAGATGAAGTAAAGGACGAAGACCTGATGCAGCGCTTCGTGGTCGATTACTACACGGAAGCCACGTTCTTCCCGGACGAAACGTATCTGGCGGCTCCAGTTTCCGAGCCTCCACTGCTTGAAGACATCCTTCGCGATGGCCGTGGAAAGAAAGTTGTTCTGAAAGTCCCTGAACGAGGAGAAAAGGCCGAGTTGCTACGCATGGTTCAGTCGAACGCGAAGCTTCTCGTGTCCGAGTGGAAGATTCAAAAAACCAAGCACGATGAGGATCGTCTGCCCCACGCCGTTCAGTCGTTGCAGCAAGATTTGCAACTTAAGAAACCACCTCGCCGCATCGAGTGCTTCGACATTAGCCATCTGGGTGGAACGGGCACAGTGGCTTCGTGCGTTGTGTTTATGGATGGAAAGCCTCGGAAGTCTGATTATCGGACCTACAACATTCGCACGGTCGAGTCGGGCAAACCCGATGACTTTCAGTCAATGCGGGAAGTCGTTGAACGGCGCTATGCGCGTTTGCTTGAAGAAAACGGGCCTTGGCCCGATCTCGTCATAATTGATGGTGGCAAAGGCCAGCTATCGAGTGCGGTCGAAAGCCTTCAGGCTGTAGATGTCTTCGGGAGGTTTCCTGTCGTTGGTCTTGCCAAACGATTGGAAGAAGTCTTCAAGCCGGGTGATAGCGAATCCACGTTGATTCCCCGTACCTCCTCATCTCTTAGGCTCATCCAGCGTATCCGCGACGAGGCACATCGCTTTGCCATCACCGCGCAAAGGAAACAACGGAAGAAGTCCACATTGCACTCCGAGTTGATGGACATCCCGGGCATAGGCGCCAAGAGCGTCAAGAAGCTCCTCACGACATTTGGAAGTGTGAAAGGGGTTCGAGAGGCGAGTGAATCCAAGCTTGCCCAGTCAATGGGCGCTTCCAAGGCGCAGAAGCTGCGTGCTCATTTTGATATCGCGAAAAATCAAAATGCCACGGACTCGTCGCAAACGGAGACAATCAACAGCGATTTATGAAGGCCGTCGGCCGGTAGGAGCATTTTTTTGCCGTTTCCGCCCAGAGAAGATGTTGTGGCACGCTCGGGAGTGGTCTTTCCATTGGAGAGATCAGAATTCAACGCTCCCCACCGTGAAAAGCAAAATCCTCATAGCCGCCTTCGTCCTTGACGCCGTTTGCGCTATTGCAGCCCCGTTTGCCATCGGACTCTTTCCAACGAAGGCCGACGCCGCTGAGGATGACAACCAGTTTCTCGTCTTCTCAGACGGCCATTGCTACGAGCTATCTCAGCTCGGCGAAGCGCACTGGCGAATCGAAGGAGAAGCCGATGTCGCTGCCTGCAAGTCTACGCAAGGCGACTAAATCAATCTCTGTCAACTTGCTGCTGACATGAGTGCCCGGGTGGTTCCTGGGGTCTGAAGGGCGGTTCCGCATTGCGGGGCCGCCCTTTCTTTTTGGCCCCTCCGTCTGCATCTTGCGACATAGCTAGCAACCGCCTCGCATGCTGAATTATATATGGGCCGGGCTGATCATCTTCAGTCTCGTTTTCGCGCTGATCTCCGACATCGGCGACTTCTCGCGCGATACGTATCGGAATGGGGAACCACTACAGGTCGTGGTCTCTTTTCCAGACGGTTTCAACGTAGAGGCGCGAAGACAGCTAGCGGAGGTTAGAATTGATGCAGACACGTATGGCCAATTCTACAGCACAGACGCTCGCCCGGATTCAGTCTACACCGCAACGCTGATCGGTACGGCTGAGGGTACTCAGATTCGCTTTGATGCGGAAGCCAACCTTCCAGAACCGCTTGCAACCATCCGCGACGTCACAAACTCACGCGAAGAACAGCTACAAGGGGAAGTAGTCGGAGCGCTCAGCCCAGTGGGCGGAGCAATACTGCTCGCCTTCGAGCCTGTCCGTTTCGTAAAGATGAACGCCATCTCGGGAGCTGCACTCAGCTTTGCAGAAACGGCGGCGGAAATTGCGTTGAGTTTGATAGGTGTACTTGCGCTGTTCCTTGGGTTGCTGAAGATCGCCGAGGAAGCCGGCGTCATCTACGCGCTGGTCAAACTGGTTCGACCAATCCTGAAGCCACTCTTCCCGGAGATCCCCGACGACCATCCTGCACTCGGAATGATCGCGCTCAACCTCGCGGCCAACATCTTCGGGTTAGGCAACGCGGCCACGCCATTTGGCATCAAAGCGATGGAGGAGCTGCAAACGCTCAATTCCACCGAGGACACGGCCACGAATTCGATGGTCATGCTCCTCGCCGTGAACACGGCCAGCGTGCAACTTGTGCCGCCTGTCCTGCTGCTCGCGCTAATGGGTTTGCAAATCAACCAACTCATCTTCGCGATCATCATCACGACGTTCCTCTCGTTGGTCATTGCAATTACATCAGCCAAGTTGCTGGGCAAACTGAAAGCGTTCCGACGAACGGATCCTGCTCTCGTTTTCTCCTCCACCGATACAACCGAGGAGGCCTAAAATGGAAACGATTCGCCAGATTCTCGGACTCCTCTCCTACTTCATTCTCCCGGCAATCATTGTCGGCTTCCCGCTATACGGGTTGATCAAGAAGGTGCCGGTTTTTGAGGCCTTCGTAGAAGGTGCCAAAGATGGTTTCTCCGTTGCGGTGAAAATCATTCCCTACCTCGTGGCCATCCTATTTGCGATCGGGATGTTCCGTGCATCTGGGGCAATGGATTTCATGGCCGATGTCCTGCGCCCTGTTCTGGCGCTGGTCGGCTTTCCCTCAGAGGTACTTCCGATGGCCATCGTGCGACCGCTCACAGGCTCGGGTTCTGCCGGAATTGTTGTGGATATGATCAACCAGTTTGGTGAGGACTCCATCTTCGTCAAGATGGCAGCTACAATGTTTGGCTCCACGGAAACAACATTCTATGTGGTTGCCGTGTACTTCGGCGCCGTGAACATCAAGAAAACACGTCATGCTGTGCCAGCAGGCCTTATCGCCGACTTCTCCGCGATGCTTATCGCGGTGTGGGTTGTCAGGTTGCTGTTTGGGTGATGGTAGTTAGGGACGGCTCGCCGAGCCGTCCGCCTAGATTGTGTAGCAACCGAATGGTAGCGCGTTCGGCGAACGCGCCCTACCTCGTAGCCTCCAACCCCATTTCGATCGTCTGCAACTGGAGCCGTACGGCTGTTTCCAGACCCAGTGGGCGCAGACCGTAAGGCTTCGCGTGTTCGGCCATGCCCTTGCCGTTCTTTGCCGCGAGCGTCAGTTCCGGCAGTTTTTCCTTGAACTGGTTGAGGAGTCCAGGCACGCCCGGCTCGTGGTCGTATTCAGCATCCAAGACGAACAATGGCAACTCGGTTACGAGGCTCAACGGCGTCCGGCCTGTCTTCGGGTCAGGCCCCGTCTGCACCGCCATTTCCATGGAGGAAAGAAAGAACTTGGCGGCCGTCTCGTCGTCATTGATGTCCTCGAAGTGCGCCCGCATCGCTCTTCCCTCCGGCGTCGACCAAAATCCAGGGCCGTAATAACGAAAGCCCTTAACGCCGCTCCTGTCGTGGTCGTGTAAACGAAGGCCTGCTTCTGAAGCGGCTTTCTCAAAGCTCGCCTTGAGTTCCGCAGCTTCACCTCCCCAGTGCTTCTCAATTAGCAAGAGGGCTCCTTCCGAGAATCCCATCCCGTGCAGGCTCATGTGCAGCGAGATCGGCTCACCATCAAACAGAAACTGACTCGCGGCCTGATTCTCAGCTCGCATCTCCGGGTAGCCAAACTCAATGTCGTCGCCCGGCAATTCGCGCACTCGATGAGCCAGATAGGCTGCCAAGACCTGCACCGGACCTGCTCCGGGGTCGGGCCACTGTTCAATCCACAGCAGGTTGCGTGCCTCGCCATCCGGGTTGATGTGCGGAATGATCCTGAACGTGAACTGCTCGAATAACGCGTGGAGCCCTTCCCCCTCGGCCAGCCAGTCCCGGGCAGCCAAGCCTTCCAAAACAAATGTTCGCAGCGTCTCCGGACCAACAGGTTCGTCCGCATGCGCTCCGGCGATCAGCGTTACGAGTCGGGGCCCGTACCCAAGCGTGACTCCTGCAATCGGTCGTCCCTGCTCACTTTGCCCGATCACCTTGAACTGAGCAAGGTCTGGATTGGTGTCGCAGGCTGATTTTAATTCGTTGAAAACCTCCGCCGATGATCGAAAGTGAAGTCCAGAAAGATCAAGTTCAGATAGATGCATGTTGAAAAGGTAGGACCAGCCAACCTCGTTCGCTATTCGACAATGGTGCGTAAACGAACGGTTGAAGGAAGAACTTCCAGGAAAGGCCTTTGCGCTGAACATATATCTGGCTTAACCATACTGATTTCAGCAGTATGACCTTTTTGGCCTCCAAAAAGCGTTTGTAGTTGTGAGTGCCCGTTTGCCTGCCGAACGCACAGCCGGAGCCTCTCTCCCCATTGTTTGGCATGCACGCGGCACCGTACACTGACAAACCACGCTTACACAGGCGTCATGCCATTTCTAACAAGTCGCCCACTTTCCAGACCCGGCGGCCGACCAAACAACCAGGACGTAACTGCCTTCGTCGAAGCGAACGGTATGGGATGCTGGGCACTGGCGGATGGCCTCGGCGGACATGCGGCGGGAGAAGTGGCCTCGCGCGCCGCAGTGGACGCGGCTATCAGCGCGTTCAATGACACGCTCGGGCGCTCCGAGGGCGCACTGCGGCACTATATCAACGAGGCGCAACGCGCCGTCCATGAGCAACAACAAATGCGGGCGGACGCATCGCCAATGAAAACCACCATTACGGTCTTGGTAGCCTCCGATGGTTTTGCGCGGTGGGTCCACGTGGGAGACTCCCGCCTCTACGTTTTTCGCGAAGGCCAAGTCATTGACCAAACGAACGACCACAGCATTCCTCAGGCGCTCGTTGAGGCCGGAGAGATTAAAACGAAAGACATCCGCGAGCACCCCGACCGAAACCGGCTGCTTCGCGCCCTCGGACGAACCGGCGAGCCTATGCCGGATGTTGGTGAGCCGCTCCACGTCGGCCCCGGCGACGCCTTCCTGCTATGCTCAGATGGATTCTGGGAGTACGTGCTTGAGCCCGAGATGGAAAGTGATCTGCAGGTTGCCGACAACCCCGATTCGTGGATTGAACGAATGGAGCAGCGACTCCTCCAGCGTGTGCCGCCAAACAATGACAACTACTCGGCGCTGGGAGTTTGGGTTGTGTAAACTCTATTACCCCAGCATCTCATCCAACTCATCCAGCGCGTCGCGGAGATCGCGGGTGGTGACGGTGGAGGGCATGATTCGGTCGGAAGGATCACCTAACCCGACGCTTTCCCACAAATCGTGAGTCGGACGGTCCAGCATGTCTTCCCGTAGCGTGATGCCGTGGCGCGCAAGGATCGGTGCGAGTTCCTCGCGACGGTCCGACAGGATTTCCATGGTCGACTGGTATGCGTGTTCACAGACTTCCTGCCGCGCTGAAAACGAAAACACGTTGCGAAAGAACATCGTGTAGTCGTCGCGTCTAGGCTCGAACAGAACGACATCCGCCCCCTCGTAGCGATCCTGATAAGCCGCCAGTCCGGTTCCCAGCCTCGAATAGATGAGCGTTCGGAAGGTCTGCGAGAGCACCGTTGGCATACCGCGATCAAGCAGATTGCCCCGCTTCATCACCCCCTGCTCCACCGCTCCGTCCGTATCAACGGGCACTAGCGGATTAACACAAATGACTAACTCAGCACCTTTATCCAGCGCCACGGAGGCGTGTAGTGTCTTCAAAAGGACGCCATCTACGTAAAAGCGGCCGTTGATCTCAACAGGTGGATAGAGTCCTGGGAGTGCTGTGGACGCCTGCACGGCCAGTGAAATTGGGATGTCCTGAAACCCTTCGTCACCGAAGCGAATGGCCTCACCTGCGTCTAGGTCGGCAGCAACGACGTAGAGCTGCGTGGATAACTCGCGGAAGTTGTTCGTGCGTCCCGTAGCGGAGAAAACGGATTCGAGGTACTTGCGAAGCGGTCTGTTATCAAACATGCCGACCGGCAGTGCCCGCCCAAGCCTATTGACCATCGACGTGATGAAGTCGCCCGGCGGCTCGCCTTCCTTCAGCGAATGCCCGATCGACTCAAAAATCAGCTTCGGAATCGAAATCCCGCGCTTGACGAATTCACGCACCGCGGGCGTCATGAAGAGTTCGGGGCGGAACGGATGCTCGCCGGGCTCCTCGTGAATCACGGAGCGAACTAAGTGAGCTGTGGAGATTCCATTCGCGAGACAGGAACCGACGAATGCCCCAGCGGAAACGCCGACGATGATTGGGACCTCCGAGAAGTTGATGCCGCTCATTGCGTCATCTAGTGCTCGTAGAGCTCCAATTTCATAGACAGCGCCTTCCGGGCCGCCGCCCGCCAGCGCTAGGCCAACAGCGCCAGTTCGTTCGTGATCGATGACTTGCATGGGGGACATGGATGGATGTAAATGCCGCAGTGCGGAAAGTACGATGAACTAGCGGCCAGGTTCGCCTCATTCGCGCCATTCATTTCTATTGCTTTCGCACGCATCCTTCTATTGCGAGGCATCACCGCGCATCCGTATCGTGCAGCCCCTCTTTCCCGAACCTCGACAGACAAATGGGCATTTTTGACAAGATCCGCGGTGAGTTCATCGACATCATCGAATGGACCGACGACTCAGACGATACGCTCGTACGCCGTTTTGAACGCTATAACAACGAAATCAAGTACGGCGCGAAGCTCATCGTCCGCGAAGGCCAGGAAGCTGTTTTTGTAGACGAAGGGCAGTTGGCGGATGTCTTCCCGCCGGGCACCTACACGTTGGAGACCGCAAACATCCCCCTACTTTCTACGCTTCAAGGATGGAAGCATGGCTTTGAAAGTCCATTTAAGGCAGAGGTCTATTACGTCTCTACAAGGCAGTTTACGGACCAAAAGTGGGGGACCAAGAACCCGATTATGCTCCGCGATCCTGAGTTCGGCCCGATTCGGCTGAGAGCCTTCGGCACGTATGCCTTCAAGGCAGGCGACCCGGCTACGCTGATCCGCGAAATCGTGGGCACAGATGGCCACTTTCAGACTGATGATCTGTCCGATCAACTTCGCAATCTGATCGTTTCTCGCTTCACGGACGTACTCGCGGAGAGCAAACTGGCCGCGCTTGACCTCGCCGCGAACTACAGCGAACTCGGCGAATTTGTCAGAGCCAAGATCGAAGAGGAATTCAACGGCTACGGCATCGACATCACTTCTTTGCTCGTTGAGAATATCTCCCTCCCTCCCGCTGTCGAGGAAATGCTGGACAAGCGTACAAGCATGGGCATCGTGGGAGATCTCGGAGCCTACACGCAGTTCCAGGCCGCTCAGGCGATGGAAAAAGCAGCGGAGACTCCCGGAAGTGGTGCCGGTCAAGGTATGGGGATGGGAATGGGCTTCGCGATGGCCAACCAGATGGGCCAGACGATGGGGCAGCCTTCTACTGGCACACCTCCACCCGCTCCAGCCGCCATCCAGTTTCACGTTGCCGTCGATGGCGAAACGCGCGGCCCGTACGACATGACGACGCTTCGGAGTCAGGCCCAGAGTGGCTCACTCACGAAGGACAGCATGGTCTGGATTCAGGGCATGGAAGACTGGCAACCGGCAGGACAGGTCGAAGCTCTTGGCGAATTGTTCGCTGCTGTTCCTCCACCAGCGCCTGCTGCCCCACCTCCGCCGTCGGACGAGCCGACAGCGTAGACGTCTGGATGTTTGAGGGAGTGAGGGTTTGAGAGGACCATCATCGACGCTCCTCCCTCTTCCCCTCACCCTATCACCCTCTCAGACCTTCGAGAATGGAATTACGCCAGTTCGCCTGCACGAACTGTGGTGCCGACCTTGAGTTCGGGCCAGGCACGGAATCGTTGGTGTGCCCGTATTGCGGTGTAGAAAACCGCATCAGCGGGCAGGAGCCTGCTGCGGGTGAAATGGACTTCAATGCGGCTGTACAGGCTCTGAAAGGCCAGGTTGACACCGTTGAAACCATCACAGCGAAGTGCAAAAACTGTGCGGCTGAAACGATCTTGCCGAATGATGAGACGAGCGCAGTGTGCGCGTTTTGTGGATCGCCGGTTGTCCTTGAAGGCGCGTCAACGAGGTCCATCAAGCCCCAAAGCCTCCTCCCGTTCAAGATCACGGAACCGGATGCGCAGAAGGCCTTTCGTGAGTGGCTTAAGGGGCGCTGGTTCGCGCCAGGCAAGCTCAAGCAGCATTCCGGAACGGCACGCGGCCTGAACGGCATGTACATCCCTCATTGGACGTACGATGCCCGGACGATCACGAACTACACGGGCCAGCGCGGCACGTACTACTACACGACGGAAACGTACACACAGATGGTGAACGGTCGGTCGCAAATGCGAACACGACAGGTCAGGAAGACATCCTGGAGTCCCGCGTTCGGTCGTGTGTACGTTGACTTTGATGACGTGCTTGTGGAGGCCACGAACTCTTTGCCCAAAATCCACCGCCCGAGCGTGCCAGCCGATGCGTTGCAAAGGCTCGTTCCCTACGCCGACGCGTACCTCGCGGGCTTCCGGACTGAGCACTACACCGTTGGATTGGAGGACGGCTTTCAAGCGGCAACCACGATCATGGCTCCGCGCATCGATCAGGCCATCCGAAACGACATAGGCGGAGACGAACAACGCATCATGACGCGAAACACGCGTTACTACGACGTCACATACAAGCATATCCTCCTGCCCATCTGGATCAGCTCGTACCAGTACGGTGCCAAGACATACCGTTTCACCGTGGATGCGGAAACTGGCGGCGTACAGGGTGAGCGGCCCTACAGCGCCATCAAGATCGCGATGGCGGTCCTCGCTATCATCCTTATGATTGTCCTGATCGTATTCCTCGCAAACAGCGGGGGCTAATGGAAACGCCAAATCCTAACCCACCACGTTCTTCCAATCAGAATGCTGGTCTCGTAGCGGCAACACTTCTTGTGACGTTCGCCGTTGGCCTCGTGGGACTCTTGATGCTCGGCTTCTCGACGCTGGGCTGTCGGAACGTGAGCGGCGTCAACATGGCGATATACACTTGGCTGGCACTGTGCCTTGGTATTGGGGTTTACACGGCCATTACGTTTGTTCGCCAGAAGTCCAAGCGCACGACGCTTGCTACGTTCGCGCTGCTGGTTGGGCTAAATATTGTTGCGCTTCTACTCTCGTTCGGGCTTCTCGTTGTGGCTTGTGGCTAGTGACCTTCCACCCAAATCAATCACGCTCAAACTTTTTCTTTCTGCAGCGGGCATCCTGATCGGATCGGGGATTGTATTTGGCGTGCTGCACCAGGCCGGTCGGATGCTGCTCTACCTCACAGCCGCCGCCTGCCAAAGTGACGACGGACTCTATCTCACGCTTGGTGTGTGGACAGGGCTGAGTGTGATCTGCGGATTGGTTTCAACAGGATTGTATCTGTGGAAGCGGACCACGCGCGTCGCCGTTCTGGCATGCATTGGTTCGTTCGCCGTATTCCTCATCGGCTACGTTCTCCTGTTTTTAGTTTTCTTCCTTTCGTGCGCCTAGCGCCTCACACGACGATCCACGAATGGTCCGCCCTATCACCGCCGCTGAAACCCGCCCGTTACGCGCGCAGATTCTGCGTCCGGGAGAACCGCCTGAGCGCCTCGTCTATCCCGGAGACGACCATTCGGATGTCCTACACGCCGGAGCATTTCACGAGAACAAGCTAGTTGGCATCGCGACGATCTACCCTGAGGATCCGCCTGAGGCGTACATCAACCATTTGGCCAACAAAGGATCGTTCCGTTTGCGTGGGATGGCAACAACTCCTGAAACTCGTGGGTTAGGCTACGGGCGGCAGTTGCTGAAATTGTGCTTCCAACACGTCCAGGTCCACGATTCCGACCTCCTGTGGTGCAACGCCCGCATCGGCGCGCTGGACTTTTACAAACGCCTTGGCTTACAGACAATCGGCCCCGAGTTTGATATCGAAGGGATCGGGGCGCACTACGTCATGTGGAAGATGATCTAGCTTCGGGCTGCCTTGGATCAGCCCCAGAGCTAGGCGGTACCACGATCATGACCCCATTCACATCAGATCGAGAACGTCGCCTTTGGCTATGGACGCTCCTCGTGGTGGTGGCGATTTACTCGACCCTCGCCCTGACGTCCACCCTGGCCGAATGGGTGGTTGACGATAGCGTATTCATTCAGGCCTTCATCATCGGCTTTTTTCTGATCTACGTTGCCATTCTGTTTCAGGGTTTCAGGGCGAAGCTGCGTGGCGTTGAGATCGGAGCCTTGTTGGGAATCGCGGCCGTCTATCTCATGGTGTTCGCCCGCACGGGAATCGCCGAGCGTACACACCTCTTCGAGTACAGCGTATTGGCCCTTTTCATTCACGAGGCGTTGAAAGAGCGAGCGGACAATGGCGGCAACGTTTCCAGACCTGCATTGATCGCCCTTGTAGCGACGGTACCGATTGGAGCGCTTGATGAATGCATTCAGGCGTTGCTGCCTAACCGCATATTCGATATCGTAGATATCGGGTTCAATGCTCTCGCCGCATTTATGGGGGTATTGGCCAGTGTCGTTATAGCGTGGGTGAAGGGACGCATCACCAAACGGTTTCGAAAGCAACCTCTGCCGTGATGACTCACTCTCCCACGACTTGCTAGTTCTTGAGGAAGCTCGTCCACAGATCATAGAGCCTCATTGGGACCCCACTCCCCAGCTTGATCGGTAAGTTGGTCGCCTGTGACTGCTATTACCACAAACAAGCTATCCAAGTCGTATGGCGGCGTCATTGCTCTACGCGGCCTCGATTTGGACGTGCACCTCGGCGAGATCTTTGGATTTCTTGGACCCAACGGCGCGGGGAAAACAACCACAATCCGCTGTCTACTTGATCTCATTCGCTCGGATAGTGGGACCGCAAACGTGCTTGGGCTGGATCCGCAGACCGATCCAGTGGGCGTGCGAGCGCGCGTTGGCTACTTACCCGGCGAGCTCCATCTGGAGGACAACCTGACTGGACGTCGCATCCTGCGCTATTTCTCTGCGCTGAGGGGACGCAAATTGGAATCGGACAACGTCAATGTGCTGGCAGAACGCCTCCGACTGGATCTAGATCAGCCAGTTAAGAATCTCTCGAAGGGCAACAAGCAGAAAATTGGGCTGGTCCAAGCTTTCTTGCATCAGCCAGAACTCCTCCTGCTCGACGAGCCAACCAGCGGCCTGGACCCACTCGTTCAGCAGGAAGTGCAAGGCTTGATCCGCGAAGCAAAGGCGAAAGGCGCAACCGTCTTTTTCTCCTCGCACGTCATGAGCGAGGTGGAGGCGATTGCCGAGCGCGTTGGCATAATTCGGGAAGGCACACTTGTCGAAGTGGCAAACACGGCTGCGCTCATAGACCGTGCCGTTCACCGAGTGAAGGTCCGGTTTCAATCTCCTGTCGATACTGACGTTCTAGAGAGGGTTCCTGGTCTTGCGGTGCTTTCGCAAGACGATCTCGACGGCATGACGCTGCAAGTAGAGGGCGATATGGATGGGCTCGTCAAAGCGCTTGCCGCCTATCCAGTTGCACGTATTGAAACGACGCGCGCCTCGCTCGAAGACGTATTCCTCGCCTACTATCAAACCGACGAAAGCCCTACGGAGGAAGAATAAGATGGGCGCTGAATTCCTCCATACGCTGGTTCGCTTTCGTGGCCGCATCCTCGCCTGGGGCCTCGCGATGGCTGCCCTCGGCTTAGTCGTCGTGCCGTTTTACGATGTGTACGTCTCACAAGAGGAGCAGATGCTCCAGTTCATCGAGAACTATCCGCCTGAATTCCTGGCGTTCTTCGGTGGCATGACCGCGATCAATACGCCGGCAGGCTTTCTCGACAGCCAACTGGCGATGCTGCCGGTGATTCTAGGCATTTTTGCCGTCCTGGCCGGGAGTGCCCTCCTCGCCGACGATGAAGAAAGTGGCCGTTTGGATCTGATCATGGCCCATCCCGTGAGCCGCCTGTCACTTTTCGGAGGGCGTCTTGCAGCCTTCGTTGCAGCCACTCTCGCCATTCTGACTCTTTGCTGGCTTGGCTTTGTCCTCCCGCTAAGGGGCTCGTCCATGGACGTGAGTTGGGGGCAGATGGCGCTGCCGCTTCTGTCGACGTTTGCAGTTGTGCTAGTCTTCGGGATGATTGCGCTTTTGTTGAGCATGTTACTGTCCTCACGACGGAAGGCTGCGGCTTCGGCAGGCGGTGTGATGGTGGCTGGGTTCTTTCTGTCGGGCTTTGCTAATCTGAACGCGGATCTGAAGCCAGTCGCGCGAGCGCTGCCCTACGAATACTTTCAGGGCGGTTTCGCTATCAATGGCCTTAACGTGGCCTGGTTTATTGGACTGCTGGCTGTCAGCGCACTCTTCGCGGCGCTCGCAGCGTGGCTGTTTCAGAGGCGTGACATCCGCGTCGGAGGCGAAGGCGACGCGGGATGGTCTCGACCTCGTTTCCTGTCTAAGCCTCGAACCGAGAAGCTGAGCACGTAGATTCTCTGCTTATAGGTAACTTCTGAGAACATAGACGCTGCGGTGGCTTGGAAATTCACCTGCACATCGCGGTTTCAACCATATTGTTGCAAACACGGAGGAGGCTATGCCAGACGACATTGGACGTTCAATACCCACCCGCACATTCTGGGTAATCGGCATCGTTGCCTTGCTCTGGAACATGATTGGCGTGGGCACTTATCTGATGAGTGTAATGGTTAGCCCTGAAACCCTCGGTGCGATGCCGGACGCCGAGCGTGCGCTATACACCGATATCCCCGTTTGGGCAACGTCCGCATATGCGATCGCAGTCTGGGGTGGGGCACTCGCCTGCGCATTGCTCTTGATGCGAAAGGCTTTGGCCGTACCGCTTTTCATAGTTTCGCTGATCGCCCTCCTCGTACAGATGGGTCACGGTCTCTTTTTGACGGATTTGCTTGAAGTAAGAGGTGCAACCGCAGCAATTATGCCCCTGCTCATTGTTGGAGTGGGAGCCTACCTGGTCTGGTTCTCTCGAGACGCCAGACAGAAAGGAGTGATTTCCTGACGCCGGCGGTCGTCTCTCAGATCGCGACGGGCAGCCCAAACGTAAACGTAGTCCCTTTGCCGGGTGTGCTCTCCGCTTTGATCGCGCCGCCATGAAGGTCGAGGATCTTGCGAGCGATTGCGAGGCCAAGTCCAGCCCCATTTCCAACCGCGCGAGAGCGGCTGGAATCAGCCCGAGAGAAACGCTCAAAGACGGTCGCCAACTGCGCAGGCTCTATTCCTTCACCTGTGTCGCTGACGTGAACGCAAACCACGTCTTTTTTATTTAACTCGGGCCGAACCTCCACGGTGCCGCCGGAAGGCGTGTGTCGTAGTGCGTTGTCGAGCAGGTTCGTCAATACGCGCTCCATCAAACCAACGTCCGCACGAACGAGCGGGAGTCCCTCTTCCGGCAAGACAGCCCTGAGGTTCACGCCACGTTTCTCCGCTTCCGGGGTGTAGTGCATCACGACATCCTGAACGAGTTCCGCAATCGGGAACGACTCGAAGTGGGGTTGGATTTGCTTCGCGTCTAGCTTGGATAGTTCAAAAAGCTGTGCTACCAGGTTGGAAAGCCGCTTTGTTTGCCCGAGTGCTACGTCGATGTAGCCCCGTCGCTTTTCAGAATCGAGCGTGCCTTCCTTGAGTTGAAGCGTCTCCAGGTAACCCTGAATCGACGCCAGCGGACTCCGCAGATCGTGCGACACATTGGCAACCAACTCTCGCCGCAATCGATCTGTGTTCTGTAGTTCCTCCACCTGCGTTTCAATTCGATTGGCCATCACGTTAAACGTCGAACCGAGCCGTCCGATCTCATCTTTGGACTTTACATCAAAGCGACGATCAAGCTGACCACTCTCGAAATCGGTGACTACACTTTGCAGCTTACTCAAACGCCGTGAGACCCACCAGAAGAGGAGCAGCCCGACCAGCGCAGTGATGATGAACGCAAGCAATGCAGCCCGAAGCACGAGCTGTTTCATCAGTCCCGATCTCAGCATTTCAAAGACGTGATCGTAGTCTTCGCCCTGCAGAATAATGTACAGATAGCAACCTTCCTGTCCCATTACAGAGATCGGTGAAACGCTGAAGGGTTTGGTGACGCCTTCGCTAGTTGGATCGTCGCCAAGGATGGGAGGCGGATCACCGTAAAGAAAGCGCATGATCGGGCCTAGAGTTACGTGCGTCAGCACCGGCTCCGCCCTTCCATCCATGAACCACCCCTTGATCTCACCATCCGCCTCCAGGAGGTAGACATCGATGCGGCGGTTGATCTGCGTTAGCCCCGCGATGATGCCATTGATGGCCCCTTCGTCTACGCCCTCCGCTAGATGCGGCTCGAATCTTGGAGCAAGTTCTCGCGCTAGATCGCGGTGTAATTCCTGATCGGCCGCAATCGTGACCTCCTCGGTCGCACCGACCGAGAACATCGCCAGCAGAATGCCCAGCCCGAGCAGGAGCACAAGGAAAAGCGCTGCCAGCCGAACGTAAAATCGCTGCCACCAGTGTAATTGCTCAGGCGTGTTGCTCGTCTGTGGCAAGCTCTTCCTCCTCGGCGAATCTATATCCGACGCCCCAAACGGTGCGAATGAATGTGGGCTGTTCGGGCTCAGGCTCGATCTTGGCGCGTAATCGGTTAATGTGAGAGTTCACCGTGTGGCTGTAGCCAGCATACTGGTAACCCCACACGAGATCCAGCAACTCCTGCCGGGAGAAAGCTCGACCAGGATGCCGCGCAAACAGGGCAAGTAAATCGAATTCCTTGGCCGTCAGATCAACGGGCTTGTTGTAAAGCTCAACCGTCCGTTTATTCGGCGAAAGAGCGAGCGGCCCCACTTCAATATCGCGGCGAGCATCGCCTTCGTTTTCTGTACCATCTAATCTGCGACGACGAATGAGCGCCTTGACGCGAGCGAGAAGCTCGTGCACGGAGAACGGCTTCGTCACGTAGTCATCCGCGCCCACATCAAGCCCGAGAACCTTGTCCATCTCCTCGCTTTTCGCTGTGAGCATGAGAATAGGTGTCGGGATCCCATCGTTCCGCAGCGTCGTGCACACATCCATTCCGTCCATGCTTGGAAGCATACGATCCAGAATGATGAGCGCATAATCACCAACGCGGGCTCGTTCGAGACCATCTCGGCCATCGCCCTCAACATCGACGCGGTAGCCCATGTCGCTGAGATGGAGTTCGAGTAGATCCGCGATGTCAGGATCGTCTTCAACAATGAGAATTGCAGCTGCGGATGCCATGTCGGTGTCCCGTGTGTTTGGTGCAGTCTACGCGCGAAGGCCCCTGAAGACTCTCACAAAACCGTAGATTGAGGGACCTACGTATTTCTGCTTCTTTCAAGCTTACTGTATAATTTGCAGACCAAATTCCGCGTTCGGCTATGAAAATCCCTTCCCTCGTTCTCCGACAGCTTTATACAAACGGTAGCCTCACGCCCTTGAATGGCGGCGTAAGCTTCAGCCTCAAAAACCGTTTGGTGGACGCAAAGCTGACGGCGTTGCACAAAGTGACTGTAAATGGTACTCCCGTCGCGGCAGACCAACTAACGATGACGCTGGAAGACGGTGCCACGTTATCTGGAACGGACATTTCTTCGTCGCATCCAGTGGATTTCCCTTTGCGGAAAGTGGTCCAGATATATGCGCCGGGGATCAAGGTTGGAGAAGGTGTGCACAAGATCGCCCTGGAGTTTGAGATCGAAGGAATGGGCAAGATTGGTTTCAAGGTCAAGGACTCGGTGGTTGAAAACGAGCCCGATCGTATCCGTGTGCCGCGCCATGATGCTGATTACGATGACGCGGCAATAAAGGACCGCCAGCAGTTCGTGGAAAAGTTTACGGGCGAACAGTTCGAGCATGTATGGAACTACTCGTTCGACCCGACTAAGCTCTCTGGTAACATTGAAGCATTCACCGGCGTCGCGCAGGTTCCGATTGGTTTTGCGGGGCCGTTGACCGTCAAAGGCGAGCATGCGAAGGGCGATTATCTCATTCCCATGGCTACGACGGAGGGCACTCTCGTTGCTAGCTACAATCGTGGAATGAAATTGCTGAACCTATCTGGAGGCGTTACATGCACCGTGGTAGACGACGCGATGCAACGTGCTCCTGTCTTCGTATTTCAAACGGCTCGCGAAGCGCGGGATTTCAAGCAGTGGCTCGCAGACAATATGGACTCGATCCGGAAGGCGGGTGAGTCCACGACAAGCGTCGGCAAGCTTCAATACATCGACACGTATCTCTCCAATCGGTTTGCGTTTTGTCGATTCAACTTCACAACAGGCGACGCTGCAGGACAAAACATGGTTGGTCGCGCCACCTTTGCCGCGTGTTCGTGGATTCTCGAGAACAACGACGACATCCGCCGTTTTTTCCTCGAGAGCAATTTCGCGACCGACAAGAAAGCGAGCATGGTGAACATCATGCACACGCGGGGTAAGCGCGTCACAGCCGAATGCACGATCACGGCAGACAACCTCCGGCACTATATGCGCGTTGAGCCGCGGGACCTGTTCTACCACTACGGAATCGCGCAGATTGGCTCCACTCTCGCGGGCGTCAACAATAATGGCCTCCATTCGCCAAATGGCATTGCGGCCATGTTTATCGCGACAGGGCAGGATGTTGCTAATGTCTCCGAATCAAGTGCAGCCCTTCTTTACTGTGATCTCACTCCTACGGGCGACCTGTATATGTCGATCACGATCCCAAGTCTTATTGTCGCCACGCACGGTGGCGGGACAGGCCTCGCGACGCAGAACGAGTGTTTACGGATGCTTGGTTGTGCTGGCCGCGACGGCGTGAAGAAGTTCGCGGAGATCGTTGCTGGCGTGGTTCTGGCTGGCGAAATCAGTCTTGCTAGTGCTATCTCCTCCAACGACTGGGTTTCCAGCCACGAAAAATTCGGCCGAAATAGGTAGGTTCTATCAACTTGTTGACTTGAACGGCGTTTCAGCGCAGGAATCCGCTGTCCCGTTGGCGGGTTTCAGAATGAAGCTGCGAACGCGTCTGCCGATACCCCTTGCCTAGCCCTGTCAATTTGGAAGGAACTGTTCCGATAGAACCAGAGAACGCC
>JAHEJB010000003.1:0-6678 GCA_024639085.1 Rubricoccaceae bacterium | reverse complement strand
CCGGTGATGCCGTTTGCGCATTACCTGGAACGCATCACAGAAGGGCTCGGTCGCCCCATCGATGAGATGTTTGATTGGGTTGATCCAACACCCCTTGGCAGCGCCTCCATCGGGCAGATACATCGCGCACGAACCATCGGCGGTGACGATGTCATCCTGAAGGTTGTCAAACCCAACATCTACGTCACCCTGAAGCGCGACGCCCGTTTGCTGGGGTTTCTGGGCTCGTTCCTACAGGTTTTCTTCTCGCGCTTTCAGCCGAAGCGCATCCTCGATGAGTTCACCGAATACACCCTGCGCGAAGTTGACCTTCGGCTCGAAGCCGACAACGCAGAGCAGTTCGCGTTGAATTTCAGCGATGTCGAAGACATAAGGTTTCCGAAGATCTACCGCGAATATTCGAGCCGCCTCGTCCTCACAATGGAACTGTTCGATGGCATACGCCCCGACACGCCGGCGTCGCGCGCGTTGCCAGAGGAAGCGCGAGAACGACTGGTGGATCTCGGCGCACAGGCCATCATCCGCATGCTCTACTCCGATGGCTTTTTCCACGCCGATCTACATCCAGGCAACCTCTTTGTATTGGACGCCGAACCTGACGAGGCCGGGATCGTCAGGCCGAGTCTCGGATTTATCGACCTCGGCATGGTGGGCTACTTCGACGGGGAGTTGAGGCGAACGTTGATGTATTACTACTACTCACTGGTCACGGGTGATTCGGAGAATGCAGCCCGCTACCTGACGAGCGTTGCCCAACTGGGTCCGAAAGCAGACCAGTTAGGATTCAAGAAAGCGGTAGCCGACCTGGTTCGTCGATTCAATGCGGCCACGAAGCACGGCAATTTTTCGCTGGCGCAGTTGATCATGGAATCGGTCAGTCTCGGCGCGCATTACCGGATGTACTTCCCCGTCGAGTTGGTATTGATGACCAAAGCGCTAATTACCTTCGAAGGTGTCGGACAAATCCTGCTTCCAGGTTTCGATGTCGCGAAAGTGTCTCAGAAACACATCAACAGGTTGTTCCTGAGCCAATTCAATCCGTTGGCGTTGATGAAGGAAAGCGTGAAAGGTGCGCCGGAATTGGTGGATCTGATGGTCAAGAGTCCGTCGCTCGCGGCAGAGGGCTTGCGCTTCCTCGAAACACAGATGCGAAAACCCGCGGAGAACCCGATGGCTGGGGTGAAGTCCAGCTTGCTTGCTGGTTCATCACTCGTTTCCGGTACAATTGCGGCAAGTGTCGGCGCACCGTGGTTCTTGTGGGCGCCGCTGTTCGTATTGGCTGCGATCTTTGCGTTGAAGCGGTAGCTCGTGCGACTCTGGTCTCTTCATTGAAAACTGCAGAACTTAAAAGGTCTTGTTGGCTTGTGGCGCGAAGGGCTGTTCGCGCAGAAAGTTTTGATGGGCGAGACCACAGGTTATCGAAATCGACCGCAATTGTTGCGATTCCGGGAGCAAGTTCAATCGCTTGGGGCGATCGGCGCGTATCTGGCTGTCGTGAAACGGGAGGCAACCCGGCGGATCTACAACTTCAATGCATCGAAGATCATTGACGCGCGAAAAACGAGTTGATGGCGGCCACCAACGAACAGCATGTGTACGAGTGGTCGCATCTCAAACGCAAGCTGTCACAGCGTTCTCCGTTATGGTTGGCAATTATAGCGGGAGAAGAGCGAATTCCTGTGAATGCCCTCTTTCACATCACAAACGGCTCAATTGCAGAGTGAGAGCGCGTTGTCGATGAACAGGAAACAACCTGAGGCTCCAAAGCTTTCACCTCCATGTCTGCAGATTCTCCTCTCGCCTCCGGCGCTCTTCCCTATCCTCTTTCCGCGAGCATGACCACGCGCGATTTCCTCATCGATGGCCGTGATCAGGACTTTTCTCCGCTTGAAGAGTCGATGGTCCATGTCGTGAAAACCATCTACGACCCGGAGATCCCCGTACCTATCTGGGATCTGGGGCTTATTTACGGTTGGGATCTGGAGCAAACTGACGAAGGTGCGAACGCCACGGTACGGATGACGCTTACCGCGCCAAATTGCCCAGCCGCCGAAACCCTTCCCGCGGAAGTTGAGCAAGGCATAAATGCGTTGGAAGGCATCAATCACGTCACGCTGGACCTCACCTTCACGCCTACCTACTCTATGGAGATGATGAGCGAAGAGGCCAAGCTGACTTTGGGCTTCCTATAGCCACCCAACAATTGCCGTACAGGCGTGCCGCGATACGCCCCTCCCGAAATGATGCTCCCCCTGCCATCCTCAGAGATCCCCCTGCTCAATCAGGATGATCGACCGTGCTACCTCGACTCGGCGGCGACGACGCTGAAACCTCGCGCCGTCATTGACCGGATTGCCAAGTTCTACGCCGAAGAGAACGCGCCGGTCCACCGTGGTGTGTACGAACTGAGCCAACGAGCGACGGATCTATACGAGCAAGCACGGAAGACGGTAGCGGTATTCGCAGGTGCAGATGCGGGGCAACTTATTTTTACAAAGGGCACAACCGAAGGACTGAACATTATCGCTCGGGCGTGGGCCGAAGAGAACCTGAAAGTAGGCGATGAGATTGTCGTCAGTCCACAAGAGCACCACTCAAACTTTACGCCGTGGCAAGAGGCTGCACGGCGAACTGGCGCAACGATTCGCTACGCCCCGCTGTATCCTAATGGCACCTTGGATTTGCCAGGAACGCTGAATCTAATTGGAAGCAAGACCAGACTTGTCGCGATGGCCCATGTCTCGAACGTACTGGGCGTCGAGAATCCTGTTGGCGAAGTTTTTACAGCCGCAAAAGCAGCCGGGGCTTTAACCGTACTCGACGCGGCTCAATCCGTCCCAACCCGTCCGGTTAACATGGAGGAGTTGCAGTGCGATGCCCTTGCCTTCAGCGCCCACAAAATGCTTGGGCCGACTGGAATCGGCGCGCTTGTAGTAAATCCCGAATTGCTCGATCAAATGTCTACCTATCAGACAGGCGGTGGGATGATCGAGCAAGTTTCAGTCGAAAGCTCTACCTACCTTAGCGGCGCTGCCCAGTACGATGCAGGCACACCCAACGCAGCCGGGGCCGTTGGCTTTGCTGCCGCCTGTGACCATTTGAATGGGGTCGAATACAAGAACGCAACGGGCATGGCAGCCGTCGCCGCCTACGAACTCGACTGGGGGAAGCATGCGGTTGAATTGATTCGCTCGATAGAAGGCGTTCGCTTGATCGGTCCTCCGGAAGGCGGCGAGGTCGAAGGAGGGATCGTGGCGCTGCAGATAGACGGCATCCACCCGCATGATCTGGCCGTGCTTCTGGATGCCCAGGGTGTAATGGTCCGCGCTGGACATCACTGCACGATGCCTTTGCATGCTCACTTGTCAAGCGGTGTCAAATTCCCGGAGACATCACTTCGCGCCAGTGCGTATATCTACAACACGCTCGAAGACGCCGAGAGACTCGCAGATGCTCTCCGTTTTGCGCACAAGGCATTGAACCGAACGACGGTAGTCTAGCCACCAACTGCTTCCCGAAGCGAGACGCAAAAGTATCGGTAGTGCGCATTCAGAGAACACTTGCGTCGAATCGTGCGGAAGCATTACGCGGCACCAAGGTATACCAACGCCTTCCTCTGTGGCACAGCCTGTGAAAAGAGGAGAGCAATTCGTACGCGGCTCACCCACTCTGCCGCTTTCCAGCACGCTCCCTTCCATTCATGGCCTTCCTACCTTCTCCCTCTCGACGTCAGATCACCCACGAATACCTTGCCGAGCGCGCCCTTCGCCGGCCATCGTCAACGATCTGGCTTAACCACGTTTGCGTCAGCACCACTCAGTTCGACAAGGCGCTGGACTTCTACGTGTCGACGCTCGGGCTGTCCCTTCGTACTGTCGAACTTGACCCGACTGAGCCAAGCCGACTGCACGCTGTTCTTGTGGACGCTGAGGACTGCGACGTACTCGAAATTGTCGAAGCCGATCCGAATGCTGAGCAACTTGCCAATGTGAGCCAGCTCGGCTTTTGCCTTCCGCGTCGCTCGTGGCAATTGCTGCGAGCTCGTCTCGATACGCAGGAACATCCCTACCGTGTCAGCGGCGATTTGCTTGTCTTTGAGGACGCAGATGGAATCGTCCTTCGAGTTCAACCTCTTGGCGAGTGCTAAGCGTTCGGCTAGCTTGCTACCAGCTACCCGAAGCACCACCACCGCCTGAGGATCCTCCACCTCCTCCGCTGAATCCGCCGCCGCCACCGCTCGAGGATGAGCCGCCTGCAGAAAAAGAAATCCACCCAGCGTCAATCGAAGTAGATTTGCCGCTCTTTTGCGCGGCACGAACCTGCTTGCGAATGTCCTGCCACTTCGGCGAGTTGCTCATGTAGATGTCGGCAGCGATGTATCCACCGATGTAGAGCAGGACGATAACCGTGCCGACAATTAACACGTCACCGCCAAGCCACAACCCGCCGAGAATGAAGACGACGGGGACCATGAACATCAGCGTGAAAAGGAGCGTGAAGTAGCGACTGATCGGTGGACTGACGAGTGACCGGACGCCGATACCGAGTGGCAACAACCCATGCGTGAACAGGAATATGAGGCCACCCCACCAGGGCATGTCGTCGTCGCTACTCTCGCTGCCTATTGGAGGTGAATAGCTGCCGTTGATGGTCCCGATGATCGCATTGACGCCGGCCAGCGTACCCCCCTCGAAATCGTCGGCGCGAAAAAGTGGAACGATCACGTGGCGGATGATGCGGCCTGCATCGGCATCGGTTAGTGAGCTCTCCAGGCCATAGCCCACCTCAATTCGGAGTTCGCGGTCGTTCTTGGCGATGAGCAGGAGAACACCGTTGTTCAAATCTGCTCTGCCAATGGCCCAGGCCCTGAACACGCGGTTGGCGTAGGTTTCGATCGACTCTCCGTCAAGCGAAGGGATCGTAAGGACCGCGATCTGATTAGTTGATTGCTCTTCGAAATTGTCAAGTAGCGAGGCGATCGTCGCTTCAGTTTGAGGAGACAGGATGCCCGCGTTGTCCACCACGTAGCCCGTGAATGGTGGGATCTCCTGAGCCGCGGCGCTCAAGCAAACAACGGTGATCAAGAAGACTAGAGTTGCTCGCCTATTCACCATCCTCCAGATGCACCTCCACCGCCCGAAAACCCGCCACCGCCTGAGAAACTACTGGATGAACTAGACGATGACGAACTGGAGCTACTGCTCCATGAGCTGCCGCTTGAGCCTGATGAATAAGTGGGCGCACGGCCATCGTACCAGATGGTTCTCCCAAACGAATGAATCTGGACCTTCTTTCCGGCCTTTTTTGCCTTCGCCTTTTCGGCCTCGATATAGCGCTGCGTCTGACGAAACCGTTGCCAAAGCGGGGATGCAGCCACGCGACCTTCAGCGAGCTGAACCAAAAACGGCCATGTGAGGATCCCCCAGAAGAAGCCTGGCCACCACTCATAAGCTCCAACCCCTATCCACTGTCTCATTACCGGAACAATCAGGAAAAGAAAGAGGCCGAGGGCCGGGCCTGCAACAAAGAGCCGAAAAATGAAGCTCCATGTCCGCCGCGAGCGTGAGTAACCGCCTGTTTTCGTGACCCAGCGCATTCCGAGCCAGAAAGCAACGAGAAGTGCGACGAGGGCAACCAGGAAGGCAAAGATTGATTCTCCATCGATTCCTCGTCGCGAATAGGGAATCGGCTCGGCGAACGCAAAGGGCTTTTCGCCGGGTGCGGCTTCGAGCTCTACGATGATGGAGGTCACTCCACCAAGAATGCCTGCTTCGAAATCCCCATTGCGGAAGTGAGGAACGATCACGTTTCGAATGATCCTACCTGCTTCGGAATCGGTCAGGGTGCCCTCTAGGCCAAGCCCGACTTCGATTCTTAATTCGCGATCATCGCGGGCGACGAGGAGCAGCACCCCATTATTACGTCCCTCTTGCCCAACCTCCCACGTATTGAAAACACGTCGTGCGTAGGACTCAACAGTACTCCCCTCCAGCGAGGGAATTGTTACTAAGACGACTTGATTCGTCGTGGAGTCTTCGTGGGCAATGAGTTGATCCGTGATAGCCTGTTCTACATCCGGACCAAGCAATTCTGCAAGATCTGTAACCCAGCGGCCTTCCGGTGGAACGTCCGGTTGGGCAATAACAGGCAGCGCCAGAAGCAGGATCCAAATGACGAGAAAAGCGCGCATCTTTTATTCCGTGCGTATACGGACTTCGTCGGAAAGTTCGTCTTCGTCATCGTCCCGAATGCCGACGCCGCTGCGACGTAGCAACTCGCCGCACATTTTGATGGCATCAACGAGACCATCTGCGAACCGATTCTTTTTGATTCCCTGACGAATATGGTTGACCATCTCTTCCCATTCCTCCTGCGCCACAACCTTGTTGATACCAGCATCTCCGATGACTTCAATGCGGTGTTCGAACAACGAGATGAATAATAGAATGCCCGTTCGATCGCGTGTTTGGTGTACCTCTTCTTCGAGAAAAGCTGACTCTGCGCGACGATGAACGCGTTGAGCTAGTCGGCCAGTTCCTGCGAGCGCGCGGTGAAAGGCCGGAATGCTCCACACGAGCGCTGCACTCAGAACACCGCCTAGCGACATAACCAGAGCCATTCCCCAGGCTGAATACAACCAACCGAGGCCCCAGCCATCGTACAACCATGCCACGAGCA
>JAHEJB010000180.1 GCA_024639085.1 Rubricoccaceae bacterium | reverse complement strand
AGAGTCCACCGTTTGACATTGACTACGATCCTGCGTCGGGAGATGTGTGGGTCGCAGGGTGGGCGAGCGGCGTTCGCCGCAGCTCAGACAATGGCGCAACGTGGCAGCGCATCGTACTTCCGCCGGATACAACAGACCGTCTGGATCCCCAAACCCCGTACGATTTCGAGTACGCCCCTATTCGTGGCGGTCAGCAACAGAATGGATTCCTCGGATTTGCCATACTCGTGGATGAGGCCGGAACGGTGTGGACGGGTACGGCAGCAGGCGTGAGTCGCTCGGATACAACCGACATTGATCCAGCAACAGGAGACCGTGCGTGGCGGCGTTTTGCTGCGAATGGCACGGAGAATAGCATCGCGGGCAACTTTGTCACGTCGATTGAAGAGCAGCACGTTGGCGATCCTGCTTTTCCAGTCGGTAGTGCAGAAAACCCACGGAATCCTGTTTGGGTGATCGGATGGCCTGCCGACGACCCATCTGAGGAATTCAGCCTGACGGCCTGGCTGGGCGACGACGAGAATGGCGACCCCATCTTCGCGCCGAAGCTCATAACAAGTGGTCGCATCTACGACACGGCCTTCTACGGAGGGAGGGTATATGTCGCCGGAAGGGATGGACTATACGTCTCAGAAAACGGCGGAGACACATGGCGAACGATTACAACTTTTCTCGATGCACAGAACAACGTCATTCCCGTCGACGCCGAATCGGGCGTGTTCTCGGTCGCTGTTGTTAACGATGGATCGCCGAGCGGCGTGCTCTGGGCCGGACATGGGGATGGCCTGATGAAGAGCACGAACGGTGGGGCAACGTGGTCTGCGTTCCGCGTGAGCGTGCCGACAAATCCAACAACGCCAACGGAAGCGGTACCCACGGTAGATGCCTACGCGTATCCCAATCCGTTCACTCCGGGCGTTGATGGCTACTGCCGGATCCGCCTCGATCTGACGTCGGACGGGACGGCCAATCTTCGCATCTTCGATTTCGGGATGCGCCTTGTTCGAGAGCTTGAAACGCCCGTTCGCTCAGGCGCCAACGAGCTTCTCTGGGACGGCCTTTCGGACGACGGAACGCGCATCGCAAACGGAACCTATTTTTATGTGGTCGATGTCGGTGGTAGCGAAGCGTCGGGCAAAATTCTGGTGCTGAGGTAACGTGATGAAGAAACTGACTTTTGCACTCTTGATCCTCGCGTTCGGCTCACAGGCCCACGCGCAGTATGCTGGCTCATTCGCTCGCTTCGGGTTCGGGGCGCGTTCAATAGCCATGGGTGGCACGCATACTGCCGACGTGTTCGGCTATGCGAGTCCGTACCACAACCCCGCCCTCGCTCCCTTTACAGCAGCGCAGAGCCTCGACATCTCGGCGGCATTCATGTCGTTCGATCGCCAGTTGCAGCATTTGCAGTTTGCGGCACCGCTGCGTCCACGTGCCGGAATTGCCGGAGGTGTCATCCACGGAGGCGTATCAGGAATTGATGGGCGTGACGGCAGCGGATATCACACGGAAGATTATTCCACGAACGAATATGCCTTCTTCCTCGCGTTCGGGACGCGCTTCTCGGATCGTATCTCGGCCGGACTCGGGCTACGCATCTACCGCGCCGATCTGTTCGCAGGAGTAGACGCGCCTACGTCGCTAGGCATCTCATTGGGATTAACGGGCAAACTCTCCGATCAATTTGCAGTAGGTTTCGCCGTAGACGACCTCCTTGCCAAATACGATTGGGATACGTCCTCTCTGCTTGGCGATGCGGGAAGCCAGACCACAGACAAATTTCCGACCCGAATTCGTTTGGGAGCAGCGTATCAACTCCCAGCGGGACGTGGGATGATTTCAGCCGAAGTTGAATCTCAAATACAGCGTGCGGACGTAGAATCCGTTACAGGGATTGGCGTAATTGCCGGTACACCTGTACCGACAACAACCACGACGGAGCTTGGTTTGCTGCAACCTCAAGTACGAATCGGCGGCGAATACTGGTTAGCGGAGCCCTTCGCACTTCGTGTTGGCTACGACCGGTTGGCCGCTGGCTCGCTTGGTGAAGCCACGCCGAGCGCAGGCTTCGCTATTCGCCAGCAGTTCGGCGATCTCGATGCGCGCTTAGACTACGCGGCCGTTCTGGAGCCCTTCGCAAATGGGTTGATGCACGTTGTGACCGTGCACGTTGAGTTATGATGTGGCTTTCGCCGACCGCTGACGGACGACCGCGGACCGCATTGGAAGCGGCGATCTACCATCAATTGTCGGCTGTCTTTTTGGCGATCCTGTTTGCCGCGCCCGTATGCTCGCAAACGAACGGTCTTGCCTTTCTAACTCTTGACCCCGATCCGTCGGGACAAGCTGCCGGGGGAGCGTACACGGCATCGGGAAGTGGGCCATTCTCAGCCTTCTTCAATCCAGCGGGGCTTGCCTCAGGCGATAGAAACGGTCTTGCGCTGACCTTTCAGGACTGGATCGCAGACGCGCGGACGCTTGGAATCGCTGGACGATTTGGTTTGGGAGAGAGGGGAGGAGCCGGGCTTTACGTGCTCTCGACTTCCTCGGGCGATCTCGAAGCCCGTGATTTGCCTGGTCCGGCAGAGGGCACGTTTGATGTGCAATACTTCGCTGTCGGTGCTGCCGTTGCTCGCCGGTTTGGCCCCGTTCAGATTGGCGTAGCTGGGAAAATGATATCAGAGCGTGTTTTTGATCAGTCGGCGAGCGGCTTTGCGTTCGATGGAGGCGTCCAGATTGAAGCAATGGATGGCATTCGCGTTGGAGGTGCAGTTCAACATCTTGGCGATATGAACGAACTGGACGCCGTCGCGACGCCACTTCCTACGACCTACCGCGGAGGCATTTCGCTTCGTCCGTTTCAGCTGATCTCCTCGACGGAGAGCACTGCGTTGCTCTCAACCGCGTTGCATGCCGAGGTTGTCCATCGATCCGAAGAGACTGATCCTACCCACGTCCATGTTGGCGGAGAGGCAACGTTGTTCGACTTGCTCACGCTACGTGGCGGCTACGTCTTCGGAGACGCTGTTCGGAGTGTTTCAGCCGGCGCGGGCCTAGCTGTCAGCTCGTTCCGTGTCGACTATGCGATGCTTCCACTGGACACAGGCTTTGGAACAGGGCAGATGATTTCCCTTGGCTACAGCTGGTAGATTCTAGCCAAGAGTTTTCCGCATGCAGACCGCGGAATCCGGACAGAAAGATACGAACTCGGTGGTTTGGCCGATGGCTTCCGGTACAGCATGTCGCTCAATAGTGACGTAGCCCCGTTGGGCAAAGAAGCGATCGGCAGTGGTTGTCAAGAGATACAGAGTTGTTATCTCGGCGTCCTCCGCATGCTCCTCAATGCCATCCACCAAATGAATCCCTAACCTCTTTCCTCGGTGATTGGGTGAAATAACCAGGGAGCGGAGTAATGCATCCCCGCCAAACACTTCCAGTCCCACGGCTCCAATCAGTTCGCCGTTTTGGTGGAGACACAGAAAGTGCTCCATATGCTCGGGCTTGAGGTCTTCGTAGCACAACCCTGCAGCCGAAAGGAGCGTTTTGATATCTGAAAGATCGTTTTGATGAGCTATTGCTCTCATTTGAAATCTGGCTTGCACAGTGCAACTAGTCTAGTCGCCGTCCAGCCTGATATCGTGTGAGAACGTCCACGTTCCTGCGCCGTCCTGCGAAAGTGAGACAATCACAGTCTCATTGTCCAGGTTGCCTCTAAGGTTCGGCGTGAGAATCGGGTCGTCATCGAACCAGTAGGTCGTATACCTCAGATCATGGCCCGGAGCCCGAATAGTAAGATGGATGTGTTGCGGGTTTCCACCTCCAGGATAAGCACCCGGTCGAATGGTGGAAAAGCGGAATCCGCCGCTCTCATCAGTGATTGACTCAGCCTGCAAACGTGGTTCTCTGGTATTGTCCTCGGGCCGGTTATAAAGGCCCTTCGCATCCGTCTGCCATGCTGTAATTGAAGTGCCAGGCGCTGGTAAGCCTTGAACGTCAAGCACGCGGCCATGAAATTCGAGGCGTTCGCCAGGTTCATTTTCGTCGGCGATATAAACTGCGTCGG